>NZ_SACN01000001.1:2129135-2433297 GCF_004005865.1 Sphingomonas crocodyli
ATCCGGCCGAGATCGAGGCTGCGTTGCTCGCGGTGCCGGGCGTTGCCGATTGCGCGGTCTTCGGCATTCCTGACGAGGAATATAGCGAGGCGCTGCTCGCCATCGTCCAGCCTGATCCGGGCGCTGAGCTGACAGGCGCTAGCGTGCAGCAGGCGCTGCGGGATCGGATCGCGGGCTACAAGATACCCCGGCAAATCGAGTTTCGCGAAAGCCTGCCGCGTGAAGAGACGGGCAAGATCAAGAAGCGCCTGTTGCGTGAGCCTTATTGGGCCGCGGCCGGCCGTCGTATCTGAAAGGGAAGCAAGAGTGGATCTGGGAATTACCGGCCGGGCGGCCATCGTGACGGGTGCGGGCAGCGGGATCGGCGCGGCGGTCGCGGCGCGGCTCGCAGCCGAAGGCGCTCTGGTGCTGCTGGCCGACGTCAATGAAGGCGGACTGGCCGAACAGGCGGGCGCGATCCGCGCCGCGGGCGGCACATGCGATACGATCATCGCCGATGTCACCAATGCCGAACAGGTCGCCGCGATGATCGATCGTAGCGTGTCGGCATTCGGCGGGGTCGGCATCCTCGTCAACAATGCCGGCTTCACCCGCGACAAGCGGATCACCAAGATGGATGAGAACGATTGGGACGCGGTGGTCGACGTGGTGCTGAAGGGCGCGTTCCTGTGCACCCGCGCTGCGATCCCGCCGATGGCGGATGCGAAGTGGGGCCGCATCGTCAACATCTCGTCACGCGCGCATCTCGGCAATCCGGGGCAGGCCAATTATTCGGCCGCCAAGGCCGGGCTGCTGGGCTTCACCCGCGCGATGTCGATGGAAAATGGCCGTAACGGCATCACCGTCAATTCGGTCGCGCCCGGCCTTGTCGAGACGGCGGCGGTGACGAGCCTGCCGCATTTCCCGTCGATCCAGGAAAATGCAGCGAAGACCACCCCGGTCGGCCGGATGGGCAAGGTGGAGGATATCGCCGACGCGGTCGCTTTCCTCGCGTCCGATCTGGCCGGCTATATCAGCGGCGCGCTGCTCCACGTCACGGGTGGGCGCTACTGATGGCGCTCGATACCGACACGATGACGGCGCTGCGCGATGCGGTTCGCCGCTATGTGCGCGAACGGCTCGTCCCGCTTGAAACCTGGGTCGCGGAAAATGATCGCCTGCCCCCTGATGTCGTGCAGGAAATGCGCGAGATGGGGCTGTTCGGCCTGACCGTGCCCGAGGAGTATGGCGGGCTCGGCCTATCGCTCGCGCAGGAGGTCGAGATCATCTTCGAACTGACGTGGGCGTCGCTTGCCTTCCGGTCGATCACCGCAATGAACCTGGGCGTCGGATCGCAGGCGCTGGTGAAGGAAGGCACGGCCGAACAGCAGGCCGAATGGCTGCCCCGTATCGCGTCGGGCGAGATCATCACCAGTTTCGCGCTGACCGAGCCGGGATCGGGATCGGACAGCGCTGCGTTGCGGACGACGGCGGTGCGCGATGGCGACGACTATGTCCTGAACGGCACGAAGCGGTTCATCAGCAATGCGCCGCATGCCGGCCTGATCACCGTGATCGCGCGGACATCGTCCGAAAAGCTGCCCGGCAATGCCCATTTGACGGCGTTTCTCGTGCCCGCGGGCACGCCCGGCCTCGAGATCGCGCCCGCCGATCACAAGATGGGGCAACAGGGCGCGGCGACCGCCGACGTCATCCTCGACGACGTGCGCGTGCCCGCCAGCGCGATCATTGGAGGCCGGGAAGGGCGAGGTTTCGCGACCGCGATGAAGGTGCTCGATCGCGGCCGGGTCGGCGTCGCCGCCGCCTGTATCGGACAGGCGCAGCGACTGATCCAGGAAATGCTCGATTATGGGCAGGATCGCCAAGCCTTCGGGCAGGCGATCGCCGAATTCCAGCTCGTCCAAGCGATGATGGCCGACAGCATGGCCGAAATGGCGTCTGCCCGCGCCTTGGTGCGCGAGACGGCGGCGCGCTTCGATGCGGGCGAGCGGATCTCGCGTGAGGCGAGTTGCTGCAAGATGCTTGCGTCCGAAATGGTCGGTCGTGTCGCCGATCGCGCGGTGCAGATCCACGGCGGCACCGGCTATATCCGGGGCGTTCCGGTCGAGCGGATGTTCCGCGATGTGCGCGTGCTGCGCATCTACGAAGGCACGACGCAGATCCAGCAACTCGTGATCGCGAAGGACATGCTGCGTCATGGGCTCTGAACCGAAAGGCGCGCTGGCCGGCCTGCGCATCGTCGAGATGGCGGGGATCGGCCCCGGCCCCTTCTGCGGGATGATGCTCGCCGATCATGGCGCGGAGGTGATCCGGGTGGAGCGGCCGGGCGCCGTGATCGAGCATCGCGATCCGCTGCTGCGGTCGCGCGTGTCGGTGGCCCTTGATCTCAAGGATCCGGCCGATCTTGCGCGGCTGATCGATCTGGTGAAGGGGGCGGACGGGCTGATCGAGGGCTATCGCCCCGGCGTGATGGAGCGCCTCGGCCTTGGCCCCGACGTGCTGCTCGCCGCCAATCCGAAGCTGGTTTACGGCCGCATGACCGGGTGGGGACAGACCGGGCCTTATGCGCCCGCCGCAGGCCACGACATCAACTATGTCGCGCTCAGCGGCCTGCTTCACACGATCGGTCGCGCCGACGTGCCGCCTGTCCCCGCGGGCAATTATGTCGGCGACTTCGGAGGCGGGGGCATGATGCTCGCCTTCGGGATGGTCACGGCCTTGCTGGCGGTGCAGCGCGGCGGGCCGGGACAGGTGATCGACTGCGCGATGTGGGAAGGCGCGGCGTTGCTCGGCACGATGATCTACGGCTTCGTTCAGAATGGCCGCTGGGTCGACAAGCGCGAGGCCAATTTCCTCGATGGCGCCGCCCACTTCTACGACAGCTACGAATGCGCCGACGGGCGCTACGTCGCGATCGGCGCGATCGAGCCGCAATTCTATGCGCTGCTGCGCGAGAAGCTGGGCATCGCCGACGATCCCGATTTCGATCCGCAGGACGATGAGGCGGGCTGGCCGCGGCTGAGCGAGAGGATCGCCGCGATCTTCAAGACCAAGACGCGCGATGAGTGGTGCGATCTGCTCGAATATGGCGACGCCTGCTTCGCGCCGATCCTGTCGCTGAGCGAGGCCCCGCAGCACCCGCATGCCAAGGCGCGCGATGCCTTTATCGAGATCGATGGCGTGGTGCAGCCTGCGCCTGGCCCGCGCTTCTCGGCGACTCCGGCGCCGGCGCCGCGCGCCTATCCCGGCAACGGCGCGGATACGAAGTCGGTGTTCAACGACAAATAGGGAGGCGGAGGTGGCCGAGGTCGAACGGAGCTGCGACGTCCTGGTCGCGGGATCGGGGGCGGCGGGCTTCGCGGCGGCGATCACGGCCCGGCTGCTCGGCCTCGACGTCGTGATGGTTGAAAAGGATGCCGTCTATGGCGGCACCAGCGCGCAGTCGGGCGGGATACCGTGGGTACCGGGCACGCGCTATGCGGATGGCGATCCGGCCGAGGACACAGTGCGGGCGCGCACCTATCTGCGCCACGAACTCGGCAATCGCTACGACGCGGCGATGATCGACGCCTATCTCGAGTCCGGGCCTGAAATGGTGGATTTCCTCGAACAGGCGGGCGCTGTCGCCTTCAAATCGCTGTCGCCCTATCCCGATTATCACAGCGAGATCGAAGGCGCGGCATTGGGCGGGCGCGGCCTGCGGCCGGTCGCCTATGACGGGCGGCGTCTCGGCAAGCATTTCGCCACGCTGCGGCCGCCGATCAGCGAACTGATGCTGTTCGGCGGGATGAGCCTGAACGGCGAGCATCTTCACCATTATTATGCGGTGACGCGCAGCCTGAAATCCTTCGCCTTCGTGACGGGACGGGTGGCGCGTTATGCCGTGGATCGACTGTCGGGCTGGTCGCGGGGGACCGAATTGTCGAGCGGTAACGCGCTGATCGGGCGCCTCGCCGAAAAGGCGTTCGCGCTCGATATCCCCTTGCTGCTGTCGACCCCGGTGGTTGAGCTGATCGAGGAGGATGGACGGATCGCCGGCGCTGTCGTGATACGCGATAGCGTCCGGCAGACGATCCGCGCGCGGCGCGGCGTGATCTTCGCGACGGGGGGCTTCTCGCACGACCCGACGCTCCGCGCGGCCTATTTCGCGCCTGAGGCGAGCGCCAGCCTGACGTCGGCCGGCAATGAGGGCGACGCCGCGCGGATGGCGGTGGCGCGTGGAGGCGAGATCGACGACGACATGGTCCAGCCCGCAACCTGGCTGCCGATGAGCGCAGTGCTGCAACCGGGCGGCGGAACCGCTTTCTTCCCGCACCTTGCCGATCGCAACAAACCGGGCTTCATCACGGTCAACCAGCGGGCCGAGCGTTTCGTGAACGAGTCGGTTTCCTATCAGGATTTCGTGCCGCCGATGGTGGCGACGCTGGCGGGGGAGGCGCGGCGTGAAGTCTATCTGATCTGCGATCATCGCGCGCTGCGCCGCTACGGCATCGGCCCGGTGCGGCCGCATCCTGTTTCTTTCGGCCGCTGGCTGCGCAACGGATATCTGGTCGGCGCGCCGAGTGTGGAGGGGCTGGCCATGAAGCTCGGGCTCGATCCCGAACGGCTCGCGCAGACGGTCGCGCGGTTCAACGGATATGCCGTTCATGGCGCCGATCCCGATTTCGGGCGCGGCAGCACCGCCTATCAGCGGGCGATGGGGGATATGTCGCATCGGCCCAGCCCCTCTGTCGGTCCGCTCGATCAGGCGCCCTTTTATGCGGTGCGACTGGTGCCCGGCGATATCGGCACGTCGGTAGGGCTGCGGACCACGCCCGACGCGCAGGTCATCGGACGCGAAGGGCCGATCCCCGGCCTTTATGCCGTGGGCAACGACATGGCCAATCCCACGATGGGGGTTTATCCGGGGCCGGGCGTAACCCTGGGGCCCGCGATGACGTTCGGCTATCGCGCGGCAAAAAGTCTGGCACAGCCCAGCTGATCGGAGAGCATCTATGACGGAATATCAGGCGCGACCCGGCCTCTTCATCGCCGGTAGTTGGCGTTATGGCGAGGGGCGCGATGCGGAGGACATCCTCGATCCGCGCACCGGTCGCGGCCAGGCGGCTGTTCCGCACGCGACCGACGCCGATCTGGACGAGGCGCTGGCGGCGGCGCAGCGTGGCTTCGATCTGTGGCGCAAGACCGCGCCCGAACAGCGCGCGGCGGTTCTTCAGCGCACGGCTGCGATCCTGCGCGAGCGCGCCGATCCTCTGGCCCGGCTGATTACGCTTGAGGAGGGGAAGCCTTTCACCGAGGCGAAGGGCGAGATTGCGGGCGGCGCCGCGATCCTCGAATTTCATGCGGGTGAGGCGATGCGCATCTATGGCCGCGTCCTGCCGCGTCCCGCCGGGCGGCGATCGATGGTACTGCACCAGCCGGTCGGTCCCGTCGCGGCCTTCTGCGCCTGGAACTTCCCGGTGCTGAATGTGGTGCGCAAATTGTCCCCGGCGATCGCATCGGGTTGCTCGATCATCATCAAGCCGAGCGAGGAGGTTGCGGGCTGCGCGAGCGAGGTGATCCGCTGCTTTGAGGAGGCGGGCGTGCCCGGCGATGTGGTGCAGTGCGTCTTCGGCGTGCCCGATGCGGTGTCGCGCAAGCTGCTCGCATCGCCGGTCACGCGCAAACTGAGCTTCACCGGATCGGTGCCGGTCGGCAAGCATTTGATGAAGCTGGCCGCCGACACGATGATGCGCACGACGATGGAGCTGGGCGGGCACGGCCCCGTGCTGGTGTTCGACGATTGCGATCTGGAAAAGACGCTCGACACACTCGTCGCGCACAAATTTCGCAACGCAGGGCAGGTCTGCGTTTCGCCGACGCGCTTTCACGTTCAGCGCGGAATCTACGATCGTTTCGCGGCGGGCTTTGCCGAACGGACCCGGCACGTCGTGGTGGGTGACGGCCTCGACCCGGCGACACAGATGGGGCCGCTCGCCAATCCGCGTCGGCCCGGCGCGATCGAGGCGATGGTCGCCGATGCGACGCGAGCGGGCGCGCGGCTGCTCGCTGGCGGCGGGCGAATGGAAGGAACGGGCTTCTTCTTCCAGCCGACGGTTCTTGCGGACGTGCCGCTGTCCGCGCGCGTGATGAACGAGGAACCGTTCGGCCCGCTCGCGCTACTGACGCCGTTCGACGATTTCGACGACGCGGTGGCGGAGGCGAACCGGCTGCCCTTCGGCCTTGCCGCTTATTGCTTCACCGAAAACGGGCGGCGGCAGAATATGCTCGCCGACGCGCTGGAATCGGGGATGATCGCGATCAACGACGTTCGCGTCAGCGCGCCCGACGCCCCGTTCGGTGGGGTTCGCGATAGCGGTCATGGTTCCGAAGACGGGCCGGAAGGGATCGCCGCGCACATGATCACCAAGGCGGTGCACATCGCGTGATTATTATTTAATCGACTGAATAAATCTTGGCATCGACCTTTCCGGCGGCTATCGCGGCAGAAAGAAACAGGGAAGGTCGGATGCAGAAAGCGGCGGACAGCGACGTGCGTGAAGGCGAAACGCCCTTTGACGCGCGTGTTGCCGCCTTGGTCGATCGCATCGTTCCCGGCGCGCGCGTGACCGCGCTCAGGCGGCTGAGCGGCGGCGCGATGCAGGAAAGCTGGTCGATCGCTGTCGATCGCGATGGCGGGCAGCAGGAGCGCCTGATCCTGCGTCGGGGCAAGACCGGCGCGCCGCGCCATATCCTCGATGCCGGATTTCCGATCGAGGCGGCGGCCATCCGCGCGGCCTATGCCGCGGGCGCCCCGGTGCCCGAAGTCCGCCATGAACTCGAAATCATCGATGGGCTGGGGGAGGGGTTCGTCAGCGATCATGTCGACGGCAACACGTTTGCCCGCGCGATCCAGCGCGACGATCGGTTCAGCGCCGCGCGCGCCGGCTTCGCCCGTCAGTGCGGGGATATCCTCGCGCGCATCCACGGCGCACCGACCGCTGGTCTGCCGCCGATGCGAAAGGCGCAGGCGGGCGAGATGATCGATTTTCTTAGCCGTTCGATCGCGACCGATCCGGTTCCGCGTCCTGTATTTGCTTATGCATTGCGCTGGCTGCGCGCGAACCGGTCCGAGCCGCTCGAAACCCCCGCATTGGTGCACGGCGATTTCCGCCTGGGCAATCTGATGGTCGATGATGACGGCATTCGCGCGGTGCTCGACTGGGAGCAGACCCATCTGGGCGATCCGGCGGAGGATTTCGGGTGGCTGTGCCTGCCGCCGTGGCGCTTCGGCCAGGTGGATCGCCCGGTCGGCGGGATCGGTGCGCTCGACGATCTGATCAATGCCTATCGCGCCGCAGGCGGGGTGATGGATCGCGCGCGTGTCCATTGGTGGAGCGTCGCGGGCAGCTTGCGCTGGGGCGTGCATTGCCGCGAGATGCTCGATCGTTTTCATGGCGACGATCCCAGCGTCGAGCGCGGCATGATCGCGCGCCGCCTGTCCGAGAATGAGATCGACCTGCTGACCACGATCGCGGGAGGGCCGAACCATGCATGATGCGCCGACACCCACCGAGTTGATCGCCGCGGTTGCGCGATTGCTGCGCGATGAGATCGTGCCCGCACTCGATGGCGTACTGTCCTTCCAGGCGCGCGTCGCCGCCAACGCGCTCGATCTCGTCGCCCGACAGATCGGCGAGGATGGCGAGATTGCCGTTGCCGAACATGGGCGGTTGGAACAGCTCATGGGCCGGCAGGGCAGTGTTGCCGAACTGAGCCGCGCGCTGGCCGATGCGATCGCCGAAGGCCGCGATCCGCCGGGTCTCGAACAGCATCTTCTGGCGACTACGCTCGCCAAACTCGCCGTCGATCAGCCCCGTTATGCCGGCATAAGCCGCGCCGGGGGCGTGTTCGGCACCCTGCCATCCCCGTCACAGGATCTGCCCTGATGGATTTCGCCCTGCCGCCCGAACTGGTCGCCTATCTCGCCGAACTCGATCGATTCATCGAGGCGGAGATCAAGCCGCTTCAGGACGCCGACGACAATATCCGCTTCTTCGATCACCGGCGCGAACATAGCCGCACCGATTGGGACAATGACGGCCTGCCGCGTCCCGAATGGGAGGCGCTGCTGCACGAGGCGCAGCGCCGCGCTGATCGCGCGGGCCATTTCCGCTTCGCCAATCCGGTCGAGTTCGGCGGGAAGGGCGGATCGAACCTGTGGATGGCGGTGATCCGCGAGCATCTGGCGGCCAAGGGGCTTGGCCTGCACAACGATCTGCAGAACGAACATTCGATCGTCGGCAATCAGCCGCTGGTCGTCCTGTTTCGCGATTTCGGTACGCCCGAGCAGAAGGATGCCTTCATCCCCGGCCTGCTGAAGGACGAACTGTTCGTCTGCTTCGGCCTGACCGAGCCGGATCACGGATCAGACGCCACCTTCATGGAAACGCGGGCCGTGCGCGAGACGCGCGACGGCGTTGCCGGTTGGCGGATCGACGGGCCGAAGATGTGGATCACCGGCATGCACAAGGCCAGCCATTGCGCGATCTTCGCGCGGAGCGGCGGTGCAGATGGCGATGCCGATGGGATCAGTTGCTTCCTCGTGCCGGTGCCGAGCGAGGGGCTGGTGGTCGAGGAATGGCTGTGGACCTTCAACATGCCGACCGATCATCCGCGCCTGTCGCTGACCAACGTCTGGGTGCCCGAAGGCGCACTGCTGGGGCCGGAGGGCAAGGGGCTGTCGGTCGCGCAGGCCTTCGTCCATGAAAACCGGATACGGCAGGCGGCCAGCTCATTGGGGGCGGCGACCTACTGCATTCGCGAGAGCGTTGACTATGCCGTGAAGCGTCGGCCGTTCGGCAAGCCGCTGGCGGCCAATCAGGGGATCCAGTTCCCGCTGGTCGAACTTGCGACCCAGGCCGAAATGCTGCGCCAGCTGATCTACAAGACCGCCTGGGAAATGGACCAGATGCCCCATCCGGAGGTGGCGCAGAAGCTGTCCGACAAGGTGTCGATGTGCAATTATTACGCGAACCGGCTGTGTTGTGAGGCGGCCGATCGCGCAATGCAGGTGCATGGTGGCATCGGCTATTCGCGGCACAAGCCGTTCGAACACATCTATCGCCACCACCGCCGCTATCGGATCACCGAGGGCGCGGAGGAGATTCAGATGCGCAAGGTCGCGGCTTTCCTGTTCGGCTTTGCGGGGCCGAACAAGCGGCGCGACTGAGGGGCGGGGTGGTCCGGGCCGCCGATGGCGTCCGGACCTGCAACCCGCTTATTCGCCCTTGGCGAGCGTCTTGATCGGGGTCAGCAGCGCGATGCCGCTTTCGGCGCTCATCGAATCGGTCTGCGACAATTCGCCCGACTGCATCTTCGCGCCCAGCTTGCCGAAGTCGCGCATCGGATCGTCCGATTCCATTTCGTAGAGCGCGACGTACTTACCGGGAAACTGGCCCATCACCGGCACGGTCAGTTCGAAACGCTCGGCGCGTTCGAAGCCGTCGCAGCTCAGCACGTCGCGCAGATGCTGCTCATTGTACCAGCGATTATATTCCTCGCCCTTGCCCTCGACTGGGCTGGTGACGACCATCAAAATGTAACGCGCCAAGACGTCCTCCTCTCCATTGTCGATCCGAGATGTGTCGCGAACCGACGATGGTGACAAGCCGTCACGGCTTACGGATTATGGACAGATTCACGCCGTAGCCGCCGGTTGCGGGGCGTGGGCTTCGCGCAAGGCCCGGCGCAGCAACTTGCCCGATGCGTTACGAGGCAAGGCGTCGATGAAGATGAAGGTCTTGGGCACCTTGAACGCCGCGATACGCTCGCGGCACCACATACGTAGATCGGCCTGATCCAGCGCTGCGCCATCGCGCGTGACGATCACCGCCGCGACGCTTTCGCCCCAGCGTTCGTCGGGCAGCCCGATCACGCCGACTTCCTCGATCGCCGGATGTTCGAGCAGCATGCTTTCGACCTCGAGCGGGTAGATATTCTCGCCGCCCGAAATGATCATGTCCTTGATCCGATCGAGCACGAAGAGATAGCCGTCGGCATCGAGCAGCCCCGCATCGCCGGTGCGCAGCCATCCATCCTCGCCCATCGCCTCCGCCGTGGCATCGGGGCGGTTCCAATAGCCCGAGAAATTGGCGCAGGATCGGATCTCGACCTGGCCGAGCGTGTCGGGTGGCAGGACATTGCCTTCGGTGTCGGTGATGCGCAGTTCGACCGTCGGCATCGCCCGACCGGCAGCGTTGAGCTTGGGTGGCTGCTCGCCGCGATGGTCGTCGGGGCCGAGCGCGATCACAGTGCCGGCGGTCTCGGTCATCCCATATTGCTGCGCGAAATTGCACCCGATCCGGGCGATCGCCTCGCGCAGCAAAGGCATCGGCATAGGGCTGGCGCCGTAGAGGATCGTGCGCAGCGAGGAGAAGTCGGTGGTCGCCGCGGCCGGCGCGTGAAGCAGGGATTGCAGCGCGGTCGGCACGATGAACATCTTCGTGAAGCCGCCGCGATCGAGCAGAGCGAGGATTTCGTCGGCGTCGAACTCACGCATCAGATGGTTGGTCGCGCCGGTTTCCAGCCCCATCAGCAGCCAGCCGATGCCCCCGATGTGGAACAGCGGCATCGCCACCAACCCGACATCTTCGGGCACCCATGTCCACCAGTCGAGATGGCGCCAGATATCCTTGCCGCCCAGCAGCGCGCGATGGCTGATCAGCGCGCCTTTGGGAAAGCCGGTCGTGCCCGATGTGTAGAGCTGGATCGCGATATGTTCGGGATCGATCTCAGTGGGAGAGGCGATCGGCGGGCGATCACGCCACGCGCGATAATCTTCGCCGTCGATCGCGATCGTGCGGGGCAGCGGTTCGTTGAGCCGGGCATGCTGTTCGGCATCGACGAACAGGATTTTCGCGGCGCTATCGGTGATGATGAAGGCGATCTCGCGCGGGCTGAGCCGCCAGTTGATCGGCACCAGCACCGCGCCGACCATGCACGCCCCCGCCCAGATTTCGAGGAAAGCGGGATGGTTCTTCGCGAGGATGGCGATCCGGTCGTCCTTGCCGATCCCGGCATCCGCCAGCGCGGCGGCGACGCCTTCGGCGCGGGCGGCGAGCGTTACGAAGTCGATCGAGGTGCCTTCGTAACGGATGGCATCGATCGTCGGCCGTTCGATCGCGTGTCGGCGGATCATCCTGCCGATCGTGTCGTTGGCCGGCATCTCGCGCTCTCCCTTATGGCCGTGCCTGAGGCACTTTAATCGTGAACTTAACAATGCGTCGCCCGATAGTCCATTGTCGGACGTGGGTTGCGGGATAAAATTAATCGATCAATTGACATGTTGGAAAGCCGTCCGCTAACCGGGCATGGAAAGCGGGGATCGACGATGAAATTCGAAACGATCGAGATCGAAGATGTCGGTGCGGTGCGCATCGTCCGGCTCGCCGTGCCCGAGGCGCTCAACGCCATGTCGGTGCAGATGTGCGAGGATCTGATCGCGGCGATCGACGCCTTGGGTCCGGAAGTGCGCGCCATGCTGATGATCGGCAAGGGCAAGGCATTCTGTTCGGGCGCCAATCTCGGCAAGATCGACATGATGGCGGGCGGCGAGAAGCTCGATTTCGGGCAGATGCTCGAAGATCAGGTCAATCCGCTGATGATGCGGCTTCGCGATCTCGACATTCCGTGGATCAGCGCGGTGCGCGGGCCGGCGGCAGGTGCCGGGTGCGCGCTGGCGCTGGCGGCGGACCTGATCGTCGCCAGCGAGACCGCTTATTTCATGCAGGCCTTCGTGCGGATCGGCCTCGTCCCCGATGCGGGATCGACGTGGATGCTGCCCCGCGCCGTGGGCCGGGCGCGGGCGATGGAAATGATGCTGCTGGGCGAGCGCGTTTCGGCGGCACAGGCGCTCGACTGGGGGCTGATCAACCGGGTCGTGGCGGACGACGCGCTGGAGGCCGCCGCGCTCGATATCGCGCAGAGGCTGGCGGCGGGGCCGCGCAGCGTCGCGATGCTGCGGCAGCAGGTGTGGCGCGCGCTCGATACGAGCTGGGGCGAAGCATTGGCGGCTGAGCGGATCGCGCAGCGCGACGCGGGCTTCACCGATGATGCGCAGGAAGGGATCGCGGCCTTCTTGGCCAAGCGACCCGCTGTCTTTCAAGGGCGATAGGCATGGGCGGCTATAGTTTCGACCTGACCGGGCGGACCGTGCTGGTCACCGGCGCGTCTTCGGGCATCGGACGGCATTTCGCCAAGAAACTCGCGCGCAGCGGCGCGCGGGTCGCGCTGGCGGCGCGGCGGATCGAAGCGTTGGAGAGCCTGCGCGCCGAGATCGAGGCAGATGGCGGCATCGCCGTCGCCACGCCGATGGACGTCGCCGACGAGGCATCGACCATTGCCGCCTATGACGCGATCGAAGCGGCGATCGGCCCGGTCGACAGCGTGATCGCCAATGCCGGGGTTAGCTCGGGCAAGAGCGCACTCGGCATGGACATCGACGAGTTCGATCGCATCGTCGCGATCAACCAGCGCGGCGTGTTCCTTACGGCGCGCGAGGGCGCTCGACGCATGATCAAGGCGGGATCGGCCGAGCGGGGACATGGCCGGATCGTCATCATATCCTCGGTCACGGCCTGGTACACGTCGGCACATACCGTCACCTACAGTGCCACCAAGGCGGCGGTGACGCAGATGGGGCGCACGATGGCGCTCGACTGGGCGAACAAGGGCGTCAACGTGAACGTCGTCTGCCCCGGCTATATGCGCACCGAACTGACCGATGATTTCCTGTCGTCGGACAAGGGGCAGGCGCTGCTGGACAGCTTTCCGCGACGGCGGTTGATGGACATCGACGTGCTCGATCCCACCGTCCTCTTCCTGTGCTCCGATGCGAGTGCGCAGATCACCGGATCGGTCTTCGCGATCGATGACGGCCAGACCCTTTGAGGCGACAGGCATGACCATCTCCACCATCGAACGCGACGGCGATGTCGCGCTGCTGCTGATCGACTCACCGCCGGTCAATGCGCTGGGCGCGGCTGTGCGAAATGCGCTCGATGCCGGGCTGAAGGCGCTGGTCGCAGACGATGCAGTGCGGGCGATCGTCATCCGGTGCCGGGGCCGAACCTTCTTCGCGGGCGCCGACATTTCGGAGTTCGGCAAGCCGCTGGGCCGCCCCGATCTGAACGACATTTTCGCGGTGATCGAGGGTTCGACCAAGCCGGTGATCTCGGCGATCCACGGCACGGCGCTGGGCGGCGGATTCGAACTCGCGCTCGCCTGTCATGGCCGGATCGCGAGCGCGGATGCGAAAGTGGGCCTGCCAGAAGTGTCGCTGGGCCTGCTGCCGGGCGCGGGCGGAACCCAACGCACGCCGCGGATCGCGGGCGTGGAGCGCGCGCTCGATCTGATCGTGGGCGGTGCGCCGATCGGTGCCAGGCGAGCGCACGAACTGGGGCTGATCGACGAGATTGCGATTGGCGATCTGCGCGCCGATGCGGTGGCCTATGCGCGGACGATGGCGGCCGAGCGTCGCTTGCCGCGCATTCGTGATCGCGCGCCCGATCTTGATGTCGAGGCGGCCAAGATAGCGATCGCGGCCTATCGCGAGCGCAATCCGCGCAGCTTCGTGGGATTCAAGGCACCCGATCTGATCTTGCAGTCGATAGAGGCAGCGGTAACGCTCGATTTCGATGCGGGACTCAAGCGCGAATGGGAGCTGTTCGAACAGGCGATGGCGACCCCGGAATCGGCGGCGCAGCGCCACATCTTCTTCGCGGAACGCGCAGCGGCGAAGGTGCAGGGCCTGCCGGCTGATGCCAAGCCGCTGCCCGTCGTGAAGGTCGCGGTGATCGGTGCGGGGACGATGGGGAGCGGGATTGCGACCGCCTTCCTCAACATCGGCCTGTCGGTGACACTGGTCGATCGCGATGCAGGCGCGGTGGAACGCGGCGCGGGCGGGATCGCGAAGACGCTGCGCGCGCTTGCCGAGAAGGGACGGATCAAGGCCGAAGAGGCTGAGCGGCGGATCGGATTGCTGAACACCGGAACCGAAATTGGCGTGGCGGTGGCCGACGCCGATCTGGCGATCGAGGCGGTGTACGAAGATATGGCACTCAAGCAGGCAATCTTCCGCGAACTGGATCAGGCCGCGAAGCCCGGCGCGATTCTGGCGAGCAACACCAGCTTCCTCGATCTCGATGCGATTGCCGCGGTCACGGGGCGGCCCGATCGGGTGATCGGCCTCCACTTCTTCGCGCCAGCCAACATCATGCGGCTGCTGGAGGTGGTGCGCGGCGCGAAGACCGCGCCTGAAGTGGTGGCAACCGGCATGGCGCTGGGCCGCAAGCTGGGCAAGGTCGCGATCCTGTCGGGCGTGTGCCACGGCTTCATCGCCAATCGGATCATGCAAACCTGCGTCGACGCGGCGCAGGAATTGCTGCTGGCGGGCGTCATGCCGTGGCGGATCGATCGAGTGATGACCGACTATGGCATGGCGATGGGGGTCTTCACGATGCTCGATCTGGTCGGTGTCGACGTGATCGGATGGGATCGCGCGAACAGCGCGGGCCGCACGGTGCAGGAGGTGCTGTGCGAAGCCGATCGCTGGGGCCAGAAGAAGGGCGCCGGCTATTACGATTATGACGATCGCCGTCGCCCGACCCCGTCGCTGTGGGTCGAGCAGGTGGTGCGCGATTTCGCGGCAAAGAGCGGGGTCGAGCCGCGCGACTACAGCGATGCCGAACTGCTGGAGCGGCTGTTCTACCCGATCGTCAACGAAGGCGCGAAGGTGCTGGACGAAGGGATCGCGCAGCGCGCGTCCGACATCGATATCGCGATGGTCACGGGCTATGGCTGGCCGGTCTATCGCGGCGGGCCGATGATCTGGGGCGACCAGACCGGCCTTCCAAAGATCGTGGCCGCGCTCGATGCCCGTGGCGCCGATGTCTCCCCATTGCTGCGCCGCCATGCCGGTGACGGCACATCCTTCACCGCATGAACAACGGATCGAGATCGAGCATGAGCAAGGAAGCCTATATCGTCGCCACCGGTCGCACCGCGGGCGGGCGCAGGAATGGCAAGCTGAAGGACTGGCATCCGGCCGATCTGGGCGGCGCGGTGCTCGATGCGCTGGTCGATCGATCGGGGATCGATCCTAAGGTGATCGAGGACGTGATCATGGGCTGCATCAGCCAGGCCGGCGAGCAGAGCATGCAGGTGGGCCGCAGCGCGGTGATGGCATCGGTGCTGCCGGACAGCGTGCCTGCGGTAACGATCGACCGGCAGTGCGGTTCGTCGCAGCAGGCGGTCCAGTTCGCGGCGCAGGCGATCATGTCGGGCACGCAAGACATCGTGATCGCGGCGGGCGTCGAAAGCATGACGCGGGTGCCGATGGGTGTCGCCACCTGGCTGCCGGCGAAGGAAGGGATTGGCGAAGGCCCCTGGTCGCAGAAGATCAAGGATCGCTATGGCGTCGAGGAGTTCAGCCAGTTCACCGGCGCGCAAATGATGGCGACCAAATATGGCTTCAGCCGGGAAGATCTCGATGCCTTTGCGCTCGAAAGTCACCGGCGCGCGGCGGCCGCGACTCAGTCGGGCGCGTTCGATGCCGAAGTCGTGCCGCTGACCCTGGCCGATGGGACGCGCCACATCCACGATGAGGGCATTCGTTATGATGCTTCGATGGAATCGCTGGGCGGTGTGAAACTGCTGCAAGAGGGTGGGGTCATTACCGCCGCCAGCGCCAGTCAGATTTGCGACGGCGCTTCGGGCGTGATGATCGCCAGCGCGCGAGCCGTGAAAGATCATGGGCTTACCCCGCTCGCCCGCATCCATAGCTTTTCGGTGACGGCGGGCGATCCGGTAATCATGCTGGAGGAACCGATCCCCGCGACCGCGCACGCGCTGAAGCGCGCGGGGATGGCGATCGGCGATATCGACCTGTTCGAGGTGAACGAAGCCTTCGCGCCGGTGCCGCTTGCGTGGTTGCAGGTGACGGGGGCGGACCCGGCGAAACTCAACGTCAATGGCGGGGCGATCGCGCTCGGCCATCCGTTGGGGGCGAGCGGGACGAAGTTGATGACCACGCTCGTTCACGCATTGCGTGCGCGCGGCAAGCGTTATGGCCTACAGACGATGTGTGAAGGCGGTGGCATCGCCAATGTGACCATCGTCGAAGCGCTTTAAGACAGACAGATAGGACGGGATCGATGAGACTTTCGGGAACGGCGGCGGTGGTGACAGGCGCGGCGAGTGGCCTGGGCGAGGCGACGGCGCGCGCGCTGGCGGCCGAGGGCGTCAAGGTCGCGATCTTCGACCTGAACGAGGCGGCCGGCGAGGCCATCGCGGCCGAGATCGGCGGCACCTTCTGCAAGGTCGACGTGACCAACGATGCCTCGGTCGACGCGGCTTTCGCGAAGGCGCGGGCTGCGCATGGGCAGGAACGCATCCTGATCAACTGCGCGGGCATCGGTAATGCGATCAAGACCGCGAGCCGCGACAAAGCGACCGGCGAGGCCAAGCATTTCCCGCTCGATGCCTTCGAAAAGGTGATCCAGGTCAACCTGATCGGCAGCTTCCGCTGCATCGCCAAGGCGGCGGCGGGCATGCTGTCGCTCGATCCGATGGCGGATGGCGAACGCGGGGCGATCGTGAACACCGCATCGGTTGCGGCCGAGGATGGGCAGATGGGGCAGGCGGCCTATTCGGCGTCGAAGGGCGGCATCGTGGGCATGACCCTGCCGATCGCGCGCGACCTGATGAGCGAGGGTATTCGCGTCAATACGATCCTGCCGGGCATCTTCGCCACCCCGCTGATGCTGGGTATGGGCGACAAGGTGGTCGATGCGCTGTCGGCGATGGTGCCTTTCCCCAAGCGGTTGGGCATGCCGGCCGAATATGCGGCGCTGGCGATCGAGATGTGCCGCAACAGCTATTTCAACGGCGAAGATGTGCGGCTCGACGGTGCGATCCGCATGGCGCCGCGCTGACGATCGATCCATTCGCTTGAACCGGGACGGGGATTTCGTATTGTCCTTTCGTGTCACAGATCCAGGAAACAAGTCTCCCCGTGCCGTCGAGTAACGAAAGGAGCTCGTCGCGGCAGGCGCTGATCGACGCTGCAAAGTCGTTGATGATCGAGCGCGGCTCCATCGAAGTGTCGCTGAGCGAGATCGCACAGCGATCCGGCCTGAACTCGGCGCTCGTCAAATATTATTTCGGTGGGAAGCAGGGGCTTCTTCTTGCGCTGCTCGAAGATGTTCTGGGGCCGAGCATGCGGCAGATGGAAGGTCTGCTGACGATGGATGTGCCTTCGGTCGAAAAACTGAAGCTACACGTCAAGGGCATCATCAACATCTATTTCCGCTATCCCTTCGTCAATCGATTGATCCATTATCTGTTCGAGGATCAGCAGGCGGGCGAGAAGGTGGCGGAGACGATATCACGCCCATTGGCCAAGACGCAGCGCAGCTTGATCGAACAGGGCATTGCCGAAGGCGTGTTCAAGCCGATCGATCCCAAACTGGTCTACTTCATCGTGCTTGGGGCGTGCGATCACCTGTTCTTCGGCACGCAGATGCTGCGGATCGCCTTTGGCGTCGAAGGCGTCGATGATGATCTGCGCCGGTCGTACACCGATACGCTGCTCGAGCTTCTGCTCAACGGCATGACGGTCGATAAGCCGCCGGTCGAGCGGGGAGGGCCGCGGGTCAGATTGCTCTGACCCGCGCCGCGTGACCCGGCCCGGTCAGAGCGACCGGGCGATCACTTCCTTCATGATCTCCGATGTGCCGCCATAGATGCGGGTCACACGTGCGTCGCGCCACAGGCGGGCGATCATATATTCGTTCATATAGCCCGCCCCGCCGTGCAGCTGGAGCGCCTGATCGGCGACTTCGCCGAGGAGTTCCGAATGGAACAGCTTGGCGGCGGAGGCTTCGGCGGTCGTAAGGTTGCCTGCGACATGGCGCGCGATCGCCCAGTCGAGATGCGCCCAGCCAACTTGGATCTTCGCGGCGAGCGCGGCGAGGGTGAAGCGGCTGTTCTGGAACTCGAAAATCGGTTTGCCGAACGCCTTGCGATCCTTGGTGAAATTAATCGCTTCATCGAACGCGCGCTGCGTGCAGGCCATTGCCGAGACCGCGATCGACAGCCGTTCCTGCGGCAACTGGGTCATCAGATAGGCTAAGCCCTTGCCTTCCTCGCCCAGGCAATTGCCGATGGGGATGCGTACTTCGTTGAAGAACAACTCCGACGTGTCGGCCGAATGCTGGCCGATCTTGTCCAGGTTACGCCCGCGCGCGAAGCCTTCGCGATCAGCCTCGACGATGACGAGCGAGGTGCTGGCCGATCCGGTGCCGGCGTCGGTCTTCACCACGACGATCACGAAATCGGCATTCTGGCCGTTGGTGATGTAGGTCTTCGATCCGTTGACGACATAATGATCGCCGTCACGCTGCGCGGTCGCGCGGATGCCGCGCAGGTCCGATCCGGCGCCGGGCTCGGTCATCGCGATCGCGCCGATGATGTCGCCGGATATCATGCCGGGCAGCAGCTTCTGCTTCTGCTCCTCCGATCCATAATGGACGATATAGTCCGCAACGATGTCCGACTGGAGCGAAAGGCCCGCCGACGACCCGGTATAGGCCAGTTCCTCGTCGACCACCGCATTATAGCTGAAATCGAGACCCAGGCCGCCATAGGCTTCGGGAACGGTGGGGCAGAGCAGGCCGGCTTCGCCTGCCGCTTTCCAGAACGCGCGATCGACGATCCCTTCGCGCTCGTGCCGATCGAGATGCGGGACCAATTCTCGTTCGAAGAGACGCCGGACCTGTTCGCGAAAAAGGTCGTGGCTCTCGCCATAGGCAAGGCGACCGGACGACGGCATCATGGGCATTCTCCCCGAAAAGGATGCGGATTTTGAATCCCGGCTATCCCTCAAGGATGGGGTGGTCAACCTTGCGTGAGAATTTAATCAATCGAATACATAATTGCCGATCGGGATTCGCAATGCTAGGTCGATCGCGCATATGCGATATCGGCCGATATCGTGAAAATACCGGGAAAAGGGGCAGGGCGGAACGATGAGTGGCGCACATGATGTGGATGTCGGCGCGCTGGCCGACCGGGTCGAAGCCTTCGTGCGCGACGTTGTCGTTCCCTATGAAAAGGATCCGCGCTGCGGCGCGCATGGCCCTGCGGAAGATCTGGTGGTCGAGTTGCGCCAGAAGGCGCGTGCCGCTGGCGTCCTCACACCGCACATCCTGCCCGATGGTGGGCACCTGACCCAACGCGAGACCGCGACGGTCCTGATCCGTTCGGGCTTGTCCCCGCTCGGCCCTACCGCGGTCAACACGATGGCGCCCGATGAGGGTAATATGTACCTGCTCGGCAAGGTCGGCACCGCCGAGCAGAAGGCGCACTTCCTCGATCCGCTGGTGTCGGGCGATGCGCGATCGGCCTTCTTCATGACCGAACCGGCGGCCGAGGGTGGTGCGGGTTCTGATCCCTCGATGATGCAGACGATCTGCCGGATGGACGGCAACCACTGGGTGATCAACGGGCGCAAGGCATTCATCACCGGCGCTGAGGGCGCGAAGGTCGGTATCGTGATGGCGAAGTCGGAGGAGACCGGCGGCGCGTGCATGTTCCTGGTCGATCTGCCGCATCCCGCGATCACCCTGGATCGCATCCTCGATACGATCGACTCGTCGATGCCCGGCGGCCATGCGGTCGCGACGATCAGCAATCTGCGCGTGCCGGCGGATCAGATGCTGGGCGAGGCGGGGGAGGGCTTCAAATATGCGCAAGTGCGGCTGAGCCCGGCGCGGCTTTCGCACTGCATGCGTTGGCTGGGCGCGTGCATTCGCGCGAACGAGATTGCGAGCGATTATGCCTGCCGCCGCATGGCGTTCGGCAAGCCGCTGATCGACCATGAGGGCGTCGGCTTCATGCTCGCCGAAAATCTGATCGACCTGCGCCAGGCCGAACAGATGATCTATTGGTGTGCGGACGTCCTGGACAGCGGATCGCTCGGCACGGTCGAAAGCTCGATGGCCAAGGTCGCGGTGTCGGAGGCGCTGATGCGGATCGCCGATCGCTGCGTGCAGGTGATGGGCGCGACCGGCGTTTCGGGCGATACGATCGTCGAGCAGGTATTCCGCGAAATCCGCGCCTTCCGCATCTATGACGGCCCCACCGAAGTCCACAAATGGAGCCTCGCCAAGAAGATCAAGCGCGACCACAAGGCCGCCAACGCATGAGCGCCAAGGCCGACGACAATGTTGGCGCGGGCGCGATCCGGGCCGATCACCGCTTCGACGAGGCGGCGCTGGCGCGCTGGATGGAGGCGAATGTCGACGGCTTTGCCGGGCCGCTGACGGTCGAGCAGTTCAAGGGCGGCCAATCCAATCCGACCTATAAGCTGATCACGCCCGGCCGGGCCTATGTGCTGCGCCGCAAGCCGCCGGGCCAGTTGCTGAAGGGCGCGCATGCGGTCGATCGCGAGGCGCGCGTCATCGCGGCGCTGGGCACGGCGGGTTTCCCGGTGCCGCGGATGTTCGGGCTGTGCACCGACGAAGCGGTGATCGGCACGTGGTTCTACGTGATGGAGATGGTCGAAGGGCGCATCTTCTGGGACGCGACGATACCCGAAGTTGGCAATGCGGAGCGCGCCGCCTTGTTCGACGCGATGAACGCGACGATCGCCGATCTCCACAAGGTCGATTATGCGGCGATCGGGCTGGGCGACTATGGCCGGCCGGGCAATTATTTCGCGCGGCAGATCGCGCGCTGGTCGCAGCAATATCTCGACGATGCCGAGGCGGGGCGCGATCCCAACATGGATCGACTGGTCGCCTGGTTGCCCGACAACATCCCGGCGGCGGACGAGACCGCGATCACGCATGGCGACTTCCGCATCGACAATATGATCTTCCACCCGACCGAGCCGCGCGTCATCGCCGTGCTCGATTGGGAATTGTCGACGCTGGGCCATCCCGGCGCCGACTTTGCTTATCATGCGATGATGTATCGGATGCCGCCGCATATCGTCGCGGGGCTGGGCGGGGCGGATATTGCGGCGCTCGGCATTCCGGACGAGGCCGATTATCTCGCGGCCTATTGCCGTCGCACCGGGCGGGACGCGATGCCCGAATATGACTTCTACGTCGCGTTCAACTTCTTCCGGCTCGCCGCGATCTTCCACGGGATCAAGGGCCGGGTGATCCGCGGCACCGCGTCCTCCGCACAGGCCAAGGAGCGCGTGGGCGTATTGCCCGAACTGACGGCGATCGCGTGGGAGCAGGCCGTCCGGGCCGGCGCGCGATAGTGGGGCATTACGGCCGGATCGCGGCGCTTCTGGTCGTATCTGCGCTGTTCGCGGCGCTCCTGGATGTGATCGGTCTTCCCGCGGCGCTCCTGCTGGGGCCGATGATCGCGGCGATCGTCTTCGCCTCGCGCGGGTGGGAGTGGGAACTTCCCAAGGCGCCCTATCAGATCGCACAGGCGGTGATCGGGCTGCTGGTCGCCAAGTCGCTCGATCCCGCCATCGTCGCGACGGCATGGCGGGCACCGTGGCTGTTCCTGTCGACGGCGCTGGTGACGGTGGCGATCGGGCTGTGCCTCGGTTGGTTGCTTGCGCGTCGCGGCATCCTGCCGGGTAAGACCGCGATCTGGGGTTCGATGCCCGGCGCTGCCGCCGCGATGACGCTGATGGCGCGTGAGGATGGCGCCGACTGGCAATTGGTGGCGACGATGATGTGGCTGCGGGTCATCATGGTCGCGGTGCTCGGATCGTCACTCGCCGCCTTGCTCGGGGCGCAGCATGGCAGCCATTTGGCCGGACAGGACTGGTTTCCGCCGATCGATATGCGCCATCTGGCTGAGACGGTGGTGATCGGCGTTGCGGGGCTTGCGATCGGTCGCGTCACGCGGCTGCCGGCGCCCGCCTTCACCGGCCCGCTCCTCGTCGCGATGGTCGCGGTCTATTTCGGCCTCGCCCGTCCGCAGCTTCCCGGTTGGCTGCTGGCGGCGTCGTATCTCAGCGTCGGATGGCAGATTGGGCTTGGCTTCACGCCTGAGATCACGCGCAAGGTCGCCCGGCTCGCGCCGCGCTTGCTGGTGTCGCTAGGGGGCATGATCCTCGCCTGCGCGCTTTACAGCCTCGTCCTCGCCCGCCTGTCGGGTCAGGATCTGATGACCGCCTATCTGGCGACCAGCCCCGGAGGGATCGATGCCGTCGCGATCATCGCGACGTCGGTCCATGTCGATGTGCCATTCGTGCTGGCGATGCAGCTTGTGCGCTTCATCGCCGTCATCATCATCGGGCCGCTGCTGGCTCGCGCTGTCGCGACGCGCATGACCGTCGCGGCGCCTTAGTCGACCGGATAGCCCAATTTGGTCAGCGCAGCGGTCGCGACCTCCATGTCCTGATGATAATGGCCGCCGCTGATGCCGATCCCGCCGATCACCGCGCCTTCGCTGCGGATCGGATAGCCGCCGCCGAAGGTGACGAGCCGGGGCGTGTGCACGATGCCGAGCGCGAGCGGAGCGTCATCCTTGATGAAATCGTGCCAGCTATGCGTGGGCATGCCGAAGCCGACAGCCGTATAGGCCTTGTTCGTCGCGATATCGATGCTGAGCAGCGGCGCGCCATCCATGCGCAGGAAGCCGACAAGGTTGCCGCCCACATCGCTGACCGCGATGCACATCGGCACGCCGGCCTTATCCGCCGCCTCGGCCGCCGCGGCGAGCAGCGCCTGTGCCGAATGCGCGGTGATGGTTAGGATGGTGCGGCCGTCGGTCATCGATAATCCTCAGATCGTGGGTTTGGGAAATCCGCCGGCGCGGCTGACGAGGCCCGGCAGATCGCGCTCCATCACGCCGCCAAGCCATGTCGCGGTCTCGATCAGGCGATCGAGCGAATAGCCGCTCTCGATCCCGGATCGATCGAGCATATAGGCCAGGTCTTCGGTCGCGATATTGCCGGTGGCGCGCGGTGCGAACGGGCAACCGCCGATGCCGCCGATCGAGCTGTCGAGCGTCGTCGTACCCGCTTCGATCGCGGCCCAGGCATTCGCGATCCCGGTCCCGCGGGTATTGTGGAGGTGGACGCGAACGGGCAGGGCGCCGATCGCCTCGCGTACGCGGCCGATCAATGCCGAAACCTGTGCGGGCACCGCGACGCCGATCGTATCGGCCAGCGCGATCTCGACCGGTCCGGCATCGGCCAGGCGACGGGCCATTTCGACGACATGCTCGCTATCGACCTCGCCTTCGAACGGACAGCCGAAGGCAGCGCCGATCGTGACCTGTGCGCGGCGCCCCTCCTGTCCGGCAAAGCTGATGATGTCGCGGGCGACATCGACGGACTCGTTCGATGTCTGCCCCTGATTGCGCTGCCCGAAGCTGTCGCTGGCGATGCAGACCGCGCCGATCTCCCCGATCGGTGTCTCCAGCGCGCGTAGCAATCCCTTCTTGTTCATCACCAGCCCGATGGTGACGACGTCGGACGGCAGGCGCAGCCGGGCGATCACTTCCTCGCTGCCCGCCATCTGCGGCACGCGATCGGCGCGAACGAAGCTGCCGACCTCGATCCGTCGCGCGCCGGCCGCCACCGCGCGCTCGATCAGTTCGATCTTCTCATCGACCGAAAAGGGACGCTTCTCGTTCTGGATTCCATCGCGGGGGGAAACCTCCACGATCTCGATGCTACTGTTTTGGATCATATGCTGCCACGCAATTTTGGATGCAATTACGCCTTAACAAGCATCATATTTCAGAAATTTTGGCCGATATGTCTAGAAATAGATTCTTGGTGCATGCATTTAGGGGAGGGCGGCGCCATCAAAAGTCCGCTCAGCTCGTAGTGCTTTCGATCAGAAGTAGAACTCAACCGGTACTACCAACTCGATCCGCTGGCCGGGCACATTATCGGGGGGAGCCGGCAGCGGCATCGCGCGGCCAGGTAAGGCGAGTGCCTCACGATCAAGCAAGGCGAAACCTGAGCTGCGTTCGAGGCCGACGTCGAGCACTTTGCCGCCACGGTCGATCACCAGGCGGATCATCGTCACCCCCTGCTGCCGCCGCGCCCGCGCTGAGGCCGGATAGGCTTTCACCGCGTTGAGCCGCCCGAGCACCCGCGCATGCCAGTCGGCGGACTGCTGGTCGTTCGGCGCAGGCTTGGTCGGCGGCGGAGCGGGCGGTTGGACGGGCGCTTGCGATGTCGAGCGGGCGGCGGGCACGGGAGGCTGCGGGATCGGGAGGTCGCCCGGTGCGACGTCTGTCGGTGCCGGGGCGACCTCGCTCAAGGGGGGATCGACCGGCGCCGGTTCGGGGGGAGCCGGCTCGGGCTCGCTGGCCGGTTCGACGGGGGACGTCACGTCGAACACTGCAAGGTCGGATGCGGGCGCGATCTGCACCAGCGCTGGCGTCCAGACCCACAGCGCGAGCGCGAGCGGGATCGACTGCACGGTGAGCGTGAGGGCCAGCGCCAGCCAGGACCGGCGCTGGGGCGCATAGGCGGTCGCCTCCGGCAGCGCATCGCCACCGGTCTCGTCCGCCTCTTGCGCCACCACGTTCCCATGCACGCCCATGCCGGGTTCAGAACCGCGCCCGAACCGTGCCCATCACGCGGCGCGGCGTGCCGGCATAGAGGTTGCTCTCGCTCTGTACGCCTTCGATGTAGAAGCGATCGGTCAGGTTCTGGGCGTTGACCGACGCCTCCCAATGCTCGTCGATGGCGTAGCGGATCGAGGCGTCGAACGTCTCGTAACCCTCGATCGTGAAGCTGTTGTCGAGATCGATCTGCCGCTTCGTGGCGACGCGGATGCCGCCGCCGACCGACAGGCCCTTCAACGTCCCGCTGCGCACGCTGTAGCTGGTCCACAGCCGCCCGCTCAATTCCGGCACGCCGGTCAGCCGGTTGCCGATCGCGAACACGTTGTCGCGCGTGATCTCGGTATCGAGATAGGCGGCGTTGGCGATGATGTTCCAGCCGGGCAGGATCTCGCCGGTCAGATCGAACTCGACGCCGCGCACCCGCTGCTCGCCGGTCAGGATCGAGAAGTCGGAATCGGTCGGATCGTCGGTCGCGACATTCTGCTTGGTGGTCTGGAACACCGCAGCGGTCAGCGACAGGGCGTCGGGGATGATATCGAGCTTCACGCCGCCTTCGAACTGTTCGCCTTTTTCCGGGGCCAGCGGGGTGCCGTCGATCAACTGGCCGGTCTGTGGAATGAAGCTGCGCGTATAGCTGGCATAGACCGAAATCGTGTTGGTCGGCTGATAGACCAGACCGGCGCGCCACGTCAGCGCATCATCGCTGGTGCGGATGATCTCATCGTTGAAGATGTCGTCCTGATGGCTCTTGGCCGTGTCGTAACGCAGGCCGAGCAGCGCCTTCCACTGTTCGCCCAGGCTGATCTGATCCTGAAGATAATAGCCCCAGTTGCGCGTTTCGCGGTCGTAACGCGCATTCTGCCGCGTCACCGGGATCGGCGTGGCGCCATAGACCGGGTTGTAGATGTCGATCGAGCCGATATTGGCGCGCGCCGAATTGAAGAAGAACTCGCCGCGATTATGCTCGACGCCCATCATGATGCGGTGTTCGATCCCGCCGGTGAAGGCATCGATCAGCCCTTCGAACCGCATGGTGAGATCCTCGGGCGCCTCGGTCCGGGTGGTCACGCGGCGGCGCAGGGTGCGGTTGTCGGCTTCCAGCCCCTGCAGATCGACGCCGTTGCTGTCGAACGACGTCGCATCGGTATAGCGCCCGGTGAAGCGCAGCATCAGCCAGGGAACGACCTGCCGTTGCGCGGCGAGGCCGAGAACCAGTTTGCGCGAGGCGTTCGTCGACCATTTTTCGCCGAGGAAGTTGCCGGCATCGCGCGGGTGATTGCCATTCTCGTCGGCATAGAGGCCGCGATCGAAGGGCTGCTTGCTGTCGAGATAGTCAGCGGTCAGATCGACGCGGGTCAGCGTATCGGGTTCCCAGCGCAGCGCCGCGGCACCGAAGGCGCGTTCGCTGTCGCGGGCCTCATCGCGAAAACCCCCGTCGGTCTGGAGTGCGCCGGTGACACGCGCCGTCAGCGTGCCGGATGCGTTGAGCGGCCCGCTGACCGACAATTCGCTGCGGTAGAAATCGAAGCTGCCCGCCTGGAACGATCCGTCGAGCGAGAATTGCTCCGTCGGTGCACGGGTAACGATGTTGATGACGCCGCCGGGATCGGTAAGGCCTACCATCACCGACGCCGGACCTTTGAGCACTTCGACGCGCTCGACATTGGCAAGGTCGAGAAAAGCCTCGGGCCGTTCCGCCGCATTGGTCAGCGGGAAGCCGTTGATCGCGTAGCGCGATGCCACGAAGCCGCGGATATTGTAGGTTTCGGCGCGGTTGCCGGCGGTGCCGTTCAACTGCACGCTCGACACGTTCTGGATCACATCGGTCAGGCGCACAGCCGCCTGATCCTCGATCACGGTGCGGGGGACGATCTGGATCGACTGCGGCACATCGCGGATCGCACTGTCGGTCCGCGTCGCTGTGGCGGTCAGCGCGGCGCGATAACCGGGGACCGGGCCAGTGGCGGTTTCGATCGGGCCAGCGGGGCCATTGCCCGCGCCCTGCACCCGGACCGGACCAAGCTGGACGGCGTTGCCGCCGGTACGCGGGATCGCCTGCAGCCGCACCGATGTGCCGCCGGTCGATCGATAGGTGAGGCCGGTTCCGCCCAACAGGCGGGACAGAGCCTCGCCCGTTGTCAGCGCCCCCGAAATGCCGGTGGAGGACCGCCCGGCGACGTCGGCCGGCTCATAACCGACCTGCACGCCCGACTGGCGCATGTAGAGCAACAGCGCGCTTTCCAGCGATTGAGCGGGAATGTCGAAACTGCGCTGCGCAGTGGCCTGGGCAAAAGCGGGGGTGGAAGCGATGGCGATGGCAGGGAGCGCCGCGCCGATGGTCAGGCGGGCGAGCAACGAACAGGAAAACGACATCGGATTGGAAACCCCTTAGGCGCTGTTGCGATGCATTCGCAGCATCTTGTCGATGCATTGACGGCTGCCGACCGTCTGCACCCAAGGGGGAGCGCGGATTTTTTTAGACGGCCCGTTTCGGGCGCAGGATCAGGACGCCGCCGGGCAGGCGCACCTGATCCAGTCCACGCATGACGATCAAGGTCGCCAGGGCATCTTCGGGCTGATCGGTGCGGAAGCTGCCGCTGACCGGCGCAGCGGCGGCGAAATCGCCCCACAGGAAGACGGGGGCCGATCGATAGCGTGCAATCGCATGGATCGCGGTGTCGAGCGGCATCGACCGCATCAGCAATTCGCCTCTGCGCCAGCCGGCGATATCGTCGCGATCGCCCGAAATCGGGATGGCCGCACGATCCCCCGCATAGCCGCCGCGATCGCCTGCGCGCAGGTCCAACGCCTTCCCCTGCCTGCCCGATACCCGGACGGCGCCTTCGGTTACGCCGACGCGCACCTGATCGCCCGTCGCATCAACTTCGAATGCCGTGCCGACATCCTCGGTCACGCCATCGCCCGCCGCCACGCGAAATGGGCGGGCGTCGCCATGACGGACCTGAAACCAGGCGCGGCCTTCCAGCAGGCGGACATGCCGTTCGCTTCCGTCATAATCGACCGCGATCGCGCTATCACTGTCGAGCATGGCCACCGATCCGTCGGCGAGTGCGACGCGACTAATCTCGCCATGCGGGCTGATATGATCGGCACGAAGACGCAGTATCGCCTGCGGCCCGACCAGCATCACGCAGGCCGCCGCCGCTACGGCAAGCGTCGCGACCTTCGGCATGGCCCATCGCCGTCCGGCGACGGGACGCGTCTCGACCCTATCGGAGGCGAAGGCATCTTCCAGAGCGGCGAGATCGCGCCAACTCTGTCGTTCGCGCCGAAAGGCCGTCTCATGTTCGGGGGCAGCCGCACGCCAATCCTGCAGCCGCGCGACCTGGACCTGGTCCGACTATGCGCTGGAGGAGGCGGGGCGGCTGACCCATCCGCTGCGCTACGACGCCGAGACCGATCATTTCGTGCCGATCGCATGGGACGAGGCCTTCGAGCGGGCAGGGGCCGCCCTGCGGTCGGTGGCCGATCCGAACCAGGTCGAGTTCTACACCTCGGGCCGCGCCTCCAACGAGGCAGCCTTCCTTTACCAGCTCTTCGCGCGCGAGTTTGGGACGAACAATTTCCCCGACTGCTCTAACATGTGCCACGAGGCGACCAGCGTCGGGCTGCCCAAGTCGATCGGGGTAGGCAAGGGCACGGTCACCCTCGAGGATTTCGACGAGACCGACGCGGTGTTCAGCTTCGGCCATAACCCGGGCACCAATCACCCGCGCATGCTCGGAACCCTCCGCGAGGTCTCGCGCCGGGGCAAGCCGATCATCGCGATCAACCCGCTGCGCGAGCGCGGACTGGAGCGCTTCCAGGACCCGCAGGCGCCAGTGGAGATGGTGACCTTGGGCGCGACGCCGATCTCGTCGGCCTATCACCTGATCAAGGTCGGCGGCGATCTGGCGCTGCTCAAGGGCATGATGAAGGCGCTGTTCGAGGCCGACGCGCTCGATATGGCCGCGGGCGGCGCCGGGCTGCTCGACCGCGAGTTCATCCACATGCACACCAGCGGCATCGATGCGCTCCGCGCCGATATCGACGCCACCGACTGGGATGCGATCTGTCGGGTTTCGGGCTTGTCGCGCGATGCCATCGAGAGCATCGCCCGGGGCTACTGGACCGCACCGCGCGCGATCTTCTGCTACGGCATGGGGATCACCCAGCATCGCCATGGCACCGAAACCGTCCAGCAGATGGCGAACCTGCTGTTGCTGCGCGGCAATTTCGGCCGCGAAGGGGCGGGGATCTGCCCGGTTCGGGGCCATTCGAACGTGCAAGGCGACCGCACCGTCGGCATCACCGAAATCCCGACCGAACATTTCCTCGAACGGCTCGACCGAGCCTTCGGTATCACAAGCCCGCGCGCGCATGGCCACAACGCCGTGGAGGCGATCGCCGCGATGCGCGATGGCACGGCGAAGGCCTTCATCGGCCTGGGCGGCAATCTGGCGGTGGCGATCAGCGACCCGCAGACCACCTTTCCGGCCTTCCGCAAGCTCGATCTCAGCGTCCAGATCGTCACCAAGCTCAACCGCACCTGCCTGCTCACCGCCCGGGAAAGCCTGGTCCTGCCCTGCCTCGGCCGTACCGAGATCGACGTGCAGGCGAGCGGACGCCAGGCGGTGACGGTCGAGGATTCGATGTCGGTGGTGCATGCCTCGCGCGGCATGCTCAAGCCCGTGTCGGACACGCTCCGGTCCGAACCCGCGATCGTCGCCGGCCTCGCCAGAGCCGCCGTGCCGAACAGCGTGGTGGCGTGGGACGAGCTGGTCGCCGATTATGACCGCATCCGCGACAAGATCGAGGAGGTCTTCCCCGACTTCTACGACTTCAACGAGCGGGTGCGGGTGAAGGGCGGCTTCCGCCTGCGGGTCGGCGCGTCGCAGCGGCAATGGGACACGCCCGATGGGCTGGCGCATTTCCTGGTCACCGAACTGCCGCTCGACGTCGAGCGCGAGGGCCATCCCTATCTGCTGACCACGATCCGCAGCCATGACCAGTACAACACCACCATCTACGGCCTGAACGACCGCTATCGCGGGATCACCGGCCGCCGCGACGTCGTCTTCCTCAACGCCGACGACCTGCGCGAGCTGGGTCTCGAGCATGGCGACCGGGTCGACATCGTCGCCGGAGAGCGCGAGCTACGGGGACAGACGGCAGTCGCCCACGACATAGCTCGAGGTTCGATCGCGGCTTATTATCCTGAAGCCAATGGGCTCATCGCGCTCGATGAGCACGACCACGCCAGCGGCACCCCGAGCTACAAATCGACGCCCGTCAGGGTACGGCGCGCCGCATGAAAGCGCGGTTTTAGGCTCATCTTCTGGCGCACCTTGATCAGGCTCACCATCCTCGCAGGCGACGCCGGCGGTCCGCCGTTTCGACGCTTTCCGGACGGACGAACAAGAAGCGGACATCGGGCCGGCAGCTCTTGACCGCCTGTTCAAGCTTGATCACCGCAGCCTCAACCTCGGCCGTATCCAGCCCAGGGCTGAAGCTGACGCTCAAGCCCACCAGCAGTTGTTCGGCGGCCAGATGGACCGTCAGACAACCATTGATGCTCCGGACCTCTTCCAGCCCCGTGGCCGCCCGCTTGATGTCGGCGACGGTATCCTCGGTCGCCGCCGCTCCGATCAAGAGGGACTTGCTCTGGCCAGCGAGGAGCAGCGCGGTCAGCCCCATCAGGACGGCGATCAGGATTGAGGCCAGACCATCGAGCACCGGCCGATGGAACGCGGCGCCCGACACCGTGCCGATCGTCGCGATCGCCAGGCCCAGCAGGCCGGCGAGGCTGGTGGCGAGGACGGTCAACGAGGTGACGTCGCGGACCTCCATCAGATAGCGCCGGATGCCATGGCGTAGCCGCATCAGCCGACTGGAGCGGATCGCATAGCAGGTTATGACGGCCTCGACCGCGAAGCTCGTGGCGAGCACCGCATAGTTGATCCATCCATCCTCGAGCGGACGCGGGTGGATGACCTGCCGCAGGGCATTGTGGAGCGTGACGCCGGCACCCAAAGCGAGCAGGACCAGCGCAGCGATAAAGTTCCAGAAGAAGATCTCGCGGCCAAAGCCAAGCTGATGCTCGACATTCGCCGGTCGCCGGGCGGCATAGAGCCCGTAGAGCAAGATCGCCTCGGTCGCGAGATCCATCACCGAATGCATGCCCTCGGCGAACATCGACGCGGATGCCGTCGCGGAGGCCGCCGTGAACTTGAGAAGCGCGATCGCGAGGTCGGTCCCCATGCCGAGCAGAACCAACTGGGCCCCTTTGTTCTGAACCGCACTCCGCACTGCCGGCTCTCCATGAAGGATGGGCGCCCCGCCAGCGGAGCGCCCATCGCCTGATCGTCATTCTGGTCGGTCGAAGCTCGCCCCCGATCGCCGATCGAGGGGCGTCCGCCGGTTTAGTAGTTCGAGCCGGGCCGGGCGTGCATCGCTTCGTTCAGGAACCAGGTGCGGCCTTCGCTCTCGTCGATCCAGACCTCGAGCAGGCTGGCGGTCGCCACATCGCCATATTCGTCGCACACCGCATGGACCTGGCGCATCGCAGCGGTCACGCGAACATTGTCGTCGCGCAGCTCGGCCAGCATGTCCTGCGGATCGACATAGGTCTCGCTATTGTCGGAGAGCCGCTGCAGCCGGGCGATGTCAGCGATCGAGCGGATCGCCGGCGCGCCGATCTTACGGGCGCGTTCGGCGAGTGGATCGGTCACCGCGAACAGCTGGGTGGCCTGCTCGTCAAGCAGCAGATGATAGTCCCGAAAATGCGGACCGCTCATATGCCAGTGGAAGTTCTTGGTCTTCACATAGAGCGCGAAGAAATCGGCGAGCAGCGCGCGCAGCGCGGCGCCGATGTCACGGGTCCCGGCTTCGGGAAGGTCGGTGAGGCCACCAGGCCGGACGATGACGAGCGGGTCCATGGGAGGTTCCTTTCGGTAGGCACGGCATATCCTTCCATGCGGGCGGTGCCGTCGTACCGATCTATAGCGCCAATCCCCACACCCTGATGTCATACGAAGGTGTGGCCCATCTGAGACATAAGGCTGTGACGCTCGCGACGGACAGAGGCGGAAATGCGTTTTTGTGCCGAGTACAGACCTGCTGATTCCCCAGCCACAGAAATTAGAGCAAGGACAACTCAGAGAGCCGAGTTGAACTTAACATGCTGAGGTATGGTGTGAATTTCTAAAACGAAGCGCCAAGAACAGCTGATTTTCTGGCACAAAACACCCCCAGCGTTTAGGGGCACTGGCTTGAGGCGCGCGCTAAGTGTATGAAAGGAATGGTGGACGCACTTGGGCTCGAACCAAGGACCCGCTGATTAAGAGTCAGCTGCTCTACCAACTGAGCTATGCGTCCACACCTTGGCCTCAGAGGGGAGGTTGGTGCCTCCCGCCGTGGGTGAGGCGCGCTGATAGTCGGGGCTGGGGCGGTTGTAAACCGTCAAATCGGAGATTTTTTAAAAAGCTCAATTTCGGCGTGCGGAACGGTCGATTGCCATGAGCAGTCCGAGGCAGATCAGGACCGTCATCATCGCCGATCCGCCGAAGGAAACCAGGGGCAGGGGGATGCCGACCACGGGGGCCATGCCCATCACCATCGACAGGTTGATCGCGACATAAAAGAAGATCGTCGTCGTCAGCCCGGCCGCCGTCAGGCGCGAGAATCGGGATCGCGCGCGGCCCGCCACACCCATGCCCCAGCGCAGGACGAGCAGATAGGCACCGATAATTCCACAGCCACCGATCAGCCCCCATTCCTCCGCCATCGTCGCGAAGACGAAGTCGGTATGGCGTTCGGGGAGGTAATCGAGGTGGCTCTGGGTCCCGCCCAGGAAGCCCTTGCCGAAAACGCCGCCGGATCCGATCGCGATCTTCGACTGGATGATGTGATAACCGGTGCCGAGCGGGTCGCTTTCGGGGTTGAGGAAGATTTCCACCCGGTCGCGCTGATATCCGTGCATCATCGACAGAGCGAGCGGGAGCGCCGCGGCGAGCGCCAGCCCGGCACCCACGAACAAACGCAGCGGGAGGCCGGCCAGGAAGGCGACGGTGATACCGCCCAGGCAGATCATAAGCGATGTGCCGAGATCGGGCTGGGCCATGACGAGAATCATGGGAAAACCGATCATCAGTGCCGGGATCCAGATCGCCGTCCAGCTGCGGATCGCGCTGGCCGGCAGCAGATCGTAGAAGCGCGCCACAGCCAGGACGATTGCGACCTTCATCAACTCCGAAGGCTGCAATCGGATGATGCCCAGATCGAGCCACCGTCGACTGCCGCCACGGACGAAGCCGAACAGTTCGACCGCCACGAGCATACCCAGCAGGATGACATAAGCGGGGATCGCGACCCCCTTCACGCCATCCTCGCCCACGCGGGACAATATGATCGCCAGGAACAGGAAGATGAGGAAGCGGGTTCCCTGAGACTGCGCCCAGGGTGTCATGCTGCCGCCCGCCGCCGAATAGAGGACGATCAGGCCGAAGCCGGCAATCGCGCAGACCATTGCCAGCATTCCCCACGGAATCTGGCGCAGCGGCTGCGGGACGAGCGAATCGCGGCTCATCGTTCGTCGTCCTGCGCATCGGCGCCCTCAGCCCCCTGCGGAGCGGGCGAGGGGGCTTGAGCGGGCGCTGGCTTGATGACGGGGGCAGGCGGGTCGTTGCGGTGATCCCAGCGCCACGCATCGGCCGCCATGCGCTGTTCGATCGTGCCGCCCCAGCCTTCCTCAAGCCCACGAAGCCGATCGAGCGCACGCTTGGGATCGTAGAGATAGGTGATCAGGTCACGCGCGATGACCGCGCCTGCCGTGCCGTGCAGGCCATGTTCGACGACGACGGACACCGCATAGCGCGGGTCGACGACCGGTGCGAAACCGATGAACAGGCCATGTTCGCGATATTTCCACGGCATGCCGTCGGTGCCGGTCATCCCCGCGCGGCGCATCGCCATCGAGATACGGCGCACCTGCGCGGTGCCTGTCTTGCCCGCGAGCAGTTCGCCGGTCGGCAGGTTGAGGCGCGCCCGTCCACCCGTGCCCCAAGGGCCATTGACCACACCGGACATCCCCGCGCGCACGATCTCGAGATTGCGCGGATCGACATCGAGTGCGCCGCCCTGCTCGGGATAGCGCTTGTTGACGATTAGGCGAGGCGACAGCGAGGTGCCGCTCGCGATCCGGGCCGCCATCACCGCGAGTTGGAGCGGATTGGCGAGCATATAGCCCTGTCCGATCGTCGAATTGAGCGTATCGGCTGTGGTCCAGCGCTGCTTGTACTTGCGCAGCTTCCATTCGGTATCGGGCACGGTGCCATAACGCTGCGACGGCATGGGCAGCACGAATTCCTCGCCCATGCCCAGCATCCGCGCCGTCGCCGCGATCCGATCGATCCCGACGAGCCGCGCCATCGTGTAGAAATAGATGTCGCAGCTGGCCGCAATCGCGTGCGCCATGTTCACCGAACCATGCCCGCTATGCTTGTGGCAGTGGAAATAGCTGTTCCCGAGCCGGTAGCGACCTGTGCAAACAACTGTCTGGTTCGGATCGACGCCGGCCTCGAGCAAGGCCAGCGATACCATTGGCTTGACGGTGGAGCCGGGCGGATACAGCCCCTGCATCACCTTGTTGGTCAGCGGCAGATGATCGTTCGACGACATCATGTCCCATTCGCGATGGCTGATGCCGTCCGAAAAGCCGTTGGGATCATAAGCCGGCATCGATGCCATCGCGAGGATACCGCCGGTATGCGTATCGATCACGACCGCCGACGCGCTTTCGGGGCCGAGCCGGCGCGCGGCATAAGCCTGGAGCCCAGCGTCGATCGTGAGCTGGAGCGCGTTGCCGACGACCTCGGGCCGGGTGGTGAGTTCGCGCACCACCTTGCCGCGCGCTGTCACTTCACTGCGCTTGGCACCCGGCTTACCGCGAAGCCAGGGTTCCATTGTTCTTTCAAGACCTTCCTTGCCGATCTTGAAACCCGGCGTGATCAGCAACGGATCGCGGGTGCGATCATAATCGGCGGCCGATGCCGGGCCGACATAGCCGACCAGATGGGCGACCGCAGGGCCGGCGGGGTAGTAACGGCCATAGCCGCTCGACGGCGCAACACCGGGCAGCGAGGATTGACGCACGCTGACCGCCGCGAAGCGTTCATAGGGGATATTATCGGCGACGCTGACCGGCTGATAACCCCGCGCCTTGCCCAGATCCTCGCGGATCCGATCGAGATCCTCGGCGGTGAGCGCGAGCAGCTGCTGGAGCGTGCCCAAAGTCGCGGCGGGATTGCGCAGCTGATCGGGGATGATGTCGACGCGAAAGACGGTGCGGTTGATCGCGATCGGCTTGCCGGCGCGGTCGATGATCCAGCCCCGGCGCGGCGGCACCAAGGTCATCTGGACGCGATTATTCTCGGCCAGCGTCGAATAACGCTCATTCTGCGCGATCGCGAGCCAGCCCATGCGGCCCGCCAGCAGCCCGCCAAAGCCGACCTGCGCGGCACCGAGGACAAAAGCGCGCCGTTGAAAGCTGAACGCCTGAAGCTGTTCGGTGACGATCCGGGTGGTGCGCCCGAACTTCATCGGGCCAGACGCCATCGGTCGAGCGCGGCGACCAGACGCACCAAAGCGGGGAAAACGAGCACCGACAAAACCGCCTGCGGCATCGCCACGACCACCGAACCATAAGCGACATAGCTGCGCGACACCGCCCATCCGCCCATGACCGCAAACAATATGGTCAGCGCGGCGAGCGCCCATTCCATCCAAAAATCACGCCACAGCAGATGATGGTCGATCCAGTCAAAGATCAGCGACGCCACCGTCCAGATCGCCATCGAGGTGCCAAGCATCTGCCCGGACAGAAGATCGTCGAACAGCCCGAGCGGCAACGCGACCCAGGCGGGCCACATTTCGGGTCGCAGCAGGCGCCAGGCGAGCAGCATCAGCAGGCCGAAAGGGGGCATGGACGGCCCGACCGCGACCACCGGCAGCAGAACGACCGCCGATCCCGCCATCGTCGACAGCGCGGGCACGAGCCGGGCCTTGAGCGGCAGCCAGACGGGCAGGGGGCGGGGGACGGCGATCATAGCCCAGTTATCACGGTTTCGGCTGCGATGGAGCAGCATCCGATGGCGCCTGATAGATCGGATAGACCAGCGCCATGCCGATCCGGGCGGGATCGGCCAGCGGCAGGGCGACAGCACGATCGCCCGTGACCGACACGACGACGGCAACCGGCACATTCGGCGTATAGACCCCGCCGACGCCCGAGGTCAGCGCCAGATCGCCCCGACGGAACGGGCGGCCGCCTGCGATCAGCCCGCGTATCTCGACGCTGCCATCGCCTCGGCCTGTAACAAGCGCCGCGACGCCGTTGCGCGCCATCCGCACCGGCACGGCACTTTCGCCATCGGTGAGAAGCAGGACGCGCGACGCGATCATCCCGGTTTCGAACACGCGGCCGATCAGTCCTTCGGGGGCGCGCACCGCCATGCCGGGGCGCACCCCGTCGCTGCTGCCGGCGGCGAGCGTCACGAAACGGCGCGCCGCGGTGGGCGTCGATCCGACGATCCGCGCGCTGAGCAGCGGGCGCGGAAGATGCTCGACAAGCAGCGCCATCCGCTTGAGGCGAGCATTCTCAAGGGCAAGCGCCTGCGCGCCGATACGGGCACGCTCGCTGGCTTCCAGGCGGCGCTTCAGAGCGCGATTTTGCGCGGCGGCATCGAAATAGGCGTCGATCTCGGCACTGATGTCCGCGGCGCCGCGTACGATCGCGCGCGGCGGGCCGCTGATCAGGCTACCCGCATCGATCGCGACGCCGCGCAGCGTCGCAAAGGCGCGCGGATCGAGATGCGCGATGGCCAGCAACGCCACCGCGACCATCACGCCCACGACCGCCAGCACATAGCCGGCGAACAGGCTGTACTGGACGCGGCGCGAAAAGCCTCGACGCCGGTGCCGGGGCGCCGCCATCGCCGCTCAGCGCCTCGTCAGGCGGTCTGGAGCACGCCGCGGAAGACGGTGTCTTCCAGCGCGCGACCGGTGCCCAACGCAACGCAGGTCAGCGGATCGTCGGCGATCGAGACCGGCAGGCCGGTCGCCTCGCGCAGCACTTCGTCGATCCCCTGCAGCAGCGCGCCGCCGCCGGTGAGGACGATGCCCTGATCGACGATGTCGGCCGCGAGTTCGGGCTGCGTGTTTTCCAGCGCGATGCGCACGCCTTCGACGATCGCGGAGACCGGCTCGGTCAGTGCCTCGGCGATCTGCGCCTGGGTGATCGCGATCTCCTTCGGCACGCCGTTGACGAGATCGCGGCCCTTGATCTGGATCGTCTGGCCCTTGCCATCGGCCGGCATCTTGGCGACGCCGACTTCCTGCTTGATCCGCTCGGCCGTGGCTTCGCCGATCAGGAGGTTGTGATTGCGGCGGACGTAGGAACTGATCGCTTCGTCCATCTTGTCGCCGCCGACGCGGACCGACGTGGTGTAGGCGAGGCCGCGCAGCGAGAGGACCGCGACTTCGGTGGTGCCACCGCCGATATCGACGACCATCGATCCGACCGGCTCGGTCACAGGCATGCCGGCGCCGATCGCAGCGGCCATAGGCTCCTCGATCAGCCACACTTGCGAAGCGCCGGCGTTCGACGCGGCGTCACGGATCGCGCGGCGCTCGACCGAGGTCGAACCCGAAGGCACGCAGATCACGATTTCCGGGAAGCGCCACGGGCGCGCCTTGCCGCCATGCACCTTATGGATGAAGTGCTTGATCATCTGTTCGGCGACGTCGATGTCCGCGATAACGCCGTCGCGTAGCGGGCGGATCGCCTCGATCTGATGCGGGGTCTTGCCCATCATCAGCTTGGCGTCATCGCCGACGGCCTTGACGCGCTTGACGCCGTTGATCGTTTCGATCGCGACGACCGACGGTTCGTTGAGCACAATCCCGCGTCCGCGCAGATAGACAACGGTGTTCGCGGTGCCGAGATCGATCGCCATATCGTGCGACATGAATTTGAAGAGGCGCTGAAAAAGCATTCGTCCGTCCGTATGATGGGCGTGTCGGGCGTGGCCGCCGCCCCGAAACAATCGGCTTTTTGAAGGCCGGAAACGAGGATGCGGAAAGGCGCCGCTTGGGCTAGAGCAACCCCCATGTCAATACGCCGCCTGCCAGAGCATCTCGTGAATCGCATCGCTGCCGGTGAAGTGGTCGAAAGGCCCGCCAGCGCGCTGAAGGAACTGGTCGAAAATGCGATCGACGCCGGTGCCACCCGCATATCGATTGCGCTGAGCGAAGGCGGGCTCGCCGCGATCGAGGTGATCGACGACGGATGCGGCATGGCGCCGGCCGATATCGCGCTGGCTCTGGAACGCCACGCCACGTCGAAACTGCCCGACGAGGCGATCGAGGCGGTAACGACTCTGGGTTTTCGGGGCGAGGCTTTGCCGTCGATCGCGAGCGTCGCCGAATTGACGATCGAAAGCCGAGTGCGCGGCGCCGATGGATGGCTGCGCCGGGTCGATCATGGCGCGGTGGCGGGGGAGGGGCCGGCCGCCCTGCCGCCCGGCACGCGGATCAAGGTCGCCCAACTGTTCGCCAAGGTCCCCGCGCGGCGCAAATTCCTGCGATCCGCGCGCGCCGAATATGCGGCCTGCGTCGATGCGGTGAAGCGGCTCGCAATGGCGCGCCCCGATATCGGCTTCACACTGGAGCATGATGGCCGCCGCGCGTTCAGCGTGCCGCCGGGCGAGGAGCGCGCGCAGCGGGTCGCGGCACTCACCGACCGCGAACTCGCGGGAAACAGCGTTGCGGTCGATTATGGGCGCGAAGGCATCTCGCTGACCGGGGTTGCCGGCCTGCCGACCTTCAATCGCGGTGTCGCCGACCATCAATATCTGTTCGTCAACGGCCGCCCGGTGAAGGACCGATTGCTGATCGGTGCGGTGCGCGGCGCCTATCAGGACATGCTGGCGCGCGATCGGCATCCGGTGGTGGCTTTGTTCGTCGAGCTTCCGGGCGATCTGGTCGACGTCAATGTCCATCCGGCCAAGACCGAGGTGCGCTTCCGCGATCCGGGGCTGATCCGCGGGATGATCGTCGGCGGGCTGCGCGCGGCGCTTGACGAGGCGGGGCATCGCAGCGCGCACCGCGCATCGGTGGCGTCACTCGGCAATTGGGAAAGCGGATCGAGCTTCGCGCCCCCGCCATCGGCCCCATCCTGGCCATCGCGCTCCCCCGGATTCGCCTATCCGATGCCGGCGGGCGGCGGGGAAGGGGGGCAGGGTTCGGTATGGGACAGCGCCCCCGCCTTCGCGCCGATGCCGATGGGCAAGGCCGAGCCGGCCGAAGCCGCGCCGCCAACGCCGGTTCATTATCCTCTGGGCATTGCGCGCGGGCAGATCGCGGCGACCTATATCGTCGCCGAGACCGAGGACGGACTCGTCATCGTCGATCAGCATGCCGCGCACGAACGGCTCGTGCTCGAACGGATGAAGCGCGCGATGGCCGAGGGCGGTGCGCGGGCACAGGCGCTGCTGCTTCCCGAAGTCGTCGAACTCGACGAGGTCGCGTGCGACCGGATCGAGGCGCGGGTTGGCGAACTCGCCGAAATGGGGTTGGAACTGGAACGCTTCGGCCCCGCCGCCATCCTCGTCCGCGCGACGCCGGCCTTGCTTGGGCAGGGCGACGTGCGTGGGCTGGTGGTCGATCTGGCCGACGAACTCGCGGCCTATGATCAGGCTTTGTCGCTCAAGGAACGGCTCGATCATGTCGCGGCAACGATGGCGTGCCACGGATCGGTACGGGCAGGGCGGACCCTGTCGGTCGTCGAGATGAACGCGCTGCTCCGCGAAATGGAGGTCACGCCGCATTCGGGCCAGTGCAACCACGGCCGCCCGACCTGGATCAAGCTGGGGCATGGCGAGATCGAGAAACTGTTCGGGCGGAAATAGTTAGCGGGCGAGGGCGATCATACCGCGCGGTCGAACATGTCCTGCACCGCCCCGATATCGCCGGCGGTGTAGGTGACCGGCCCCTTAGTCGCGGCGCCTGCGGCGTAGAGGAAGAAGGGGGTGCCGAAGCCGCCGCCCTCGATCAGTTCCTCGGCGATATGGCGGCCGGCCATCAGCACCTGATCGGGCAGGTCGGGGCTGTCCGATGCGGTCATCGGCACCGGTTTGCCCATCATATAGGCGTCGAGATCGGCGAAACTCGTCTCGCGGCGATAGAGCCAGTTCAACTCGCGGTTATCGTCGCCGGGCCAAGGATAGACGATGAAGCGCATCTCGAGCTTCGAAAAGCCCGACCGATAGGCGCGATGGACCGATTTGCAGATCGCGCAGCTCTTGTTGGTGAACATAAAGCAGATGTCGCGCGCATCGGCATCGCGTACCGGCTCGCGCACATTGGGCAGCGACATGAACAGAGGCCAAAACATGTCGAGCTGCTTCTGGAAGACGTCGTTCGGCTCGGCGAGCGTCAGCGCCGAAGCGGGACGCGCCAGCGCGAGTGCGGGCAACAAGGCGAGAAGCTGACGTCGATCGAAGCGCATCTTCACGGCATCGCACGAATATCGCGTGCCATCCAGCGGGCATCGGCGCCGTAGGAGGCGACTTTCGCGGCGAGCGCGGGCGAACATTGCTCCTCGACGAAGCCCAGCGTCTTCCAATAGCCCGCGGCACCCTCGACAGCGATCAGTTCGGCGCGGGGCAGACCGGCCGCAACTGCCAGTTCGAACGCCCGGTCGATCAGCTGGCGACCGACACCCGAACCGCGTCCGGCGGCGGAAACGCACAGATCGTGGATGAACAAAACGTCGTGACCGGCATCATCGGGGTTCAGGACATAGCCGACCGGGAATGGCGAACGCGCGGCCGATCCATGCGCGATGAGGTAAGCGATCAATCGGTTCGATCGGAACGCTGCCAGGCAAAAGTTGCTTGGCAGCGCCATGCGGCTCGCGAAGGCGATCGCGTCTTCACAAAGGAACGCAGGATAACTTTTGTTTTGGAGTGCCAGCGCGGCATCGAGATCGCTTTGGTCGAGAGGGCGTATGACGAACTCTAGATTTTTCGTCATTCGAAACTCAAAAATGGCACGACTAGTCCATGCTTTACTTCATAGGCCTCGAGAAGGTCTGCAATATCCTTGGAACTTTTATAAAAACGTTGGTCGAGCTGATCGAGGTGTTCGTCGACTCCTGCGTCGAGGATATGCTCGATATCTGTTTCTTCATGATTTTTCATGTACATAATGCCCCAGCGAGCTTGCTGGCTATCAGGCGGGCCGTCCGCACCGAACAATATGCTCGCAGCTTCCACGAGAATCTCTAAAGAACCCTCTGCGCCTAAATCTCTCAAGCCCATAACTGCATAAGCATAATAATTGGCCGAGCTATTGGAAAAATATTGCTCAAATCCACCATTATACAGTTCGTTTTCGAACAGGGTGACAGAGAAGTATATCTTCTCCTCCTTTGACCAACTCGATAAAGAGGGATCATTGGACCAGCGTTTTACAAGAGACAGCCACAGTTCGTGGTGAGGATCATATTCTTTCGATTTCTGCAGGGCGGCGCGTGATGCCTCCATGCTCTTCCTGATGCCTTGCTTACAAGCCATGCAAACGCCGCCGGTACTCTCAGCGGTGACTGGTAATATCAATGCGCCACAGGTGGTGCAGGGTATTTTTCTCATGTTCAGTTTGTGCATCTGCACTTATCGAAGAGCAAGTGAGGTGGCCACATCGGGAGCAGTCTTCCTTGTGCAAGATCATGATGCGATAATATATATTATGTTAAATGTTGATATGGCCAGATCGTTCAGCAGGCTGAAAGCCGCTGGTCGATATCGGCGCCCTCATGCGGCGCGAACATCTTCTGGGCCTTCTCATCCTCTCTCAGGCCGCGGTTGCGCGTGCTGAGGATTCTGCGCATCGAGCCGATCGTCTCCGCACCGAGCAACTCAACCGTCGCGCGCTTGCGGCAACCGAACGGCGTGACAATGGCAATGCGCGGGTTCGTCGTTCGAACGAGGCCGCAATGAATGACTATCAGCGCCGGCTCGCCGCGTGGCGCAAGCGCTACGACGCCTGTGTCGACGGTGATTACTCAGCCTGCGACCGGTAGTTCCTGACGACGCGATTTCCGAGCCGGCAGACATTCTGTCTGTCTCGAAATCGCTCTAGCGCCCGTAAATCAGCCAGATCGCGGCCGTGACGACCGCGACGATCAACACCCACAAACCAGCCATTTTCATATAGCTGCCGCCTGGCACACGGCGTGCGATCAGGCTGTTGAGGACGAGCAGCAGCACGAGTGATACGAAGACCGTGCTGGCGATCTGATCTCCGCTCATAAGGCGATCTCCTGTCCGTCATAGCCCGGCTCGACCCCCGACGGCAGCGTCGGCGCGAGGGTCGCGAAGTCCATCGACTGATCCATGTGCGTCAGGATCGCCCTGCCCGGTTTCGCCTGCGCAATCGCATCCAGCGACAATTGCAGATGCGCGTGGGTGGGGTGCGGCCGGGCACGCAGCGCGTCGATCACCCAGATGCCGACACCTGCGAACAATTCCAACATTTCATGCGTAACAGCATGAAAATCCGTCGAATATCCGATGGATTTTCCGCCTCGATCGAAGCGATATCCCGCGCTGAAGATATCGCCGTGGGGCTGTGCGACGTGGCGGATGCGGACGTCGCCCAGCGTCAGATCGTCGGGCAGATCATGGCCCTCGATCGTCGGCGGATAGCCGTCCCGCCCGAAAAAGGCATAAGCGAAGCGTTCGCGCAGCTGCGCCATCGTCTGCGCGAAGCCGTAGCCCGGAACCGGCGTGCCGCGAACATGGAACAGCTGCCGGATATCGTCGATGCCGTGGCAATGATCGGCGTGATCGTGGGTCCACAGCACCGCGTCGATGCTGCCGATATCGGCATCCAGAAGCTGTTGGCGCATGTCGGGCGAGGTATCGACCAGGATCCGGACGGCGTCGGTTTCGACCGCGATCGAGGCGCGCGAACGGCGGTTACGCCGATCGTTAGGGTCGCAAGCACCCCAGTCATTCCCGATCCTCGGCACGCCGGACGAAGTGCCGCAGCCGAGGATGCGCAGCTTCATGCGGCCGCCTTATGGAAAAGGCGGAAGAAATTGGCGCTGGTCTGCGCCGCCAGATCCTCGATCGGCCAGCTCAACTCGACCGAGAGCGCGCGCGCCGTATCGGTGACGAAGGCCGGCTCGCACGGCTTGCCCCGATGCGGAACGGGCGCGAGGAAAGGCGAATCCGTTTCGATCAGCAGCCGATCACGCGGGATTAGATGCGCCGTTGCGCGCAGGTCGGCCGCATTCTTGAACGTCACGATCCCCGACAGCGAAATGTAGAAACCGAGATCGATCATGTCCTTCGCGAGCGCTGCGCTGGCGGTGAAGCAGTGGATGACGCCGGTGAAGGCCCCCTTCCCCATTTCGTCGCGCAGGATATCGCTGGTGTCGTCCTCCGCCTCGCGGGTGTGGACGATCAGCGGCAGGCCAGTTTCGCGCGCGGCGGCGATGTGACGGCGGAAACTCGCCCGCTGCCGATCGCGATCGGACTTGTCGTAGAAGAAATCGAGCCCGGTCTCGCCGATTCCGACGATGCGCGGATGCGCCGCCTTTTCGACCAGAAGCGCGGTCTCGATATCCTCATGCGTGTCCGCGTCGTGCGGGTGGATGCCGATGCTCGCCCAGACATCCGGCTCGCGCTCGGCCACCGCGAGCACCGCATCCCACTCCGCCGCGCGGGTCGAGATGTTGAGCATCGTCGAAACACCCGCCGCCCGCGCCTTCGCCAGCACCTCGTCCTGTCGTTCGGCAAGGCCGGCATAGTTGAGGTGGCAATGGCTATCGACGAACATCAGTCGGCGGCTTCGAGTTCGAGGCGCGGGAACAGGCCGCTCGGCTGCGCCAGCGTGAAGCCCGACGCGCGCAGTTCGTCATACCAGCCCTGCCGCTCGAGCGCGGCGAAATCGCGCGCATCGGCGGCGATCCCCATCTGGTCGAGCAGCTTGCCCGCCGAGGTCGGAATGATCGGGCTGATCGCGATGGCGAGATCGCGGATCGCCTGGAACAGCACACCCAGGACGGTCTTCATCCGCTCCGGATCGGTCTTGCGCAGCGTCCACGGCGCCTGCGCGTCGACATACTGGTTGCAGGCGAACACCGCCTTCATCCAGGCTTCGATGCCCGTCGAGAACGCGAATTGTTCGAACGCGCGCGGCAGTTCGTCGAGGCAGGCGCCGGCCACCGCACGGACCAGCGCCGCGTCATCCTCGTTGCGATCGACCGCCGGAAGCTCACCATTCAGATTCTTGAAGATCATCGACAGCGTTCGCTGCGCAAGATTGCCGAAGCTGTTGGCGAGTTCGGAATTCGACCGATTTACAATCGCTTCATGGCTATAGCTTCCATCCTGTCCGAAGCTGACCTCGCGCAGTAGGAAATAGCGGAGCTGATCGACGCCATAGCTGTCGGCCATCGCGATCGGATCGACGACATTGCCGACCGACTTCGACATCTTCTCGCCCCGGTTGAGCAGGAAGCCGTGGCCGAAAACCTGCTTCGGCAGTGCGATCTTCGCCGACATCAGGAAGGCCGGCCAATAGACCGTGTGGAAGCGGACGATGTCCTTGCCGATGATATGGACGTTCGCCGGCCAGAACTTGTCCCACAGATCGCCGCCGTTCGGATAGCCTAGACCGGTGATATAGTTGGTCAGCGCGTCGACCCACACATACATAACGTGGCCGGGCGATCCGGGCACCGGCACACCCCAATCAAAGCTGGTGCGCGATACCGACAGATCGTTGAGCCCGCCGGACACGAAGCTGACGATCTCGTTGCGGCGGCTTTCGGGACGAATGAAATCGGGCTGGTCGCGATAGAGCGCCAGCAGCGGCTCCTGATATTTCGACAAGCGGAAGAACCAGCTTTCCTCGACGGTCCATTCGACGGGCGTGCCCTGCGGTGAGAGCTTGACGCCCCCTTCCCCGTCGATCAGCTCCTTTTCGTCGTAAAAGGCTTCGTCGCGGACCGAATACCAGCCCTCGTAGCGATCGAGATAGAGGTCACCATTGGCCTCCATCGCCTTCCAGATCGACTGGCTAGCCGCGTAATGATCCTCGTCGCTGGTGCGGATGAAGCGATCACAGCTGATGTCCAGCTTGTTCGCCATTTCCTTGAAATAGCCTGACATCTCGTCGGCTAGCTGGCGCGGCGTGAGATCGCGCGCGCGCGCCGCCTGCGCCATCTTCAGGCCATGCTCGTCGGTGCCCGTCTGGAAGCGGACATCGCGGCCCATCAGCCGCTGGAAACGCGCGATCGCATCGGCGGCGATCGCCTCATAAGCGTGGCCGATATGCGGGCGACCATTGGGGTAGCTGATCGCGGTGGTGACGTAGAAAGGTTCGGACATGGCCGAGGCTTTAGGAGCGCCTCGTGACAGGTGCAACCGTCAGGCCGCGAGCCGGGTCAGCAAGGTGCCGAGTTCGAACACCGTCGTCTGCGGATCGAGCGAGAGGCGAACCGCGCTGTCCCCGATCGCGCGCGCTTGTTCCCACAGCGCAATCGCGTCGGTACCGGCCTGCCCGTGGCGGCGTTTCGCCTCGGCGGCGATGCGGGCGGGAACGCGCTCCAGAAAGGCTTCGTAGCGCGGCTGCGCGGCCTTGAGGCCGAGTTTGCGAGCGAGATCGGAGCGCAGTGCGTTGGTCGGATCGCCTTTGGACGCGAGCGCATCCATCGTGGCATCGAGCGCGGCGATATCGAGGCCGGCAAAGCCCAGCGCCCGGCCGGGCGATCCCTCCCCCACCGCAACCAGCGCGTCCACTTCGGCCGTCGGCAGTTCGGGATCAGCCTCCGCTATCGCGCGCGCCATTTCGCTATCCGACAAGCGCCCGAAGCGCAGGAGGCGGCAGCGCGAGCGGATCGTCGGGAGAAGCCGGCCCGGCGCGTGGCTGACGAGCAGGAAGATCGTGCCCGCCGGCGGTTCTTCCAGATTCTTGAGCAATGCGTTGGCCGCTGGGCGCTCGAGATCGTCGATCGCGTCGATGATGACGACGCGGCGTTGCGAGAAGCTGGGCGTCGTCGCGAACATCGACTGTAGCGAACGCACCTGATCGATGCTGATCGACCGCGCCAGTTCCTCGCTCTTGTCCTTGGGGAGACGCGCGAGGATCTTCAGGTCGGGGTGCGATCCCTGCGTGACATAATTGGCGATCGGATGCGTCGTGGGCACGTCCAGCCCCGGCAACGACACCGGAGGCCCGGCCGCCTCGGCCAGCATGCGCGTGGCGGCCGCAAGGGCGAAGCGCGCCTTGCCCACGCCCTGCGGCCCCGCGAGCAGCCAGCCATGATGGATACGGCCGGAATCGAGCGCCTCACGGAAGGCGCTGATTTCCTCGCGGTGGCCGATCAGGCTCACCGTTTCCTCGTCATTGCAAAAGTAGCGAAGCAATCCATTCCGAACTGCGGAGTGGATTGCCGCGTCGCCTTCGGCTCCTCGCAATGACGAGGCATTTGGATCAAAGCCCCACCAACCCCTTGAGGTTGTTGCCCATGCGCCCGAAGAAGCCTGCCTCGCCCACGTCGCTGGCGGCGACGAGCGGCAGGGTCTGCGGCGGCAGATCGGGGCCGGTAACGACCAGATCGGCGATATGCGCGCCCGCCTTGAACGGCGCCTTGATCGGTCCCTTGTACACTACCTTGGTCTTGAGGTCCGAACCGAGGCCGGCCGGGATCGTGACCGCAAGATTCTTCGGCGCGATCAGGGCGACTTCGCGGGCGTCACCGCCCTGTACCTCGGCGACCTGGACCTTGCGGCCCTTGGCGGCGATCACCTTCGATTGCCACGCGCCGAAGCCCCAGTTCATGAAGCTGACCGACTGATCGATCCGCTGGTTGAAGCCGGTCAGGCCCGACAGAACCATGACGAGACGGCGGCCATTCTGCTCCGCCGAACCGGTGAAGCCATAACCAGCCTCCTCGGTATGGCCGGTCTTGAGGCCGTCGGCGCCCGCCACGCGGCCGAGCAGCGGATCGCGGTTCGCCTGCGTGATCGCGGCCCCCGACCCCAGCGTCTTGCCCCAGGTGAAGTTCGGGCGGCTGTAGAAGGTCTTGTAGAGCTTGGGATGCTCCTCGATCGTCCGTTCGGCCAGCGTCGCGAGGTCGCGCGCGCTGACATAGGTCACGCCGCCGTCGGGCCATCCGTTCGAGGTGCCGAAATGGCTGTTCGTCAGCCCCATTTCCTTGGCGCGGCGGTTCATCAGCGCGACGAAGGCAGGCTCGGTGCCCGAAATCCCTTCGGCCAGAACGACGCAGGCATCATTGCCGGACAGGGTGACGATGCCGAATAGCAGGTTGGCGACACTCACCTGCTCGCCCGCCGACAGGAACATAGTAGATCCAGCGGACGGGCCGTGCCACTTGCGCCACGTTTCGGGCTGGACGGTGATCATCTTGTCGAGGCTGAGTTCGCCCTTCTTCACCAGATCGAAGGCGACATAGACCGTCATCATCTTCGCCATCGACGCCGGGGGCATGCGGCGGTCGGCATCCTTCGCGTAGAGGACCGCGCCCGACGACAAATCCTTCATGAAGGCGACCGGCGCCGGCGTGTCGAACGGCGGCGCGGCGGCTTCGGCCGGCAGCGCGAGGCCGATCAGGGTCATGGAAAGCAGGGCGGTCTTGGTGCGCTTCATGGCGTCGTTCTTCCCTCCGAGGAACTCTGTGTGGCCGGAATATTCACCAGCCTCGCGTCCTGATAGCCCCGTGCTTGCACCAGCGCCAACGCGCCGTTCGCTTCATCCACAGATTTGTAAGGCCCCATCCGCACCCGCCACAGCAGGCCCGTCGCCTCGACCCGCCCGCCCAGCCCTTCGGCGACATCCTCGGCGCGTGTGCGATCGCCAAAGGCCGCGACCTGGACGAAGAGGCCGCCGACCGGGACATCGGGCGCCGGGATCGCCGCGGCAACACGCGGCGGGGCCGGACGATCGGGGCGCCGCTCTACGAAACGGGCGGAAAGCGCCGCCAGTTCGGATCGGCTCGCATAGGGGCGATCTGAGGCAGGGCGGCCCGAACGCAGCGCCAGCTTGTCGCTGTCCGACGGATAGACCCGGCGGACGCGGACGCGCGAGACGCCTGCCCGCTCGATCCCCAACAGCTGGGCGGAACGGCGCGATAGATCGATGATCCGGTTGGAAACGAACGGCCCGCGATCGTTGATGCGGACCAGGATCGTTCGCCCGGTATCGAGCGCGGTCACCTCGACATAGCTCGGCAGCGGCAGCGTCTTATGCGCGGCGCCGACGCGATCCATGTCGAACGGCTCGCCATTGGCGGTCGGCGCGCCGTGGAATTGCGCGCCATACCAGCTGGCATAGCCGACCTCGTCATAATTGGCGTCATCGGCCGGGTAATAATAGATGCCGGCGACCTGATAGGGCTTGCCGATCTTCACCGGCGTATCGGACACTGGTCCAGACGATGGCCGCCCGGCCGAGGGACGCGACGGATAGCTGCCGCGCGGCCGTTCTTTCGAGGCGCAGGCCGCGAGGAACATCAGCAGCGCGAGCGATAAAGCCCGCTTAGTTGCCAACCGCATCGCCCAGCAGCCCCACCGACAGCGCATAATAATTCGAACAGTTATAATCGAGGATCGAGCGATAATTGCTCGTCAGCAGATAGGCGGTGCGCCCCGGCCCGTCCGGCTCGATCAGCATCGTCAGCTCATCGTCCGCGGGAATGCGGCTGCCGAGCATCATCAGCCCCTTCTGCCGCCATTCGGTGACGGTCAGCCAGCGGCTGTGGCGGGCATGGACGCGCGGGCAGCGCGGCGAACTCATCAGCGGCGAGACGGCACCGCGATCGAAACCGTCGGGCACGCGCACCGCGACGCCCCAGGGCGCGCCGGGCTTCCACCCCGCATCGCTCAGATAATTGCCGATCGAGGCGAGCGCGTCGGGCTCGCTGCGCCAGATGTCGACACGCCCGTCATTGTCGCCATCGATGCCGAGCCGCAGATAGACCGACGGCAGGAATTGCGGATAGCCGGTCGCCCCGGCCCAGCTGCCCTTCAGCGTCTCGCGCGGGATGCCGCGCTGGAGCAGCAGCAGCGTGTCGATATATTCGGCCGCGAACAGATCGCGCCGCCGTCCTTCAAACGCCAATGTCGCGAGCGAACGGAGCAGATCGAAATTGCCGGTGAAGGTGCCGTAACCGGTTTCGTGGCCGTAGATCGCGAGCATGATCTGCTCTGGCACGCCCGTCTTCGTCTCGATGCTCGCCAGCAGCGGGCGCAGCCGCCCGTAGCGCGACCGGCCCATATTGATCCGCGTCGCATCGACATGGCTCGCCAGATAAGGCGCGAAATCGGGCGATGCCGAACTGCTCGACGACGAACCGGGCTGGCCGCGATCGAGGCGGATCACGCGATCATTGTAGGTCAGCGTCGGCACGACCGCATCGAACACATTGCCCGATACGCCCCGCTCGATCGCCTTGGACCGCAAGGTGCGGATGAAATTTTGCAGGGCGATATCCTGCGCGGGCACGACGGGCGCGGGCGCATCGACGACCTGGGCGGCATCATCGGTGGATGCATCGCCGGCGATCACGGTCGAAGGATCGGGTTGATCGGAAACAGGCTGAGCGTCGCCCGGACTTGCAACCAGCCAGCAGATCATCGCGGCGATCGACGCCTTCTTCAAACCCATCTTATTCCCTTCTTCACGACCTCCTCCTGCCACAGCATCGCGCGATGATGAACCCTTCGCTGTCGCGCGACTTGCACGAACGGGCGCACCGGGACTATCGGCAGCCAACCGCGCATTCCGGAAGAGTGGCCGAGCGGTTTAAGGCAGCGGTCTTGAAAACCGCCGTGGGTGCAAGCTCACCGTGGGTTCGAATCCCACCTCTTCCGCCATTTTTTCGCATTGGGGGTGTGAAAATAATGGAACTGATCTTTGAAGTGCTTTTCCAGTTTCTAGGGGAAATACTGCTTCAATTCTTCTTCGAGATCCTGGCCGAACTGGGCCTTCGCAGCCTCAAGGATTCGGTGGTCGGACGAAGAAACCCGATCCTCTCGATCATCGGATTTACCATTTGGGGTGCGATTGCCGGAGGGATCAGCCTTTGGCTGATGCCGGCGTCGCTGATCAGCGATCCCCGCTTGCGGACATTAAACCTATTCGTCACGCCGGTCGTGATCGGCGGCCTGATGATGCTGATCGGCAAAATCAGATACAGGCGAGGCCAGGATTTGGGCAGCCTGGATCGATTTGGCTATGCCTTCACCTTCGCATTCGCGATGGCGTTTGTCCGGGATATCTGGGCGGTCTAAGCCAAATGATCGCCAGCCTTCGATAAGGCGGCAGCGCACCTTTCAGTCGCACCTTAGCGAACCATTTCGATCTCATAGAGATGCACGTCGGTCGGCAACTGGTTCGCCGCCAGCGTTGCATCGAAGGCGTCGGCGATCGCGTCGGGCGTCCACGTCTCGCGCTCGATGATCGGCGCGCGGATCGCGGGGTGCGTCATCAAGCTCAGGCGAGTGCCATCGATACGCACGATCTGGCCAGTGATGCCCGCTGCGCGATCGGACAGGAGGTAGACCATCAGTGGCGCGTTGGTTTCGGGCGCGGGCATCGCGGGGCCAGCAGTACGGACCACACCCTGTTCGCGCAGATAGCTGCCCATCACGCCCGACATCGCGCTCGCGGCCATCGGCGAGATCGCGTTGACGCGGACGCCGCTTCCCGCAAGCTCCCCGGCCCAGGCATAGGTGAAGGATGCGACGGCGCCCTTGGTCGCGCCATATCCGCCCAAAGCCGTCTGCCCGGTCTGCGCGCCTGAGGTGACGTTGACGATCGCCCCCTTCCCCGCCGCCAGCATCGGTTCGATCGCGGCTCGCGCGCAGTTGAAGGTGCCGATGATGTTGACGTCGATCATCGCCCGCAGGCTTTCGAGCCTGTCCTGTTCGAGACGCGCCGGGATCATGATCGCCGCATTGTTCACCAGCCCGTCGATCGCGCCAAACGCGGCGACGCACCGTTCGATCAGCGCGGCCGCCTTTTCCGGGCGGGCGATGTCGCTCGGCTCGGCGATCGCGTCCCCGCCATCCGATCGGATCTGATCGGCGATCGCCTCCGCCGCTTCGGCATCGATATCGTTGACGACCACCCGCGCACCCGCCGCGCCCAGCGCCGTCGCATAAGCCGCGCCGATCCCGCGCCCCGCGCCTGTGACGACGATCGCCTTCCCATCCAGTCGCATCGCACTCTCCCATATATTTTGGCGGCAGATGACGCGCATCGGCGAAAGGTTTCAAGCCCGCACGGCTTGAGCTTTGGCGCGGGTGGCCCTATGGCGCGGCTTTAATGTCTGCGAACCTCCCCTGCCCCTTCCCGCATCAGCATCTGACGGGAATTTACGGGCTTATGCCGCATGAGATCGCGTTCCTGCTCGACGAAGCCGAACAGTGGATCGCCCTCAACCGAACCACCACCAAGCATGACAGCCGGCTTGCCGGCCTGACGCTGATCAACGCCTTCTTCGAAAATTCGACGCGCACGCTGCTGTCGTTCGAAATTGCGGGCAAGCGCCTGGGCGCCGACGTCGTCAACATGCAGGTCAGCCAGTCGAGCGTGAAGAAGGGCGAGACTCTGATCGACACCGCCGTCACGCTCAACGCGATGCGCGCGGACATGATCGTGGTGCGGCACCAGTCTTCGGGCGCGGTGCAGTTGCTGGCCGACAAGGTCGATTGCCCGGTGCTCAATGCGGGCGACGGACGGCATGAGCATCCGACGCAGGCTTTGCTCGACGCGCTGACGATCCGCCGCCGCAAGGGCTATATTGCCGGGCTTACGGTTGCGATCTGCGGCGACATCCTCCACAGCCGGGTCGCGCGGTCGAACATTCTCGCGCTGACCGCTTTGGGCGCCGAGGTGCGTGTGGTCGCGCCGCCGACCCTGATGCCGACTGCGATCGAGCGGATGGGCGCCAAGCCTTTCCACGATTTCGATGCAGGCCTCGACGGGGCCGACGTGGTGATGATGCTCCGCCTCCAGAACGAACGAATGGAGGGCGCCTACCTCCCCTCCCCGCGCGAATTCCACGCGCTGTACGGCCTGACGCCCGAGCGATTGGAACGCGCCGCGCCGGACGCGCTGGTGATGCATCCGGGGCCGATGAACCGCGGGGTCGAGATCGTGAGCAGCGTGGCCGATCATCCGACACGATCGGCGATCACCGAACAGGTCGAAATGGGCGTCGCGGTGCGCATGGCGTGCCTGGACGTGCTGACCCGACGACGTCGCGGTGTGGAGGGCTGGGCATGATCAAGCCGCTCGCCATCCGCAACGCGCGCATCATCGATCCGATCGCTAAATCAGATGTTTCCGGCGATATTTTGATAATCGATCGGAAGATTGCGGCGGTCGGCAGCTTCGATGCGCCCGCCGATGCCGAAACGCTCGACGCCAAGGGCGCCTATCTTGCGCCGGGCTTGGTCGACCTTGGCTGCTTCGCGATCGATATGGCGGCCTTCGCGGCCGGCGGCGTCACCCGCGTCGCCCTGATGCCCGATCAGTCGCCCGCGCTCGATCATGCCGCGCTCGTCCAGCGCGCGGCCGCGGCGGGCAAGCCTGATCTATGGGTTCACCCGATCGCCGCAGCGACCAAGGGGCTATCGGGTAACGATCTGGCAGAAATCGGGCTGATGAAGGCGGCGGGCGCCTGCTCGGTGGCAACCGGGCGGCACTGGATTGCCGATTCGGGCGTGATGTATCGCCTGCTGGCTTATGCCGCCGCGCTCGATCTGGTGGTCATCGCGCATGCCGAGGATGGCGGGCTGACCTCCGGCGCCGTCGCGACCGAAGGCGAGATGGCGACCCGCTTCGGCCTGCCCGCTGCGCCCGCGATCGCCGAAGCGATGGCCGTTGCGCGCGATATCGCGCTGGCCGAACGCACCGGCGCCGCGATCCACTTCCGTCAGCTGTCGACGGCCGCCGCCTTCGATCTGGTGCGGGCGGCCAAGGCGCGTGGCGTGCGCGTCACCTGCGGTATCTCGCCCGCATATTTCCTGCTGTCCGACATCGCGATCGGCGGCTTCCGCACCTTCGCCCGCCTCTCCCCGCCGCTGCGCGACAATGACGATGTGGCGGCGGCGGTCGCGGCGATCCGCGACGGCACGGTCGACGTCATCTGTTCGAGCCACGATCCGCTCGGCCCCGAGGCCAAGCGCCTGCCCTATGCCGACGCCGAAGCCGGTATGTCGGGCGCGGAGACTTTGCTGACGCTCTCGCTGGCGCTGGTGCGCGACGGCGTGCTCGCTCTGCCCGATCTGGTCGCCTTGCTCTCGACGGCGCCTGCGAAGCTGCTGGGCCTGCCCGGCGGCACGATCGAACCGGGCGCGGAGGCCGATCTGGTCCTGTTCGATCCCGATGCCTTCTGGAAGATCGATTCCGATCGCATGGCCGGTGCCGCGGGCAATACGCCGTTCGATGGCCTGCCGGTTCAGGGCAAGGTGCTGACCACGATCAAGGGCGGCGTGATCGTCAAATGAAAAGGGCGACCCGGTCGCCCGGATCGCCCTCCAATTTAGCGGTGGAAGCCAGATCAGGCGCGGCGCGCATCCTCGCGGCGCTGCGCCCATTCGAGCGGGCGATCATTGGCGGTGGCGCGAACGAAGCACGAACCGCCAGCCGCCTTGATACGGGTGCAGAGCTTCGCCGCCTCGGCGCGGGTGGCGATGCCGCCCACCGAGAGGCGATAGAGCGTCGCCTTGCCGACGCGATAGTCCGATCCCGACGGCGTATAGGCGGCGAGATAGCCTGCCTTGCCTGCGATACGGCCCCAGGCGGCCTCGGTCCGGTGGGCCGAGCTGAACGCGCCAAGCTGCACCGTGAAGTCACCACCGCGGCTAACGGTCGCGGTGCGCGACTTGGGCTTGCTGACCATCGCGAAGACCGGACGAGCCTTAGGGGCAGCAAGGCGGGCCGGAGCGGCCGTGCGGGCCTTTTCGATCGTCGCGACGGCCATGATCGGCGCAGGCGCAACGACGGGCTGAGCGACGGGAGCCTGTTCGGCGATAGCAACCGGCGCTGCCGGTTCGACAATAGCTTCGGGCTGCGGCGCGGCCTCGGCAAGAACCGGGGCGGGCTCGGCCGGGGTGACAGTCGGCGTAACAAGCGCGAGCGCCGTCGGCATGCCCGGATCCTGAACCGGCGCGACGCCCAGAAGGGCCGCAACCTGCTGCGCGGGATCCTGCGCGGCGGCGATCTGCGACCAGCGGCGCAGGCGATCGGGGATCTGATCGGCCGGCACATCGCGCGCGGCGGTTGCCGAGGCGGCATCCCAGCGGCCGAGCAAAGCATAGCCCAAGGCGAGGTTCTGACGCGCGCGGGCATCGGCGCCCGGTGCGCGGGCGGCGGCCTCGATCATGTCGAGGCCCGCCTCACGACGGCCGGCGAGCATCAGCGCGAGACCGGCTTCGGCATCGGCCTGATCGGCCTTGAGACCATCGAGCGTCGCAAGCGCGGCATCGGCCTTGCCCTGCGCGAGTTCGGCCAGCGCCTTGATCACGGCGATACGGCCCATCGTGGCATCAAGCGCCTGCGCGTCGCCGAACGCCGTCTCGGCCGAACCGAAGCGGCCATTGGCGAGATAGGCGCGGCCGAGCAGCGCGCGATAGTTGGCGTCCTGCGGCGCGAGGCCGACGGCGGTTTCGGCCTGTCCGAGCGCCAGAAGCGGGTTGCGGGCGAGCAGCGCATCCTGCGCGGCGCTGGCGGCCGTCGCGGCGGCGCGCGGGCCTGCCGGCTGTGAGACCGTGAGGCGCGGATGCTGTGCCGTCATCGCACAGCCCGTCGCTGCAACGCTCAAGCCCGCCATCGCGAACGCCAACCACTTGCGCATGTCAAACCCCATATTCTGCGGGCGCAATTCGCCCTCCCCACCCGCATCGCACGGCCGCCGCTAAGGAAGTGTTAACGACGTTCTTTAAGCGAATTCCTTGTCGCGAGCCGGTCATAAAGGCGCTATCACCCGGCCCTGACGGGAGATTTTGAGGCGGTGGTGATGAAGGCTTGGGCAGTCGCGGTGCTGATCGGAACGACCGCTATGGCTGGGGCCATGACGGGGCCGGCATTTGCAGGGGTCAAGGAAGGCGTCGATGCATGGCTGGCGGGCGACTATCCCAAGGCGGTTGGCGAATGGAAGGCACCTGCCGCCGCCGGTGATCCCGATGCGCAGTTCAATCTGGGGCAGGCCTACAAGCTCGGCCGCGGCGTGCCGCAGGATGCGAATGCGGCGACCGAATGGTATCGCAAGGCCGCCGCCGCCGATCACGAACAGGCGCAGGCGACTCTGGGGCTCCAGCTGTTCCAGTCGGGCAAGCGCGATGAGGCGATGACCTGGCTCAAGAAGGCCGCCGATCATGGTGAAGCGCGCGCGCAGTACGTCGTCGGCACCGCCTATTTCAACGGCGATTCGCTGCCGAAGGACTGGTCGCGCGCTTATGCCTATATGACGCGCGCCAAGGCGCAGGGCATCGGCGCGGCCAGCACCAGCTTGACCCAGATGGATCAGCTGATCCCCGAAAATCAGAAGCAGTCCGGCCTTGCGATCGCCAAGGAAATGGAGCGCACCGATCAGCTCAAGATGGTCGATCAGGGAACGGGCAGCACCCCGCTGACGATGCGCAGTTCGCGCGGCGTGGCGGGTGGGCCGACGCCGTCCGCCGTCGCCCGCACCGATGTTCCCGCCTCGGCCCCGCCGCCCGCCCCTGCCCCGACGCAGGTGGCCAGCGCCGCACCGAAGCCCGTCGTAACCGCCCCTGTGGCGCCGCCCAAGCCGGTGGCCGCTACGCCGGCGAAGCCCACACTCGCGCCTGCCGCACCGAAGCCGGCGGTCGCCGCAAGTGCCGGTGGCAAGTGGAAGATCCAGCTGGGCGCCTTCTCGACCCCCGGCGCGGCGCAGACCGCCTGGTCGAAGATCAGCAAGTCGGGCGGGCTTTCGGGCCTGACGCCCTTCTACGTGCCCAACGGCGCCATGACGCGGCTGCAGGCCGGGCCGTTCGCGACCCGCGCGGCCGCAAGCCAGGCATGCGCTGCGGCGGCCGGGGCCGTTAGCGGCTGTTTCCCTACCGGAGGGTAATCACCGCCTTAACCGATTGGCAGGGCGTCGGCGTGTAAACCGATCCGGACATCACGGATACGGATTCGCATGCTTTACGAAAAGATCAGCCCTGCTCATGCTATGGCGACGCCGTGGCGCCGGCGCCGGCTCTGCACCCTCGTCGTCGGCCATGAAAGCTCGACCGTAGCGTTGCGATCGGTTTCGGGCAGCGGCGCGCAGATCGACACGACGATCGTTCCCGCGACCGGCATGGTCGTTGAGCTTCAGCATCCCGATGCCGGCGCGATCAAGGGCCGGGTTTCGGCGATCGACGCCGATGGCATCCGGATCGATTTCGATGGCGGCGAGGCGGCAGTCGCCTTCGCGCTCAACGCCATCATCGCGGATATGACGGCCTAAGCCATCCACTCGCTGCGCTTGTAACCCTGCGCGTAAAGAAGCGCACGCAAGTCATTGTGATCAATGCGTGCCGAAGCTGCAGCGGCGGTCTTCGGCTTGGCGTGATAGGCGATCCCCAGCCCCGCCGCCTCGATCATCGGAATGTCGTTCGCGCCATCGCCAACCGCGAGGCAATCGGCCGGATCGAACCCATGCGCCGTCGCTTCGGCCAGCAGCGTCTCGCGCTTGGCCGCAGCGCCCACGATCGGGCGCGCGACCGTGCCGGTCAGCACCCCGCCCTCGATCTCCAATATGTTCGATAGCGCCCGCGTAAACCCGATCTCCTCGGCCACGCGATCGGCGAAGACGGTGAACCCGCCCGAGACGAGATAACAATCATGCCCGTTCGCGCGCATCGTGCGGACCAGCGGCTTGGCGCCGCCCATGATCACGACCCGCTCGGCATGGCAGCGATCGATCACGCTGGCGTCGAGCCCCTTGAGCAGAGCGACGCGCGCATCGAGCGCGCCTTCGAAATCGAGTTCGCCGTGCATCGCGCGTTCGGTGACGTCGGCGACCTGCGCCTTGATCCCGGCATAATCGGCGAGTTCGTCGATGCATTCGATCGTGATCATCGTCGAATCCATGTCGGCGATCAGCATCTTGCGGCGACGGCGCGCCGCCTCCTGCACCACCACGTCGGTGCCCGCGAACGCACCTTCCAGTGCGGCGCGCACGGCCACGGCATCGCCATCGAAGCCGATATCGCAGGCGACAGCATCCTCGATCCAGCCAATCGCGCCCGGCTTTGCGCCTGCGGCGGCGATCCGGTCGGCGGCGGCGGAAATATCGCCCTGCCCCAGCTTTTCCGATGCTATCAGCGTGGCGATGAACACTATCGTCTCTCCGGATCGTAAACCGGTCGCGCTTATTGCGGGGCCGACGGCCAGCGGCAAGTCCGCTCTGGCGATGAAGCTGGCCGAAATCGCGAACGGCGTGGTGATCAATGCCGATGCATCACAGGTCTATGCCGATCTGCGCGTGCTGTCCGCCCGGCCGAGTGCTGAGGACGAAACGCGCGTGCCGCACCGCCTGTTCGGCTATCGTGACGCGGCTGAAGCCTGTTCGGCAGCGGATTGGGCGGCTGATGCCCGCGGAGCGATCGCCGAAGCGCACGCGGAAGGGCGACTGCCCGTGCTCGTCGGCGGCACTGGCCTTTATATCCGCACATTGCTGTCCGGAATTGCGCCGATCCCCGAGATCGATCCTGCGATCCGCGCGGAGGTGCGCGCGCGATCCGTCGCCGAAAACTATGCCGCTTTGTCGATCGAAGATCCGGTGATGGCCGATCGATTGCGCCCGAGCGACACGACCCGGATCGCCCGCGCGCTCGAGGTTATGCGATCAACCCGAGAATCGATTAGCCAATGGCAAGAGAGGCTTGAGGGTGGAATCTCGAATGATATCTCACTCGCTCCAGCTGTCCTCCTGCCGCCCCGTGAATGGCTCCGCGCGCGGTGTGATGTGCGGTTCGAGGTGATGCTGAAGCAGGGCGCAGTCGAGGAGGTCGACAGGCTGATGGCGCGCGGGCTCGACCCCGCCCTTCCCGCGATGCGCGCGATCGGCGTGCCTGAAATCGCGGCGTGGCAGGCGGGCGAAATCGACTACGATACGATGCTCGACCGCGCCCAGGCCGCGACCCGCCAATATGCCAAGCGGCAGTTCAACTGGTTCCGGAACCAAGTGCCGCCGGATTGGCAGCGTGTGGAGGCGCAACTGGATGACAATTTGATCGATCAAATCGCAATTAAATTACGCAATGATGTGTTGACACATTAGTTTATTATCCCTAGGTCGCGCCTCCCGGATGCGGTAAACGCCGCGTCTCCTGATGTTTTTGAGCGTGAACGAGGACCGAACGATGACTGCCGAGCTTTCCGGAGCCGATATCCTGATCCAGGCGCTGACCGATCTCGGCGTCGAGGTCGTCTTCGGCTATCCCGGCGGCGCCGTCCTTCCGATTTACGATGCGCTGTTCAAGCAGAAGCGGATTCGCCACATCCTCGTCCGCCAGGAAGGCGGCGCGGCGCATGCGGCGGAGGGCTATGCCCGTTCGACCGGCAAGCCCGGCGTGGTGCTGGTGACGTCCGGCCCCGGCGCGACCAATGCCGTCACAGGCATTGCCGACGCGCTGATGGATTCGATCCCGATGGTGGTGATCACCGGACAGGTGGGTACCCCCCTGATCGGCACCGATGCCTTCCAGGAATGCGACACGGTGGGCATCACCCGCCACTGCACCAAGCATAATTATCTGGTGAAGGATCCGGCGCAGCTGAGCGACGTGATCCATGAGGCGTTCCACATCGCCACCTCGGGTCGTCCTGGCCCGGTGGTGGTGGATCTGCCCAAGGACGTGCAGGTCGCGACCGCCAGCTATCGCAAGCCGACCACCAAGGAGATGCCGCACAAGGGCTATCGTCCGCAGGTGAAGGCGGATCCGACCTTGATCGAAACCGCGGTCGAGATGATCGCGGCGGCCGAGCGCCCGGTGCTCTACACCGGCGGCGGCGTGATCAACTCGGGCCCGGCGGCGAGCATGATCCTGCGCGAACTGGCGCGCGTGACCGGCGCGCCTGTGACCTCAACCTTGATGGGCCTCGGCGCCTTCCCCGCTTCGTCGCCGCAGTGGCTGGGCATGCTGGGCATGCATGGCACCTATGAAGCGAACCTGGCGATGAACAAGGCGGACCTGATCGTCTGCCTCGGCGCGCGCTTCGACGATCGCGTGACCGGTCGCCTCGATGCCTTCGCACCGCATAGCAAGAAGATCCACGTCGATATCGATCGCAGCTCGATCAACAAGATCGTGCGCGCGGATGTCGGCATCGTCGGCGATGTCGGCCGCGCGATGGAGGACATGGTCAAGCTGTGGAAGGCGCGCCAGCACGCCGCGCAGGATCTTAAGCCCTGGTTCGCTCAGATCGACGGATGGCGCGCGAAGAAGAGCCTGAAATATGGCGCTTCGACCAAGGAGATTATGCCCCAGCACGCGATCAAGCGGCTGTGGGAGGCGACGCACAAGCAAAAGCCGATCATCACGACCGAGGTTGGCCAGCATCAGATGTGGGCCGCGCAGCACTTCGATTTCGAAGGGCCGAACAAGTGGCTCACCTCGGGTGGTCTGGGCACGATGGGCTATGGCCTGCCCGCCGCGATCGGCGCGCAGCTGGGCAATCCCAACGCGCTGGTTATCGATATTGCCGGCGAAGCGTCGATCCAGATGAACATTCAGGAGCTTGGCACCGCGACCCAATATCGTCTGCCGGTGAAGATCTTCATCCTGAACAACGAATATATGGGTATGGTCCGCCAATGGCAGGATCTGACCTATGCTGGCCGTTATTCAGAGTCTTACAGCGATGCTTTACCAGACTTTGTGAAGCTGGCGGAGGCTTATGGCTGGAAGGGTATCCGGATCGAGGGGCCGGGCGAACTCGACGACGGGATCGCCGCGATGCTCGCGCATGACGGACCGGTGATGGTCGACTGCCGCGTCGCCAAGCTCGCCAATTGCTTCCCGATGATCCCGTCGGGTGCGGCGCATACCGACATGATCCTCGAAGCCGACGAGGTGGTCGGCGAGATGGACGACGAAGCCAAGGCGCTCGTCTGATCCCCGCTCGCCTTCGCCTAACGACATAATTCGATCAGGGACCGATCCCAATGCACATCAAACAGGAGGCCACCGAGCGGCATACGCTCAGCGTGACCGTGGACAATGAAGCCGGCATCCTCGCCCGCATCGCGGGGCTTTTTTCGGCGCGCGGCTACAATATCGAGAGCCTGACGGTGGCTGACGTCACCGAGGACGAGAAGATCAGCCGCATCACCATCGTGACGTCGGGCACGCAGCATGTGATCGAACAGGTGGTGGCGCAGCTCGACCGGATGATCCCGGTCCACAAGGTCACCGATCTCAGCGTCCTCGGCCCGCATGTCGAACGCGAACTGGCGCTGGTGAAGGTCGTCGGCACCGGCGATCACCGGATCGAGGCTCTTCGCCTGGCGGAGGTTTATCGCGCCCGCGTCGTGGACTCGACGATTTCGAGCTTCATCTTCGAGGTGACCGGAAACCCCGAGAAGATCGACAAATTTCTCGAGCTGATGCGCGAGGTTGGCCTCGTCGAGGTCGCGCGCACCGGCGTCGCCGCGATCATTCGCGGCAAAGAGGCACTTTAAAAGCTTTCAGGAGAGGCGAACGGCCGCTAACGGCCGCCCCCAAGATTTCGGAAAGGGAATTGAAATGCGCGTCTATTACGATCGTGATGCCGACATCGGCCTCATCAAGACCAAGAAGGTCGCCATCGTCGGTTACGGCAGCCAGGGCCATGCCCATGCGCAGAACCTGCGTGACTCGGGCGTTGCCGAAGTCGCGATCGCGCTGCGCGGCGGTTCGGGCACCGCGAAGAAGGCCGAAGATGCCGGCTTCAAGGTTCTCTCGGTCGCCGAAGCGGCGGCCTGGGCCGACATCATCATGATCCTCGCCCCCGACGAACATCAGGCGCAGATCTACAATGACGAGATCGCCCCGAACCTGAAGTCGGGCGCGGCCGTCGCCTTCGCGCACGGCCTGAACGTCCATTTCGGCCTGATCGAGCCGGCCAAGGACATCGACGTGTTCATGATCGCGCCGAAGGGCCCCGGCCACACCGTCCGTTCGGAATATCAGCGCGGCGGCGGCGTGCCCTGCCTGATCGCAATCCACCAGGACGCCAGCGGCAACGCGCATGACGTCGCCCTCTCTTATGCTTCGGCGGTCGGCGGCGGCCGTTCGGGCGTGATCGAGACGACCTTCCAGGAAGAGTGCGAAACCGATCTGTTCGGCGAGCAGGCCGTTCTGTGCGGCGGCATCACCCACCTGATCCAGGCGGGTTTCGAGACGCTGGTCGAGGCGGGCTATGCCCCCGAAATGGCCTATTTCGAATGCCTCCACGAAACCAAGCTGATCGTCGACCTGCTCTATGAAGGCGGCATCGCCAACATGCGCTATTCGATCTCGAACACCGCCGAATATGGCGACATCGTCACCGGCCCGCGCATCATCACGCCCGACACCAAGGCCGAAATGAAGCGCGTCCTGGCCGATATCCAGTCGGGCCGTTTCGTGAAGAACTTCGTCCTCGACAACCGCGCCGGCCAGCCCGAGCTGAAGGCGAGCCGCAAGGCCGCCGCTGCTCACCCGATCGAAAAGGTTGGTTCGGAACTGCGCGCGATGATGCCGTGGATCGGCAAGAACAAGCTGGTCGACAAGACCAAGAACTAATCGCTTGATCGGATCGTTTCGGTCCGTGATCAGTTGAAGGGCGGTGCGCTTGCGCGTGCCGCCCTTTCGCATTTGTGGAGAGAGACGATGAAGAAGGCGCCTCTGCTTCTGGCCGCATTGTTGGCCAGCGCCGCTGCCCTGCCCGTAATCGCGCAGGATATGCCCAAGGAGGCGCCCGGCGCGCCCGATCCGGCGCGCATCACCGGCGGCACCTACAAGGCCGATCCCTATCACACGCAGGTCGGCTTCGACGTTCTCCACCTTGGTTTCAGCCAGTATCGCGGGCTGATCGGCGACATCACCGGCACGCTGACGCTCGATCCCAAGAAGCCCGCCGCCGCCAAGGTTTCGATCGATATCCCGCTGGAGGGCATCAAAACTACCAGCGCCGATCTCGACAAGCATCTGAAGGCTGCGGACTTCTTTGACGCGACCAAGTTCCCGACCGCGCATTTCGAATCCACCTCGGTCAAGGTGAACGGCACGAAGGCCGTGATTGCGGGCAACCTGACGATCAAGGGCGTGACCAAGCCGGTCGTTCTCGACACGAAGTTCGTCGGCGCGGGCAAGATGTTCAACCCGATGACAAAGGCGACCACCGAGCAGGTCGGCTTCGAAGCCACGACCACGATCAAGCGCAGCGATTTCGGCGTCAGCTACGGCGTGCCGCTGGTGCCCGATGCCGTGCCGCTGACGATCAGCGTGGCGTTCGAAAAGCCCGCCTGACCGCTTTGCAATCATTTGCATTTGGCGGATGATTGGGCATTTCCGTTCATCTTCGTTAACATTAGCGTGGCGGCCTCCATCGGAGAACGATCGTTTGCGTAACGAAGATGCTCATGGCGAACTGGCGGTGACGGAATTGCGGCTGTCGCAGGCATTGCTTGCGCTGCAATCGGTCATCGCCGCCGCCGACGGCAATGTCGAGCAAGCCATCGGCGCCGTGCTGGACGGCGCATTGCTCATGCTGCCCAGCGCGGACGGTGCGCTCGTCGCGGTCAGCGAACCCGCAGGGCTGATCTGCAAGGCCGCACGCGGCAGTTTCGAAAGCCTCGCCGGCCGCAGGCTCGACGGCGTCACCCATTCGGCCGAACTCGCGCTCAGCAATGGCCGCTACGTTTATGCGGCGGATATCGAACAGAGCGGCGGCTTCGCACCGGTCATCGTGCGGCTTGGGATACGATCCATCGCTGTGGTCCCCATTCCGTTCCGTTCAGGCCATGTTGGCGTGCTCAAGATCGGCGCGATGCGGCCCGATGCATTTACCGAGGATCATCAGATCGCGATCCGCCTGCTGGCCGGGCCCCTCGCCCTCGCCTTTCTGGGCAATGCGCATCTGGAGGAGAGCGAAGGGCATGAAAGCGCGCATCGCCGCTTCGTCGCGACCTTCGAACAGGCGGCGGTCGGCATGGCGCTCGTCGGACCCGACGGAGGCTTCCTGCGCGTCAACGAACGCTTCTGCCGGATTGCGGGCTATACCAACGATCAACTGCTCGCTGGCGGTTTCCAGCAGATCACCCACCCCGACGACCTCGAGATCGACGAACATCATGTCGCCGAACTGATCGAAGGCGTCACCGACAATTACACGCTGGAGAAGCGCTATATCCGCAGCGATGGCGAGGTGGTGTGGGTCAACCTCACCGTCTCGCTCGTCCGCGATCAGACGGGGGCACCCGAATTCTTCGTCGCGGTGGTCGAGGATATCAGCGCGCGCAAGACGGCCGAACAGGCGGCACGGCGCGACAGCCTCACCGGCCTGCTCAATCGCCGCGGGCTGATCGAACTGCTGGATCAGATGCTCGATCCGGCGATCAGTGGCGAGGCCTTCGTTCTCGCCTTCCTGGACATGGATGGCTTCAAGGGGGTGAACGACCAACTCGGCCATGATGAGGGTGATCGCTGCCTCGTCTCGATCGCCGAGACGCTGATCATGTCGCGGCGTCGCGGGGATCGGCTTGCCCGGCTTGGTGGCGACGAGTTTGTGATGATTCTGCCCCGCACCGCCGGGGAAGATGCACGCCCGCTGATCGAGGCGGCGTGCGGCGCGATCAAGAGCGAGGCGACGACATGCGGATGGCCGATCTCGGTCAGTGCGGGCGCCGTCGCGGTTCCAGCCGCGGCCGGCTGCCAGGCGACCGACATCATCGCGGCGGCCGATCGGCTGATGTACCATGCGAAGCGATCGAAGGGCGCGAAGCTGCGGATCGAAAGCTATGCCCCGGCATAATCGCAATAATCCATTCTCCGCACTGGACTTGCGCGCAGCTTTCGATGTATCGGGCACCCCGATGACGCATTATCGCGCCCTTCTCCTGCTTCGACTTACGCGCCCTTAGGCGCGCGATTTCGCTTGGGGCCGGGGCCGGCCTTTCCAAGCCACGGCGTCTAAGGGGTTCTGGACCGCAGCCCGACAAGACAATCCTGCAACAGGAGCAGGTTCCGTGACCGACACTATTCTGATTTTCGATACCACCCTGCGCGATGGCGAGCAGTCTCCCGGCTGTTCGATGAATCTGGAAGAAAAGCTGCAGGTGGCGGCCCAGCTCGAAACGCTGGGCGTCGACATCATCGAGGCGGGCTTCGCCATCGCCTCCCCCGGCGATTTCGAGGCGGTGAGCGAGGTGGCGCGCCAGTGCAAGCGTGCGACCGTCGCGTCGCTGGCACGTGCGGCGACCGCCGATATCGAGCGCGCGTGGGAAGCCGTGCAGCATGCGCAGCGCCCGCGCATCCACACCTTCATCGCCACCTCGCCGCTCCACATGCGGGTGAAGCTGAACAAGTCGCCCGACGAGGTGCTGGAGGCGATCGATCGCACCGTCCGCCTCGCGCGCAACCTGTGCCCCGACGTCGAATGGTCGGCCGAGGATGCGACCCGTTCGGACCCCGACTTTCTGGCGCGTGCGATCGAAACCGCGATCGCGGCCGGCGCGCGGACGATCAACCTGCCCGATACGGTGGGTTATGCGACGCCCGAAACCTATGGCGCGATGTTTCGCGACATGATTGGCCGGGTGCCGAATGCCGATCTCGCGGTCTTCTCCACCCACTGCCATAACGATCTGGGCCTCGCGGTCGCCAACACGCTGGCGGCGGTGATGGGCGGCGCACGGCAGGTCGAATCGACGATCAACGGCATCGGCGAACGCGCCGGCAATGCTGCGGTCGAAGAGATCGCGATGGCGCTGAAGGTCCGCCACGACGTGATGCCGGTGCGCACCAACATCGTGTCGACCGAGATCACCCGCGCCAGCCGCCTGATTTCGGGCATCACCGGCTTCCAGGTGCAGCCGAACAAGGCGATCGTCGGCGCCAATGCCTTCGCGCATGAAAGCGGCATCCATCAGGACGGGATGATCAAGGACTCGTCGACCTACGAGATCATGACCCCCGAAAGCGTCGGCCTGACCCAGTCGAGCCTGGTCATGGGCAAGCATTCGGGCCGCGCCGCCTTCCGCCAGAAGCTGCAGGAACTGGGCTACGAACTGGGCGACAACGCCTTCCAGGACGCGTTCGCGCGCTTCAAGGAACTCGCCGACGCCAAGAAGGCGGTTTACGACGAGGATATCGTCGCGCTGGTCGATGACGAGGTGAACAGCGGCCACGCCGCGATCCAGGTCAAGGAAGTCGAGATCTATTGCGGATCGAACGGCCCGCAGCGCGCGATCCTGACGCTGGAGGTCGATGGCGAGGACAAGACGGTCACGTCGCGTGGCAACGGCCCGGTCGACGCGCTGTTCAACGCGATCCGCATGATAGTGCCGCACGACAGCTCGATCATGGAGCGGTATGAGGTTCACGCCGTGACGGGCGGCACCGATGCGCAGGCCGAGGTGTCGGTCCTCCTGTCGGAGAATGGCCGCACGACCCGCGGGCGCGGCGCGCATCACGACACGATGGTCGCATCGGCGCGCGCTTATGTGAACGCGCTCAACAAGATGATGGTCAAGCGCGGCAAGGCGCCTGTGGACGCCAGGGTTGCCAGCTGAGGAAAAAGGGGCGGTCCGTACGACCGCCCCACTTCTTCAGGCTTCGCGCGATTGCGGCGGCCGAAACGGGCAGGTCCGCAGCCGTTCGAGCAGATCGAAGGCGAGGATGAACTTCGCCATGCCGGTCAGCACCGCCATGATCACCCCGAACTCGACCAGCTCGGCATCGCTGAACGATCGCTTGAACCGATCGTAAAGCTCGGGGGTGACGACCGCTGCTGCATTGTCGAGCGCCATCACGTCCGCCAACGCCAGGATCGCGCGCTCGCGCTCCTCGAACGGGCCATTTTCATAGTCGGACAGCGCGTTCAGCTGTTCCTCGGTGTAGCCGGCCGCAATCGCCGCCGCCCAGTCCGATCGGTTGCACGACGCGCAGCCATGCCGCCCGGCAAGATGGAGGCGGACCAGCTCGACCAGCTTGGGATCGAGCCGGCCGGACGCGAACAGATCGCGGTAGAAGGCGTGGTTATACCAGTCGTAAACCTGCGGCGCGTTCGTCATCACCTCGACGAAGCTAGTGTCGCCGTGCAGTTCCTGCGATCGATCCCAGCTTCCCTGATGGCGGGCGTTCATCGCCTCGCGCGGCACGCGGTTGAACGGTGTCTGTGGCAGCATCGCGGATCCTCCAGCCGGAAAAATCCGAGCCTAGATGTGCGAACCCCATCGAATAGCTATTTGCCGAAAATGCTCGCGCTGCGAACGGATCGCGGAAATGCGACAAAATGAGCCGGCCCATTAGCCGATTGTTAGGGATATCCGGGCATCGTTTCGGAACCATCAGAGTCGGTATCGCCGGGTGAGGGAATGACGTTCGACAACGACAGCGATGAGAGTGAGGCACGGCGCTACGGGCGCCATCGCATCATGCTCGCCGTCAACATCTACTCGGTACATGGCGAGCTGGGCGGCGTCCTGCTGGACGTTTCGCGCGGCGGCGCGATGCTGAACGCGCACCCGCCCTTGCCAGTGGGTTGCAAGCTGGTGATCGAACGCCAGCATCTCGAAGTTCCAGCGACGGTCCGCTGGGTCGAAGGCAATCGCTTCGGTATTCAGTTCGATGATCCGCTGAGCGAACTCGAAGTGCTCTCGATCGTCACCAAGGCACGGCAGCGCGACGCGGCCTGAAAATGTTTCCCATAGGAAACTTCCGCGTCAGGTCATCATCCGCGTCAGCGCCTGCGCGGTGAAATCGACCATCGGCACGATCCGCGCATAATTGAGCCGCGTCGGCCCGATCACCCCCACCACGCCGACCACGCGTCCATCGACCCCGCGATAGGGCGCGGCGATCACCGACGATCCCGACAGCGAGAACAGCTTGTTCTCCGCGCCGATAAATATCTTCATCCCCTGCCCGCTTCGCGCGCTTTCGAGCAGCCGAGCGATCTCCTCCTTGCCCTCGATCTCGTCGAGCAACTGGCGGACACGCTCCAGATCGGCGGCGTCGCCCGGATCGATCAGATTGGCCTGCCCGCGCACGATCAGCACGGGCCGTGACGCGCCATCGCGCGACCAGACGGCCAGCCCGCGTTCGACCAGCGCCGCCGCAGCCTTATCGAGCGCCGCCCGTTCGCGGCCGATTTCGGCCTCCATGCGGGCGCGAGCCTCGCTCAATGTCATGCCGGCCAGGCGTTCGCTGATGAAATTGCCCGCTTCGACCAGTGCACTGGCCGGGATGTCCGGCGGCAGATCGACGACGCGATTTTCGACGCTTCCGTCATTGCCCACCATCACGGCCACCGCCTGTTCGCGCGACAGCGGGACGAAACTGAACTGCCGCAGCACCGGCTCGTTGGGGGGAACGAGGACGATCCCCGCACAAGCCGACAGGCCCGACAGCACCGCACTGGTTGCGGCCAGCGCCTCCTCGATCGGCCCGCCGCGCGCCGCGCGCGCTTCGATCGCGGCGCGTTCCTCGGGCGAAGGCTCCGCCGTCTGCATCATGCCGTCGACGAACAGGCGCAGGCCGGTCTGGGTGGGCATACGGCCTGCCGAGGTATGCGGCGCCTCGAGCAGCCCCAGTTCCTCCAGATCCTGCATCACGTTACGGATCGAGGCGGGCGACAAGTTCAGCCCGGCCAGCTTGGAGATGGTGCGCGATCCGACGGGCGCGCCGGAGCCCAGATAGCTTTCGACGACCACGCGAAACACCTCGCGCGCTCGGGTCGACAATTCGGTAACAGGCGGTCCGCTCACGCAGCGAGAGATAGGGAAAGCTGGTCGCCCGCTCAACCATCTCGTCATCCCGGCGGAGGCCGGGATCTCAGGAGGTTCCTGCCTCACGCTCGTCTCCTCTATCTCCTGAGATCCCGGCCTCCGCCGGGATGACGATCCAGAGCAGTTGCCCCCGCCCTTCCCCAAGCCTAAAGAGCCGGCCACATCACAAGAAGGATATCCCCATGCGCCCATCCGGCCGCACCCCCGATCAGATGCGCGCAATCGCGATCGAAACCGGTTTCACCGTTCACGCCGAAGGTTCGGTGCTGATCTCGTTCGGCGACACCAAGGTGCTCGTCACCGCCAGCGTCGAGGAGCGCGTTCCGCCCTTCCTGCGTGGCAAGGGCCAGGGTTGGGTGACGGCCGAATATGGCATGCTCCCCCGGGCGACCCACACGCGCGGCAGCCGTGAGGCGGCGAAGGGCAAGCAGTCGGGCCGTACGCAGGAAATTCAGCGCCTTATCGGCCGATCCTTGCGCGCCGTGGTCGATATGACCAAGCTTGGCGAGCGCCAGATCACGATCGACTGCGACGTCATTCAGGCCGACGGCGGCACCCGCACCGCGTCGATCTCGGGCGGCTGGGTCGCGCTGCGCCTCGCGGTGGACAAGCTGATGGCGCAGGGGCTGATCGCCGAGGATCCGATCACGGCGCAGGTCGCTGCGGTCTCGTGCGGCATCTACGAAGGCACGCCGGTGCTCGACCTCGATTATATCGAGGATTCGAACGCGCATGCTGATGCGAACTTCGTCCTGCTCGACAATGGCAACATCGCCGAGGCGCAGGCGACCGCCGAGGGTGCGACCTATGACGAGGAGGCACTGCTCCGCCTGCTCCGCCTCGCCCGGATCGGCTGCACCCAGATCTTCGCCGAGCAGCGCAAGGCCACCGGTCGGTGAGCATCGAGCTGCCCCATCGCAAGCTTGCCCCCGGACGGCTCGTGATCGCGAGCCACAACAAGGGCAAACTCAAGGAGATCGCCGAACTGCTCGCGCCCTATGGGATCGAAACGGTTTCGGCGGCGGCGATGGACGTGCCCGAACCGGAAGAAACGGGCACCAGCTTCATTGCGAATGCCGAACTCAAGGCCCGCTTTTCGGCGGACCTGACGGGCCTGCCCGCGCTCGCCGACGATAGCGGCCTGTGCGTCGAGGCGCTGGGCGGCGAGCCCGGCATCTTTTCGGCACGCTGGGCCGAACTCGAAGACGGCACCCGCGACTTTGCCGAGGCGATGCGCCGCGTGAATGCGCGCGTCGTCGAACAGGGGCCGCAGGCCGGGCATGACGCGCATTTCATCTGCGCGCTCTCGATCGCGTGGCCCGACGGTCATGTCGAAAGCTTCGAAGGGCGCGTCGACGGCACGCTCGTCTGGCCGCCGCGGGGGGCCAATGGCTTCGGCTATGACGCTATGTTCCAGGCGATCGGCATGGATCAGACCTTCGGCGAAATCGAGCCCGAGGCGAAGCACGCGATGAGCCATCGCGCGGACGCCTTCAAGAAGCTCGTCGCGGCGGTGTTTTGAACTCTTCCGTTCGTCCCGAGCGAAGTCGAGGGGCGTTTTCGCGCGACGACGTGTCTCGACTACGCTCGACACGAACGGATCAGGCAAATCTCGCCCTCTACATCCACTGGCCTTTCTGCGTCGCAAAGTGCCCCTATTGCGACTTCAACAGCCATGTCCGCGAGACCGTGGATCAGGAGGCGTGGCGCACGGCCCTGCTCGCCGATCTGGCGCATGAGGCGGCGCTGCTGCCTAATCGGCGGCTGAGCTCGATCTTCTTCGGCGGCGGCACGCCGTCATTGATGCCACCCGCAACGGTATCCGCGCTGATCGAGGCCGCCGGCCGGCATTGGACCTTCGCCGACGACATCGAAATCACGCTGGAGGCCAACCCCAATTCGATCGAGGCCGCGCGCTTCGGCGACATTGCGGCGGCGGGCGTCAACCGTGTCTCGCTGGGCCTGCAGGCGCTTGATGACGAGATGCTCAAATTCCTCGGCCGCGCGCACGACACCGCAGAAGGGCTGCGGGGCCTCGAAACCGCGCAACGCCATTTCGGGCGGGTCAGCTTCGACCTGATCTATGCCCGCCCCGGCCAGAGCGCCGCCGCGTGGGAGGCCGAACTGTCCCGGGCGCTCGGCTACGGCACCGAACATCTCTCGCTCTATCAATTGACGATCGAGCCGGGCACGCAATTCGCCGCGCGCTTCGCCAAGGGCGATCTGCCGACGCTCGACAGCGACAGCGCCGCCGACCTGTTCGAACAGACCCGCGTGCAGATGCGCGAGGCGGGGCTTCCCGCTTATGAGGTTTCGAACCACGCCCGGCCAGGCGCCGAGAGCCGGCACAACCTGGCCTACTGGCGTTACGGCGACTATGCGGGTGTCGGCCCCGGCGCGCATGGTCGTCGCGTCGGTATTGCGACCGCACGGCACAAGAAGCCCGAGAACTGGATCGCGCGGGTCGATGCGCAGGGACACGGCATCCAGACTGAAGATGTCCTCAGCCCCGCCGAACGCGCGCGCGAAGCTTTGCTGATGGGCCTGCGCCTCAATACCGGGATTGACCTTGCCGCCATCGCCGCGCGCACCGGGCAGCCGATCGAGCAGCTTGTCGACGAAGCCGCGGTCGCAAAGCTGGCCGGGCATGGGCTTGTGGCGCGAGACGGCACCGCTCTGCGCGTGACCGAAGCGGGCATGCTGCTGCTCGACGCCATCCTTGCCGAAATCGTCACCGCCGACTGATCTTCAAAACGCCCACCCCCTCCCCCATCTCGCAGGGGAAGGAGATGCGCGTGCGGCGAAGTGTGGGATTGTGGGTCGGGCTGGCAATCGGTCTGGCGGTCGTGATCACGGTGGCGATCGTCGGGTGGTCGATGGGGCGGCGCTACGACGCGATCGTCGATCCGAAGCCCGAGACGATCGTGTCCGCCAGCCTGCAGGGACTGCGCGAGCAGAACCGGCTGTCCGCCTTCACCGCCAGCTATGTCGCGGTGGTGACGTCGAAGCAGAGCCGCTTCGGCCTGTCCGCGCAGAAGACACTGATCATGCCGGGCCTCGTCCGCTACGAGGTCGACATGGCACGCCTGAAGGACGCCGACGTGCGCTGGGCGGCCGAAAGCAAGGAATTGTTCGTCACCCTGCCCGATGTCGAAACGGTCGGCCCGCAGATCGACATGACGCGGATCAAGGAATATGACAGCGGTGGGCTGCTGCTGCGGCTGACCGACGCCGCGCAGACGCTCGACGCCGCCAATCGCCGCGCGGGCCAGGCCGAACTGCTGCGTCAGGCGCGCGCGCCGATCCCGATGTCGCTCGCCCGCGATGCGACCCGCCGCGCGGTGGCGCAAAACTTCGGCCTGCCCCTGCGCGCTGCCGGCATGGAGGCCGCTATCCGCGTCCGCTTCGCCGGCGAGAAGGATTTTCCGCAACCGAGCCGGGAGTGGATTACCCGCTCCCGCTCGGTCGAGGATGTCTATGCCGACAAGCCGTAAGGCCTATTGCTTGAAGCTCGCCGGGGCTTCGGACACCGTCTTGGCGCCCGCGGGGCTCAATTCCTGAACCTCGAGCGCGCGTTCGGCGATGCCGGTCGGGCCGAAGCGGAAGGCGCCGTCAACACCGACGAAGCCGTCGGGATCGCGCAACATGTTCGCCGGGAAACGATCGCCCACCTTCCAGCTGCCCGCCGCCTTGATCACCAGCAGCATCGAATCGTAGCCGAGGCTCGCCAGACGGAACGGCGCGCGGCCGAACTGGCGCTTGTAGCCGGCGGCAAGCTGACGATAGCGCTTGTCCGAAACGCTGGCGAACCAGGATCCCGCGAGCACCGGTGAGGTCAGCAGCGCCGATTCGGCCTGCCACAGCTCGGTCCCCATCACCCGCGCCTGCGGGCTGGTTGCCTTGCGGATCAGCGGCACGGCCTGCGTGGCGATGCGGGCATTGTCGGCGACGAGCACCGCGTCATAGGGCTGCCCCTTGCCGAGCTGCGCCACCGCCATGCTGAGCGACTTCGGTGTACGATCGAACGACTTCATCGCCACCAGCGATCCGCCCGCGCCCTCAACCGCGCGGATCATCGCGGTGGATGCATTGCGGCCATAGACACCCGCGGGGACGAGCGCAGCAAACTTGGTGATGCCGCGCCCCTTGGCATAGCGCACGACGCGATCGACCGACTGGCTGGGCGAAAAGCCCATCAGATAGACGCCGTTACCGGCCACGGCGGCATCGTTCGAATAAGCGACCACGGGCACCGATTCCGCGCGCGCCTCGGTCGCGACGGCCGCGACGTCGTCGGACAGCAGTGGCCCCAGGAACAGCCGATTGCCATCGGCCAGCGCGCGCTTGGCGGCGGCCGCCGCTCCGGTTGCGGTGTCGTAGGTCGTCAGCCGGATCGATTTATTGCTCGTGTCGATCAGCGCCATGCTCGCAGCATTGGCGATCGACTGGCCGACCGCGGCGTTCGGGCCGCTGAGCGGCACCAGCACGGCGACGCGATGACGCGGCTGATCCTGCGGGGCGATTTCGGACTGGCTTTCGGGCTTGGGCGCGGCCGGCGCCGGGCGGCCACCGCGCGGAACGACTCCGGAGCAGCTGGCCAACAACATCGTCAACAATGTCGCTCCCGCGACAAACGAGCGGCGCGACCGTTGATCGCGACGGGGAGCTTCTGCCATTACAGTCATTCTATGATCGATCCTTCCGAGCCCGACCCGGCCGCCGATGGGCAGCCGAATGCGTCCCTCCCCCCGGGCCTGTATATCGTCGCCACGCCGATCGGCAACTTGGGCGACCTTTCCCCTCGCGCCGCGGACATATTGGCGCGTGCCGATCTGATCGCGGTCGAAGACAGCCGTGTGACGGCCAAGCTGTTGCAGCGCATCGGCACGAAGCGGCCGATGGCCCCCTATCACGATCACAATGCCGACAAGGTTCGTCCGGCGCTGATCGCACGAATGGCGGGCGAAGCGATCGCTCTGGTATCCGACGCGGGAACGCCGCTCATCTCTGATCCGGGCTACAAGCTCGTTCGCGACGCGCGGGCGGCGGGCCATGTGATCACAACCATTCCCGGCCCCTGCGCCGCAATCGCCGCGCTGACGCTGGCGGGGTTGCCCACCGATCGATTCTTCTTCCTTGGCTTCCTGCCCGCCAAGGAAAAGGCCAAGGCCGATGCGATTGCCGAGATTTCCGCCATTCGCGCCACACTGATTCTTTACGAATCCGGGCCAAGACTGGCTGCTACCCTCGCCGCTTTGGCCAAGGGGCTGGGCGATCGCGAGGCCGGTGTCGCCCGGGAAATCAGCAAGGCTTATGAGGAATGCGTGACGGGAACGCTGACCGAGCTTGCGGCGCGCTATGCCGATCATCCGCCCAAGGGCGAGATCGTCGTCATCGTCGGCCCGCCCGGCGAAGCCGCACCCACGACCGAGGCCGATGCGGAAGCGTTGCTGCGCGACGCGCTTTTGCACCTGCCGCCCACAAAAGCGGCCGCAGAAGTGTCGAAAATCACAGGTCTTGCCCGCCGCGACCTCTATGCCTTGGCCATGACGATGAAGGACCGGGGATGAGCGACCGTCACCATGCCGAAAAGCGGGGCCGCTGGGGCGAGACGCTCGCCTCCTTGTGGCTGATGCTGCGCGGCTGGCGGATCGTCGGCCGGCGCGTGAAGACGCGTCGCGGCGAAATCGATCTCGTCGCGCGCCGCGGGGGCACCGTCGCCTTCGTCGAGGTCAAGACGCGCGGCACCGAACGCAATCTGCTCCGTTCGATCGACGAATATCGCCTGCGCCGCGTGATCGCCGCCGCCGAGGCCGTGGCGCCGCGTTATGCCGGCCCGCGCGATGCGATCCGCATCGATGTGATGCTGGTGCGCCCCTGGTCGCTGCCCATCCACCTGCCCAACGTCTGGCACGGGTGACAATTCGCTGCGGCGACCCTAGTTAAGCTCCGAAATCGTAGCCGGAGCCTTCCCATGAGCCTGAATGTCGCGGTCCAGATGGATCCGCTCGAGACGATCAACATCATGGGCGATTCGACCTTCGCCGTGATGCTTTCCGGCATCGCGCGTGGACACAGCCTCTGGCATTATGCGGCGGGCGACCTGTGCTATCGCGACGGACGGCTGACCGCGCCTGCGCGCCGGATCAAGAAACTGGCCCGCGTGGTCGGCGATCATTTCGAACTGGGCGACTGGCAGGTGATCGACCTCGCCGACGATATCGATGTCGTGCTGATGCGACAGGATCCGCCCTTCGACCTCGCTTATATCACCGCGACCCATCTGCTCGAACGGATCCAGCACAAGACTTTGGTGGTCAACGATCCCGCCTCGGTCCGCAACGCGCCCGAAAAGCTGTTCGTGCTCGATTATGCGCGCTTCATGCCGCCGACGATGATCACCCGCCGCCTGGAGGACGCCCGCGCCTTCCACGAGGAGCATGGCGAGGTGGTCGTGAAGCCGCTCTACGGCAATGCCGGGTCGGCCGTGTTCCATGTCGGCCGCAATGATGCCAATCTCGCGGCGCTCACCGAATTGTTCGGACAGGTCTGGCGCGAGCCGTTCATGGTGCAGGCCTTCCTGCCCGACGTGACGAAGGGCGACAAGCGCATCGTGCTGGTAGATGGGAAAGTTGCAGGCGCTATCAATCGCTTGCCGAAGAAAGGTGAGATTCGATCGAACCTTGCGGCGGGCGGCAAGGCCGATGCGACCGAACTGACGGCGCGCGAGACCGAGATTTGCGAGGCGCTCGGCCCGGACCTTGCCGCGCGCGGCCTTCTGTTCGTCGGGATCGACGTGATCGCCGGGCATCTCACCGAGATCAACGTCACCTCCCCCACCGGTATTGTCGCGATCGACAATTTCAACGGCAGCGACACGCCGGCGCTGATCTGGGAGGCGATTGAAGGAAAGGCTGGCTCGGCCAAGGCCGGCTGATCGTGGCCGACTGGATTCGCCAGCTGATCGTCGACGGCGGCTATTTCGGTATCTTCCTGCTGATGGTGGCGGAGACGGTGTTTCCGCCGATCCCGTCCGAAGTGATCATGTCGCTGGCGGGGTTCGAGGCGGCCGCGGGCAGGCTGTCTTTGCCCGTCGCGATCGTCGTCGGGACGGCGGGCGCGATGGTCGGCAACACGATGTGGTATTTCATCGCGCGTGCGCTGGGGTTCGATCGGTTGCGTCCAGTCGTCGAGCGCCACGGCCGCTGGTTCACCGTCGACTGGAGCGAGATCGAGACCGGCGAACGCTGGTTCCGGCGCTATGGTGGCTGGTTCGTGGGCCTCGGCCGCATCATGCCGACTTTCCGGACCCTGATCTCGGTGCCCGCCGGGCTGGTGCGGATGCGCTTCCCCGCCTTTTTCCTCTGGTCGATGGTCGGGACTCTGGGCTGGGTGACGGTACTCGGCACGATCGGCTGGACCCTGCGTCACACCTTTGCGCAGGCCGAGCAATGGCTGAACATCGTGACCTTCGCGCTCGTGGGCGTGATGGTCGTCTGGTATCTCTGGCGCGTCGCGACCTGGAAATCGGCTCAGAAGGAGTAGCCGATCGTCGCCGATATCGTCCGCCCATTGATTGATCGGGCACGGACGATGCCATTGGCGGAGATCGTCGCTTCTTCCGCCTCGGTAAAGCCCTTCACATCGAAGATGTTGTTCGCGCCGATCGAGACCGACACACCCGGCATCGGCCGCACTTCGGCGAACAGATTGACGGTGGTGAAGCCCGGCAGCTTCAGCTGGTTGCTGTCCTGCGCATAGCTGTCGGTCGTGCCGACCACGTTCGCGCCGATCGTGAACAGCTGCTGGCGATATTGCGGGGTCAGTTGATAGACGAACTTCGCCTGCCGCCTTGGGCGATTGCCCTTGTTCGCGGGCGTGATCGCATCGCGGCTGATCTCCGCATCCGTCCAGGTGCCCTTGGCGGTGAGGCCCAGGCCGCTGAGCGAGAAATAGCTTCCCTCAAGCTCCACGCCCGTCGCGCGATAGCGGCGATCGAGGAAGCGCAGGCTGGTCGCCTCGAAATTCTGTTCCTCGGTATTGGCGTGGAACAGGGTCGCGTAAAACTCCATGCGGCGCGTGCGATATTTGAAGCCGGCTTCGGCCTGCCGCACGAAATCGACCGCCGCGCCTTTGTCGACGATGTCGCCCGTCGCGTCGATTGCGGGGCCGAACAGGATGCGATCGGCATTGGCGCGCCCGCCCCGGCTGTAACGGAGGAACAACGCAGTCTCCCGGCCGAGCCGATAGTTCAGCCCGGTCGACCAGGAAACATAGTCGTAATTGTAGCGAACCGGTGATCGCGCACCCGCGAGCACGGTGGTCCGCGTCTCCGGCGCCGAAATCGCGCCATCGCCGTTGACGTCGACCGACGCGAGATTGGCCGTCAGCCCGCCCAGATTGCCCCGCGCGCGGCCATTGTCCCAGCGCAGGCTGGCCGCAAGCGACCATTTGCCCTTCAGGAAGCTCATCGCCGCGAACGGCGCCGCGATGTCGTATCGCAGGTCATAATCGCGACGGCAGCAATTGCCGAAGAAGGTCGCGCCATAGCCATAGACGCCGCCTTCGGTGACGCGCTGTCCAGCGGCGTTACGGATATCGACCAAAGCGGCGTTGCCGTCCCCGCGCACGTCCGAGACCAGGCTCGTCCACCGCCAGTCGCTCTCGACATATTGACGCGCGAGATAGAGGCCCCCGGTGAGGGTCAGCTTGCCGCCGCCGATGTTGACGTCGCGGATCGCGCGCATCTCATTGACGATTTCGTCGAGGTTGCGGAGCCGCACATCGAAGACGACGCTTTCCGACAGCAGGCCATTGCCGTTGAGCCCGGCCGGCGCCGTGATGGCAGTGCCCGCCAGCGGGCCGGTTGCGTAGGTCAGGCCCGCCCCTGCCCCGCCCAATGCGGTCGCGATTGTCGACGCATTGTCGACCAGCGCGGGGAACAGGCCGATGAAGCGGCCCGACGTGTTGGCGTAGCGAAACCGCTCGCGCAGCGTCCATCCGTCGCCGGGCTGGATCTGCACTTCCAGGCCGATCTGGCGGACCAGCGGGTGCATTCCGTCGGCGATATCGTCGCGCACCGGGCGGTTGTTGCGATCGAGCGTCAGTGCGCCGCGGATGTTGCGCGAATAAGGCGATCCGCCGTTGATCGAGAAACCGGGCAGGCTTTCGTAGCGCGGATCGGCGTCGCTGCCCGTCACCCGCACCGGCGCGGGAAGGTAAGACACCGCATGATCGTCCAGATATTTGAAATAGAGGCGGACGAAGCCGGTGCCGAAATCCTTGGTGACGTTGCCCTTGATCTGCCCGCCGCGATTGCCGTCATAGCCGGTCTTCCGCGGCCCTTCGCCACGCCGATAGAAGCCGCCGACATGGAAACGCCAGTCGTTTCCGATCGGCGCGCCATAATCAAAATCGAGCCGATATTCGTCATAATCGAGGCCGAAGCCCGCGCGCACCTGCCCACCCGCGGTCTCGCCCGTCTTCGACAGCAGGTTGATGACCGCGCCGGGCGCGTTCGAAACGAGCGTCGATACCGAGCCGCCGCGCACCGCCTCGATCCGCAGGACGTTCAGATCGGCACGGATGAAGCTGTCAGCGGTCGCGAAGGTGATGTCGCCGAACTGGAGCGCGGGAAGCCCATCCTCCTGGATCTGGACATATTTGGCGCCGCCGGTCGCGATGGGCAGCCCGCGCACCGCGATATTGGCATTGCCCTCTCCGCCCGAGCTTTCCGATCGGATGCCGGGAATGTTGCGGAAAATCTCTGCCGTCGATCGCGGCGAGAGGACCGATATTTCATCGGGGCTGATCGTACTGACCGAGATGCTCGCATCGAGCCGGTTCAGCCCGCGCGGCACCGCCGTCACGATCACGGTGGGCGAACTCGACAATTGGCGCGGTTCGACGGGCGCAGTCTGCGCGAAAGACGGCGTCGCCAACGCCATCGCCCCCAAACTCACGCCTGCCGCAACACCCCTCATATCCGCCAGTTTTCGCTTGGGCGACGGCAGGCTGCAAGCCCTGATATTCAGTCGGCGCTCGTTAGGCCGATGCCCGCTTCACCAATGTCGGCGCCATGACCATCGAACCGACATCCTCGCCGGCGTGGCGACGGAACAGGCGATCGACCAGTTCGGTCGCGCCACGGCGGAAATCCTGCCGGATCGTCGTTAGCGGTGGCGACATCAGTTCGGCTACCGGAACATCGTCATAGCCGACGACGGCGACGTCATCGGGAACCTTCAGCCCGCGCGCGATAAGCGCCTTGATCGCCTCGATCGCGATGACATCGGATGCCGCCACGATCGCATCGGGCAATTCGCCCTGGTTGAGACGCTCGGCGATCACCGCGAAAGCAGGCGCCGCTTCGAAGGGCGTTTCCACCGCACCGAAAGGCTGCACACCCGCATCGCGATGCGCATCCCCATAGCCGGCATAGCGCGCAACGGCCTCCGGAACGTCAAGCCTGCCGGCAAACAGGATGCGCCGCCGCCCGGCCGCGAGAAGATGCTGGGTCGCGAGCATGCCGCCGATGCGATTATCGCTGCCGACCGAACAATAACGCTGGCCCTCATGCTTTTCGCCCCAGACCACCAGCGGGCGATATTCCGAGCCGAGCCGATCGAGCGCATCGACCTGATCCGATTGACCAAGGACAATCAATCCGTCGATCCGCCCCGAATTGGCCAGCGCATCGAGCCAGCCTTCTTCGGTCGGCACGACACGCGACAGCAGCAGATCATAGCCGCGCGCGGTGACGCCTTCGGCCAGATGCCCGATCATCAGGCCGAAGAAGGGATCGGACAGATGCTGCCCGACTTCATGCCCCATCGGCAGCACCAGCCCGATCGCCTGCGAACGACGCAGACGCAGGTTTCGCGCCATCTGGTTGAGGCGAAAGCCATGTTCCCGCGCCAGCGCCTTGATGCGCGTGCGGGTGCCCTCGCTGATCATGCTGCTGCCGGCCAACGCACGCGACACGGTCGATGCCGACACGCCTGCAAGGCGCGCCAGATCGGATATGCTCGTAACGCCCTCTCTGGGCTTTCTTATCATTGCCGCCCCCCGATCGCGGTCTAGAATGGACATGATTGCGCCATGTCCCGTGGACTTTAAAAAGCGCTCTCCAGGCGGCTCAGAAGATTCAACGCAGGGCTTGGCGCCGGTTCTGCCGGTTCTTCCGCGGCATCGAGCCGTGCCACCCTGGCGTAGAGTTCACGACTGGCCTCGATCAGCGCGATCGCTTCTGCGGGAAGCCCCGCAAGCGTCGCGGGGTCGCTGTCGGCGGCCTCGCCGATCCTCCGTGTCGACATGCGCGCTTCGATCCTGTCGATCTGGCCCATTTCCACCGCGCGCTGCGAAAGGAGCCACGAGAGGATGTGCATCAGCCGCGTCGTGACCTTGAGCGACTCGCACGAGAAGACGACCCGATCGATCGGCTGAAGCGCATCGCGCTCCGCCGACGCCCGCTCAAAATAAGCGCGCGCCTCATCCGCCAGCAGCATCGCCTCTGTGTACAGAGTGTCGATCAGCCGGCCGTGAAGTCGAATCTGGGCTGGTTCATTCCCCATCTGTTGAGAATGACACAGTTGCATTGCGCTTCGAAAGAGAAATCATCGTTAAGCCATTGGCTTGCGATGGATTTTTGCCGCGCAAAGATGTGCGAACGATTGCAAAAATCGCCTGTTCAGGCCGCCAAGTATCTGAAATTGCTAATCACTAGAAAAACCGCGCTTTTTGATGAGTTATCATCAAGGGTGGATCATAATTCGCGATCGAGGGTCACGGCGCCCTCCGCATCCGTCGCAATTATACGATAAAAGCAGCTTCGCTCGCCTGTGTGACATGCCGGACCGGCCGGTTCGCAGCGCATCCAGACCGCATCCTGGTCGCAATCGATTCGCAACTCGACGACGCGCATCACGTTCCCGCTGGTCTCGCCCTTCTTCCAGAGGCGCCCGCGCGAACGCGAGAAGAAGGTCGCCTCCCTGGTGCGGATCGTCGCGTCCAAAGCCTCGGCATTCATATGCGCGAGCATCAGCACCTCGCTGGTCGCATGATCGGTCACCACCGCGGTGATCAATCCTGCGGCGTCATATTTGGGCTGAAGCGCCCGTCCCTGTTCGCGATCGTCGGCCATAAGCGGGCGATTGGCCGAAAGGCGAATGCCCCTCAAGTCGAAAAGTGACAATCGTGGGTCACAGCGGGGGCGACAAAGCCGATACCGCCCCCTATATGCCCGCCCATCGGCCAACAGCGGGATTCGCGATGCTCACCACGCATCCGTTCGACGACGACAAGCTGCGTGAAGAATGCGGCATTTTCGGAATTTGGGGCGCGGAAACCGCCTCGGCAATGGTGGCGCTGGGTCTCCACGCGCTGCAGCATCGCGGCCAGGAGGCGGCGGGCATCACCAGTTGGGATGGCCACGCCTTCCACACCCATCGCGCGATGGGTCATGTCGCGGGCAATTTCGACCGCGACGATGTGATCCGCGGCCTGCCGGGCAAGGTCGCCTGCGGCCATGTCCGCTATTCGACGACGGGCGAAACCGCGCTGCGCAACGTGCAGCCTCTGTTCGCCGAATTGTCCTCGGGCGGCTTCGCGATCGCGCATAACGGCAACATTTCGAACGCGATGAAGGTCAAGCGTGAGCTTGTCCGCCTCGGCTCGATCTTCCAGTCGACCAGCGATACCGAGACGATCATCCACCTCGTCGCGATGTCCAAATATCGCACCCTGCTCGATCGCTTCATCGATGCGCTCAAGCAGGTCGAGGGTGCCTATGCGCTGATCTGTATGACGGCGGAGGGCATGATCGCCTGCCGCGATCCGCTCGGCATCCGTCCCCTGGTGCTGGGCCGCGTCGGCGACGCTTATGTCTTCGCGTCGGAAACCGTCGCGCTCGATGTGATCGGCGGCACCTTCATTCGTCAGGTCGAGCCGGGCGAGTTGGTGATCGTGTCCGAAAGCGGCCTGCGATCGATCCGTCCGTTCGGCGATGTCCGCGCGCGGCCGTGCATCTTCGAACATGTCTATTTCTCGCGCCCCGACTCGATCGTCGATGGATCGTCGGTCTATTCGGTGCGCAAGCGGATCGGCGCGCAGCTCGCGATCGAAAATCCGGTCGACGCCGATCTGGTCGTCCCCGTTCCCGACAGCGGTACGCCGGCGGCGATAGGTTACGCACAGGAATCGGGCATTCCGTTCGAACTGGGCATCATCCGATCGCATTATGTCGGCCGCACCTTCATTCAGCCGAGCGATCAGGTTCGCCATCTGGGCGTGAAGCTGAAGCACAATGCCAATCGCGCGCTCATCGAAGGACAGCGGATCGTGCTGATCGACGATTCGATCGTGCGCGGCACGACCAGCGTGAAGATCCTGCAGATGCTCCGCGACGCCGGCGCGCGCGAAGTCCATCTGCGCATTGCCAGCCCGCCGACGCGGCACAGCTGCTTCTACGGCGTCGATACGCCGGAGCGCGCCAAGCTGCTTGCCGCGCAGATGAACGTGGCCGAGATGGCGACCTATATCGGCGCCGACAGCCTCGCCTTCCTCTCGATCGACGGCCTCTACAAGGCGTTGGGCGAGGACAATCGCGACGATCGCGCGCCCAGCTTCTGCGATGCGTGCTTCACCGGCGACTATCCGACCCACCTGACCGATCAGGCGGAACTGGAGCCGACCGATCAACTCGCGCTGCACGGCGAACGCGTCGTCGCCTGATCCTTCCTCGAATACGGACCGACTATGATCCAGACGCTTTCCGGCAAGCTCGCGCTCGTCACCGGCGCATCGCGCGGCATCGGCGCTGCGACCGCGATCGCGCTGGGCAAGCGTGGCGCGCACGTCATCCTCACCGCGCGCACGGCCGGCGGCCTTGAGGAGGTCGAGGAGGCGATCCACCAGCATGGCGGTACCGCGACGATCGCGCCGCTCGATTTGGCGGAGAATGACAGCATCGCCCGCCTGGCCGAGGCGATTGCCGGCCGCTGGGCACGCCTCGACGTCATGGTGCTGAACGCCGCGATGCTCGGAACGCTGGCGCCGGTCGCCGCGATCGATGCCAAGGAGTTCGCCCGCGTCCTGACGCTCAATGTCATGGCACAGCAGCAGCTTATCGCCGCCTTCGATCCGCTGCTCCGCGCGTCGGACAATGCGAGCGTCTTTGGCGTCACCTCGTCGGTGGGCGCCAAGGCCCGGCCCTATTGGGGCGCTTATGGCGCTTCGAAGGCTGCGCTCGATACGATGCTGAATGCCTATGCGCAGGAAGTCGCTAACATCAGCAAGGTCCGCGTGTCGATCATCGATCCGGGTGCCACCGCCACCAAGATGCGGCAGCAGGCATTCCCCGGCGAGGATCAGGCGACGCTCAAGAGCCCCGATGTCGTCGCTGAAACCATCGCGAAGCTGGCCGAAAACGGCTTCGAGAGCGGCAGCCGCACCCGCGTAGAGGCATAGATTTTTCCGCGATTTCCGAGCCGGCGAATGATCATATTCGCCTCGAAATCGCTCTAAGCGGCCAACGCCTCAGCCGCGACCGTCTCGCGGATCCAGCCACCACCCAGCACGCGATCGCCACGATAGAGGACGGCCGCCTGCCCCGGCGCCACGCCATATTCGGGCTGTTCGAACACCACCGCATCGCCCTCGATCCGCGCCGGTACTGGCTTGGCAAGCGAGCGAACCTTAGCCGTCACCGGTCCATCGCCGCGCGGGCCGATCCAGTTGCAATCGTCGAGCATCGCGGCGCGCACCGCGAGCGCGCGGCGCGGGCCGACGATCAGGCGGCGCTCGGCCGGGTCGAGGCGCACGACATACAGCGGCTCGGGGCTTCCGCCGATCTCGATCCCGCGCCGCTGGCCGACGGTGAAGTGAATCAGCCCCTTGTGCTGGCCCAGCACCTGGCCTTCCAGATCGACGATCTCGCCAGGTTCGGCGGCTTCGGGGCGCAGCTTGCGGACGATCTTGGCATAGTCGCCATCGGGCACGAAGCAGATGTCCTGGCTGTCGGGCTTGGCCGCGACGCCCAGGCCATATTCGGTGGCGATGGCGCGCACGGCGGCCTTTTCCATGCCGCCCAGCGGGAAGCGCAGATAGGCCAGCTGATCGTCGGTCGTCGCGAACAGAAAATAGCTCTGGTCGCGCGCCGGATCGATCGCGCGGTGAAGCTCAGGGCCATCAGCGCCCATCACGCGGCGGACATAATGGCCGGTCGCGAGGCAATCGGCACCCAGATCGCGCGCGATGCCGAACAGGTCGGTGAACTTCACCCCCTGATTGCAGCGGACGCAGGGGATCGGCGTGCGCCCCGCGGCATATTCGTCCGCAAAGTCGGCGATCACCGAATCCCGGAACTGGCTTTCATAGTCAAAGACATAATGCGCGATGCCGAGCCGATCGGCGACGGCGCGCGCGTCGCGAATGTCCTGCCCGGCGCAACAGCTTCCGGTGCGGCCAACCGCCGCGCCATGATCGTAGAGCTGCAGCGTCACACCGATTACCTCGGCGCCGCTTTTGGCTGCGAGCGCCGCCACGACCGAACTGTCGACGCCGCCCGACATGGCGACGACGATCCGCTTTTTCGCGATATCTTCGAGTTGAAAATCACCAAACATGCGGCGCCCTTTAGCAGCAGCTTAGACGATCGGCGAATCCGACATTTCCTCCTAAAGATTCCTCCGCTCCGCCCGTTACCTTGCCTGAGACCGGAAAGGAGGTGGCGGGATGAAGGAAACGTTCGGAGCTTTCGACACCGCCGCCGCAACCCCGGTAACGACTGGTCTGGATTTCGACGCGCTCAAGGCGGCGTTGGCGGCGGCGCAAGCCGCTTCCCCCACCGTGCGTGCGATGGAGGCGACGGCGCCTGTGCGTTCGTCCCATCCGGCCGATAGCGCCATCGCATTGTTCCTGGGCGAGGATGGATGGCGCGCCGCGTCGTCCGCCATGCACGGCAGCTTCCATCAGGCTGCCGCTGGAACGATCGTGGATAATGAAGGCTAAGGAAGGTGACCCGGCCGTTTACCGTGCCGTTCAAACCTTCGTTGAGAGCGGAACCCTAGGGAATGACCAAGAGGAACACATCCTGGTCCTCGGGCCGTGTAGAGGTAGCGTAAATGATCGAGAACCAGAAAATCCGTCCCGCTCAGGTTATCGGCCCGCTCGGCGAGCCGCTGACCCTCGCCAGCCTCCCCGATCCGAGCACGACCCGCTGGGTCGTCCGCCGCAAGGCCGAAGTCGTCTCTGCGGTGTCGGGCGGTCTGCTGACCGTCGACGAGGTCTGCGATCGTTACAGCCTGACGGTTGAGGAATTCGCATCGTGGCAGCGCGCGGTCGAGCGTTCGGGCATGCCGGGTCTGCGCGTCACCCGCATCCAGCATTATAAGTCGCTGTACGAGCGTCAGCAGAAGTATTGAGGCGAAACGAGCCGTGGAAACACGCGGGAAAAGGAACTAGCCCAGTCGCCAAGCGTATCTAGCGCAATCGGTTTTTCGGCCATGCCGAACCGAAGATAGATACAGGAGGAACGACATGGACCTGATCATTTTCCTGATCGTCGGCGGCATCATCGGCTGGCTGGCAAGCATCGTGATGCGCACCGACGCGCAGCAGGGCATCATCCTGAACGTCATCGTCGGCATCGTCGGTTCGTTCATCGGCGGCGTGCTGTTCGGCCGCACGCTCGGTGGCGGTGGCCTCGGCGGATGGATCAGCGCCTTCCTGGGGGCGGTCATCCTGCTCGCGATCGTCAATCTGGTGCGTCGCGGCGCGGTACGCTGATCTAGAGTTCAGCTCTCGAAAGAAAGGGCCGTCGGAGCGATCCGGCGGCCCTTCTTCTTTGTTTATTGCAGTTCGAACGTAACCGAAACGCTTACCGACAGGCGCTGCTCGCCCGCTTCAATCGACGTGTCGGCCATCTTTTCCGCTCGCATCGCCATCATCGGCACCGGGCGCGGACCCGGATCGAAGCTGCCTTCGCTGATCGACACGATCCGCTTGATGCTCAGCCCGGCCGCCTTGGCGTAGAGTTCGGCGCGCGCCTTGGCGTCCGCAATCGCCTTCACCCGCGCCTGATCGAGCAAGGCTTCGGGATGATCGACCGACAGGTTCGGCCCGTTGATCTGGTTGGCGCCGGCCGCGACCAGCGCGTCGAGGATCGCCCCTGCCCGCTTCACGTCGCGGAAGCGGATGATCAGCTGGTTCGATGCCTGATAGCCGGTGATGACTGGGGGCTGGTTCTCGGCATATTTATACTGCGGCTGCAGGCCGATCGAGCTGGTCTGGATATCGCGATCGGCCACGCCGGCCTTCTTCAGCGCAGCGACGGTCGCCGCCATGCGCTGCGCATTTTCGGCCATCGCCGCGGCGGCGGTGGGTGCCTGCGTCACCACACCGGCGCTGATCGACGCGATGTCGGGGGTGGTGCTGACTTCCCCCGTCGCGACGATATCGAGGCGCGTTCCCTGAATTGCGGCGGCGGCGGGCTCCTGCGCGCTGGAAATCGCCGGCACCGAAGCTGCTGCCATCAGGATCGCCAAACTCTTCATCTTCATTCCTGTCTCCTGTCCGTACCGGTTGTTTCGCGCATTGCCGCGACAACACGGCACCTGTATGACGCTGTGTATCGGCGGGACTGCATGGAAGCTGAACGCCGGCCTTGCCAAAATTGGTCCGGATTGCGCCGAAGTTGCCCAATCGTTCCGATCCCGGCTTGAGCCAGGTGACATATTAAGCTAATACAGTTCCAATTGGGGGCGGAGGGCCGCTCCAAAGGTCCGCAAGCAGAAAGAAGATGGGGATGAACGTCGAGACCGGCATCCATCAGGATGCGCCCGAATATAGCGCCTATGCATGGGATGAAGAGCGCGCGGCGAAGCGCCGCCGCCTGATCCTGATCGGTGCGGTGGCTGTCGCATTGATCGCGGCGCTGCTGGTGGCGAAAATGGTCTTCGGCGGAAAGAAGCCCGCGGCTGCGCCCGATACCGCGCCCGTCGTCACCGTCATCGTCCCCGGCAAGACCGAAGTCGCCGCCACGATCGCCGCCAACGGCACGCTCGCCGCCAAGCGCGAAATGCCGGTCGGCGTCGCCGGCGAAGGCGGCCAGGTGAAGGCCGTGCTGGTCGAACCGGGGGACTGGGTGCAGGCCGGGCAGGTTCTCGCCACGATCGAGCGTTCGGTCCAGTCGCAGCAGGCAAGCTCACTCTCCGCCCAGGTGCAGGTCGCGCGCGCCGATGCCGATATCGCCAAACTCGAATATGAACGCGCCCAGGCGCTCGTTTCGCGCGGCTTCATCTCGAAGGCGGATCTCGATCGCCGCGCCGCGACCCGCGACGCCGCGATCGCGCGCGTCTCGGTCGCGCAGGCCCAGCTTGGGCAGCAGCGCGCGACGATCGGTCGTCTCGACATCCGTTCGCCCGCCGCCGGCCTCGTGCTGACCCGCGCGGTCGAACCGGGCCAGGTGGTCGGTCCGGGCAATGGCGCGCTGTTCCGCGTCGCCAAGGGCGGTGAGATGGAAATCCGTGCGGCTTTGGCCGAACAGGATCTCGCCCGCCTCAAGGTCGGTTCGACCGCAACGGTTACCCCGGTCGGCTCGGCGCAGAAGTTCGCCGGTTCGGTGTGGCAGCTTTCGCCCATCATCGACGCGACCACCCGTCAGGGCGTCGCGCGCATCCAGCTCGCCTATAATCCGGCGCTGCGCCCCGGCGGTTTCGCCGCGGCGGAGATCGTCGCGGGCAAGGGCATCGCCCCGCTGCTGCCCGAAAGCGCGGTGCTCAGCGAGCCCAAGGGCGGCAACTTCGTTTACGTGATCGAGGGCGGCAAGGTCGTGAAGCGCACCGTCAAGGTGGGCGATGTGTCCGATGCGGGCGTCTCGGTCCTGTCGGGTCTGAACGGCAGCGAACAGGTCGTCTATTCGGCCGGCGCCTTCCTCAACCCCGGCGACAAGGTGAAGCCGGTCGTCAAGACCGACAAATAAGGCGCCAGTCATGGGCTTCCGCAACATATCCGCCTGGGCGATCCGCAACCCGGTCGCGCCCATCGTCATGTTCGTCGCGCTCACGCTCGCGGGCATCATCAGCTTCATGCGGATGGACGTGAACCAGCAGCCGGACATCAGCTTCCCGGCGGTCGCTGTCGAAATCTCGCAGCCGGGCGCCGCCCCGACCGAGCTGGAAATGCAGGTCACGCAGCGCGTCGAGGCCGCCGTTCGCAGCATCAGCGGCGTCGACGAACTGTCGTCCTACATCAGCGAAGGCAATTCGCGCACGGTTGTTCAGTTCAACATCGGCGTGCCGGTTGATCGCGCGACCAACGATGTCCGCGACGCCGTCTCCAACATCCGCTCGCAGCTGCCCGAAGGCATTTTGGAGCCGCAGATTTCGCGCCTCGAAATGGATGGCGGCCCGATCGCCTATTTCTCGGTCGAAGCCGTCGACATGACGCTCGAGGAACTCAGCTGGTTCGTCGACAACACGGTCGCGAAGACCCTGCTCAACGTCACCGGCATGGCGCAGGTCCGCCGCGGTGGCGGCGTGAGCCGCGAGATCCGCGTGATCCTCGATCCCGCCAAGATGCAGTCGTTCGGCATCACCGCAAGCCAGGTCAACGCCCAGCTGCGCCAGGTCAACGTCAACGCCGCTGGCGGCCGTGCGGAGATCGCCGGTTCCGAACAGGCCGTGCGCGTGGTCGGCAATGCCGAAAACGCCTATTCGCTCGGCGAAAAGCTGATCACCCTGCCCTCCGGCCAGACGGTTCGCCTGGCCGACATCGCCGAAGTGCGCGATCGCTATGCCGAGCAGCGCAACGTTTCGAAGATGAACGGGCGGCAGGTGCTCAGCTTCGCGATGGTCAAGGCGAAGGGGTCTTCGGACGTCACCGTCTATGACAATGCGATGAAGAAGCTCGACCAGCTTCGGAAGCAATATCCGAAGGTCAAGTTCACGCAGCTCTACACCAGCGTCGATTATACCAAGCAGCAGTTCCATTCGGCCATCGAAGCGATGATCGAGGGCGCGGTGCTGGCCGTCATCGTCGTGTTCATCTTCCTGCGCGACTGGCGCGCGACGGTGATTTCGGCGCTCGCCATCCCGCTGTCGGCGATCCCGGCCTTCTGGTTCATGGATCTGCTCGATTTCACGCTGAACAATGCCAGCCTTCTCGCGCTCAGCCTCGTGGCCGGCGTGCTCGTCGACGATGCGATCGTGGAGATCGAGAATATCGTCCGACATATGCGCATGGGCAAATCGGCCTATCAGGCGTCGATCGACGCCGCGGACGAAATCGGTCTCGCGGTGCTGGCGACGACGATGTCGATCGTCGCGGTCTTCCTGCCCGTGGGCGTGATGCCAGGCGTCTCGGGTCAAATCTTCAAGAGCTTCGGCCTGACGGTCGTGATCTCGGTGCTGCTCAGCCTCGCGGTCGCGCGCCTCATCACGCCGATGATCGCGGCCTACTTCCTGAAGGCCGAGGGTGCGAAGCCGCATGGCGATGCCAAGTGGATCGACGGATATCTGCGCATCCTGCACTGGTCGCTCGCCAATCGCTGGAAGACGATGGGCATTGCCGGCCTCTCGCTGGTCGCCACCGTCGTGGCGTTCATGACCCTGCCCGTCACGCTGCAGCCGCCGCTCAATCTGGACTCGAGCCAGGTGAAAATCTCGATGACGCCGGGCACCACGCTCGAGCAGACCGAGGCGGTCGCCGAAAAGGCATCGGCCATCCTGCGCAAGCAGCCTGAGGTTGTGGCCGCCTTCGCCGACATCAACGTCGGTAGCGGCGACATCTTCCTCACGCTCAATCCGGATCGGAAGCGCACGAGCACCCAGTTCGAACGCGAACTGGCCCCGGCCCTGCGCGAAATTCCCGATGCCCGCGTGACCTTCCAATCGCAGTCGGGTGGTCTGGGTCGCGACATCACCTTCATGCTCGCCGGGGACGATCCCGATAAGCTGTACAAGCACTCGCTCAAGATCGTCGACGAGATGAGCAAGCTGAAGGAGCTGCGCGCGCCGCGTCTCGAAGGCGATACGCCGCGTCCGGAAATCAACATCCATCCGCGCTTCGATCTTGCCGCGGACATGGGCGTGACGACGGCGGCGCTCAGCCAGACGATCCGCATCGCGACGCTGGGCGACATCGATCAGAACGTCGCGAAATTCTCGCTCTCCGATCGCCAGATCCCGATCCGGGTGTCGTTGAACGAGGATTCGCGCAAGAGCCTGGCGACGATCCAGAACCTGCCTGTTCCCACCGCGCGGGGCGGATCGGTGCCGCTGAAGGTCGTCGCCGACGTCACCTTCGGCGCCGGCCCGTCCGAACTTCGCCGCCAGAACCAGAACCGCCGCATCGTGATCACCGCCGATCTCGCGCCGGGCGTGGTCGAAGCGCAGTCGAAGATCGATCAGTTGCCGTCGGTCAAGAACCTGCCCAACGGCATCAACCGCGTCTCCTTCGGCGATCAGAAGATCATGGCCGAACTCGCCGTGAACTTCGTGATCGCGGTGATCTCGGGCGTACTGCTCGTGTTCGCGGTGCTGGTGCTGCTCTACAAGCGCGTCGTGCCGCCGATGGTGAACATGAGCGCGCTTCTGCTGGCCCCGCTGGGTGGCGCGATCGCGCTCCACCTGACCGGCAATGCGCTGTCGATGCCGGTGTTCATTGGTCTGCTGATGCTGTTCGGCATCGTCGCCAAGAACTCGATCCTGCTCGTCGACTTCGCACTGGAGGAGATGGACAAGGGCGTGCCGAGGGACGAAGCGATCATCGATGCGGGCCACAAGCGCGCGCAGCCGATCGTGATGACCACGGTCGCGATGGTTGCGGGCATGCTGCCCGTCGCCATGTCGATCACCGGCGATGGAAGCTGGCGTGCGCCGATGGGCGTCGTCGTGATCGGCGGCCTGATCCTGTCGACCCTGCTCACCCTCATCATCGTTCCGGCGGGCTTCAGCCTGGCGGTCGGGATCGAGCGGCGCATCGGCGGCTGGCTAAGCCGCAAGCTGATCGTCGGCGGCAAGGACGGCCCGGTTCCGGCGCCGCATCATCCCGCGGAGTGAGAGATACCGATCGCGCCGATTAAACCCCTGGGTTGAACTATCGGCGCGATCGGCCATTTTCGAACCATGAACCTGCTCAAGACGACCGGCCTCGACCGCTTCAACCCCGCACAGGGGGGCGTACGCGGCATGCGGATCGTCGCGACCGGCCTGCTGATCCTGATGGCCGCCATCTACATCGCCGCGCGCGGGCGCGAACTGGACGGCGGGCATGACGTCTGGGGCTATGTCCGCGCCTTCGCCGAAGCGGCAATGGTCGGCGGGCTGGCCGACTGGTTCGCGGTGACGGCGCTGTTCCGCCACCCGCTTGGCCTCCCCATCCCGCACACGGCGATCATTCCGCGCAACAAGGATCGGATCGGATCGAGCCTAGCCAACTTCCTGCGCGTCAACTTCCTGACCGCCTCGGTCGTCGCGCGGCGGATGGTGAAGGTGGATGCGGCGGGCGCTATCGGGCGCCTTCTGGCCAACCCGCCCAAGAGCGGCCGGATGCGCGAAGGCGTCGGCCGCCTGATCGCGACGATCCTCGAATCGCTGGGTGACGAGCGACTCGGCGCGATGGTCAAAAGCGGCCTCGCCAACCGGCTGCGCGAGTTCGATGTCAGCCCCCTGCTCGGCCAGACACTGTCCGCCGCGATCGTCGAGAACCGCCACGCCGAAATGCTCGACGGCCTGATCCAGTGGGGCAGCCGCGTCCTGCTCCACAATGAAGGCGTGATCCATGACATGGTGCAGGCGCGCACTGGCAAGTTCATGCGCTGGACCGGCCTCGACGAGAAACTGTCGACCGCGATCGTCGAAGGGCTCCACAAGCTGCTCGACGATATGGCGACCGATCCGCACCACCCGCTCCGCCTGAAGGCGCAGGAGGGGCTGGAGACTTTGGCCTTCAACCTCCAGAACGATCCCGACACCCGCGCAAAGGTCTCCGCGCTCAAGGCCGACATCATCGACAGTCCGGCGGTCGCGGCGTGGATGGACCGGCTGTGGCAGGGCGCCCGCACCCGCATGATCGCCGCCGCGCGCAATCCGGAGGTCGTGACCGGCGGCCAGATCGGCGAGGCGCTGCGTCAGCTGGGCTCTACCCTGCAGACCGACGCCGCACTCCGCCGCACGATCAACCGCTTCACACGCCGCGCGGTCGTCGGCCTCGTCGCCGATTATGGCGACAGCATCGTCACGCTCGTATCGGACACGATCCGCAGTTGGGATGCGGGCACCGTGACTCGCCAGCTCGAAAATGCCGTGGGCCGCGATCTGCAGTATATCCGGGTCAACGGCACCCTGGTCGGCGGCCTCGTCGGCCTCGGCCTCCACGGCCTGTCGCAGTTACTCTGAACCACCCGTCATCCCGGCGGAGGCCGGGATCTCAGGAGTTTTGAAGACCGGCTAGCCGCGAGAGCCGCCTGAGATCCCGGCCTCCGCCGGGATGACGATTTTGGGACAACCGCCACGGCTGCCGACCGTTGTCGCGCCCTGCCCCGGCTGATACCTCAAGCCCATGTGGCGTAAACTCACAGCGCAGGTCTCGCCCGAGGACGGGCGCCGCTTCCTGATCGCCTATTCGGTGTTCCTGGCTTTATTTCTGCTCGTTCTCGGCTGACGGCGCTTCGTGGTGCTGCGACAGGATCGGCAGCATGTCGCCGGTCGGATCGTGCGCGAAGGGCACCTCATGCTCCGGAAGCTCGGCCTCGCCGCACGCCTTGTGCAGCCGCCAACCGGTCCAGGCCGATACCAGGCACATCACCGGCACCAGCAGCAGCGCGTTGAGCACCGAAACGCCGGTCGCCATTACACCCATCACCGCGACGGCGCCGCCCACCATCGCGCCTGAATTGACGATGTTATTGGCGGCGACGGTGCGTGCGGTCTTGTCCTCGCCCACCGTGGTCGTGAGGAAAGCGTAGAGCGGCACGACGAACATGCCGCCGGTCACCGCGACGCCCAGGAGCGCGAGCGCCACGAGCCACGAGCCCGGATGGTGGATGAACTCGACGAGGTTGTAGAGGCGGCCGTCGGTGCGCCCGGCCCAGCCTTCCGCCACGAAATACATGAACAGGACGAAGCCGGCCATCGCGATCACCGATGCGGGGGCGTAGCGCGCCGACACATGCGATCCGAGCAGCTTGTTGATCAGCACCGATCCGATCGCCACGCCGACCGAGAAGATCGCGAGGAACAGGCTCGCCACCTTTTCGTCGGCAGTGAAGACGTTCTTCACCAGCGGCGGGAATTCGATGATCAGCACCGATCCGATCGCCCAGAAGAAGCTGATCGCGATGATGGCCAGAAACAGCCGGCGGACGTGCATCGTGTCCGACACCAGCTTGATCGACGCGCGCACCACGTGGAAGTCGAGCGGTTCGCCCTTGCCAGACGGCGGCGCGGCCGGCACCTGTCGCCCCGCGATCCAGCCCAGCACCGCGACGATCAGAACGCCGGCGGCGGCCGTTTTCGCGCTGATGAAGCCCGCCAGGATCGTGCCCGCCAGGATCGCGATATAGGTGCCCGCCTCGACCAGGCCGGTGCCCGCCAGCACCTCATCCTTTTCCAGATGCTGGGGCAGCAGCGCATATTTGATCGGGCCGAAAAAGGTCGAATGCACGCCCATTGCGAACAGGGCAGCGAGCATCACCGGGATCATCTTCAGCATCAGGCCGGCGGCACCGACCACCATGATACCGATTTCGGCCGCCTTGATGATGCGGATGATCTTCGCCTTATCGCGGCTGTCCGCCAATTGCCCCGACAATGCCGACAGCAGGAAGAAGGGCAGGATCACCAGCGCGGTTGCCAGCGCGGAGAATTTCGCCTCGACCGCCGGATCCGAATAGACTTCGAAGGTGACGAACAGCACCATCGATGTCTTGAACAGATTGTCGTTGAACGCGCCCAGGAACTGGGTGACGAAAAGCGGCAGGAACCGGCGCTGGCCGAGGAGCCGGAAAGACGGGGTCATGCGGAGCTTGGGGCCTTCTATCGTTATCGCCGGCTCGAACGGTTGCGGACATAGCCCAGCGCGTCGGGCGGACCAAGCGCGATATGCGTGACGATGTGATGACACCGGATATGGCGGAAAATCGTTGCGTCCCCGCTTCCTACGGTGGGGGGAAGTGGGTTAGAGGAGACGGCAGATGCTGACATTGCCGAACATCCTGACGCTCTCGCGCATCCTGGCGGTGCCGATCCTCGTATTTCTGTTATGGCCAGGCGCAAGCAAGCTCGAATATGCGATCGCCTTCGGGCTCTATGCGCTGATGGCGATCACCGATTATTTCGACGGTTATCTTGCCCGCGCACAGGGGACGGTGTCGAAACTCGGCGTGTTCCTCGATCCGATCGCCGACAAGATCATGGTCGCGGCCGTCATCGTGATGCTGGTCTTCACGCGCGACGTCTCGGGCTATCATACGATCGCGGCGCTGATCATTCTGTTGCGGGAGATCACGGTGTCGGGGCTGCGCGAGTTCCTCGCCGGCCTGCAGATTTCGGTGCCGGTCAGCCAACTCGCCAAGTGGAAGACGACCTTCCAGCTGATTTCGCTCGGGGCGATCATCCTGGCGGGCGCGCTGCCCGAATGGTCGTGGATCGGCGCTGTCGGGCTGTTCAGCCTGTGGGCCGCCGCCGTGCTGACATTGCTTACGGGCTGGGACTATCTGCGCGTCGGCATCCGGCACATGGATTGATGCGGGTGGCAATCGACCTCCTCTACTTCGCCGGCATCCGCGAGGCGATCGGGTTGAGCGGCGAGCGCGTCGATCCGCCGGCATCGGTGGCCAGCGTCGTCGATCTGGTCGACTGGCTCGTCGCGCGCGGCAACGGCTATGTCACCGCCTTCGCCGATCGCACGAAGCTGCGCGCGGCGATCGACGATCGCTTCGTCGATCTGAACGCGAGCCTTGCCGGCGCGCGCGAAGTCGCTCTGTTCCCTCCGGTCACCGGCGGCGCCGCATGAGCGCGTTGCGAGTGCTCGTCCAGCGCGAGGATATCGACGTCGGGGCCGAACTGGCGCGGCTCGAGGCGCTGGGGGGCGGCGGAATAGCGAGCTTTACCGGGGTCGTGCGCGGCGAAGGGGGCATGGAGATGCTCGAACTGGAACATCATCCGGGCATGACCGAAAAGGTGATGCGCGACATTGCCGAACAGGCCGCCGATCGCTGGTCGCTGGTCGGCGTGACCGTGATCCATCGCTACGGACCTTTGCGCGCCGGCGAGCGGATCGTGCTGACCGCCGCCGCCGCGCGCCATCGCCACGCCGCGCTCGAAGCCTGCGCCTATCTGATCGACTGGCTCAAGACCGAGGCGCCCTTCTGGAAGAAGGAGCATTTCGCCGACGGCCGCAGCGCCTGGGTCGAAACGCGCAAAAGCGACGCGGCGGCAACCGACAGGTGGCGGGCATGACGGCTGGTATCGGAAGTGCCGAACTGGGCGTTCTTCTGCTTGCGACGGCGGACGGCGATCGCGCCGCTTTCGCCGAACTCTACCGCCGGACTTCGGCGAAACTATTCGGCATCGTGCTCCGTATCTTGCCTGAAAGGTCGGTAGCTGAAGACGCGATGCAGGATATCTACGTAAAGATTTGGCGGAATGCCGCGGGTTATGACGCGATGCGCGGCAGCCCGATCGCGTGGCTGGCCACCATCGCGCGCAACGTCGCGATCGACGTTCGCCGCCGCGAACGGCCGGGCAGCAAGATATCGACCGACGAATTCGATTTCGATCTGCTCGCCGACGAAGGCACGCCATCGCCCGAGGCGCTGGCCGCGCTGCGCGTCTGCCTGGAGCGGCTCGACGAGGATCAGCGCCAGCTGGTGCTCGCCGCCTATCTGCGCGGCGACAGTCGCGATGAGTTGGCCGAACGGCTTGGCCATCCCAGCGGCACGATCAAGTCGTGGCTCCACCGCGCGCTCGGCAAGCTGAAGGGGTGCCTCGGTGGCTGAGGATCCCAATCTGATCGCCGGCGAATATGTCCTCGGCACGCTCGAAACCTATGAGCGGCAGGCGGTCGCGCTCGGCATCCTCACCGATCCTGCAATCGCGCGCGCCGTCGCCGAATGGCAATCGCGCCTGTCGCCGGCTTTGCTGACGGCGCCGTCGGTCGAGCCTTCACCCGATCTGTGGCGGCGGATCGAGCGCGCGACGACGGGTGCGACCGTCGCGAACGACAATCGCCCGATGGGCAAGGCGCATCGCCGCTGGCAACTGGCGACGGCCGCCGCCGCAGTCGTCGCGGTGCTGACCTCGGGCCTCGCGCTGCGCGGCCCGATGCTCAGTTCGCCGCCGACGATCACGTCCTCCCCTGCCCCGCTGCAGCCCGGCATCCAGTCGATCGCCGCGCTCAGCGAGAATGGCGGCACGCCTGCTTTGCTTGTCACCTTCGATCAGGCGACGGGGAAGATGAAGGTCATGCCGGTTAACCTGGCGCCGCGCCCCGGCCACAGCCTCGAACTGTGGGCGATCATGGGCAAGGATGCGCCCAAGTCGCTCGGCCTCATGCCCTCGTCCGGCCCGACGACGATGCCCGCGAAGATGCTTGACGGGCGTGATGATGCGACGATCGCGGTCTCGCTCGAACCCGTCGGCGGATCGCCGACCGGCCTGCCCACCGGCCCGGTCCTCTATTCGGGCAGCATGGTGACGATGCCCGTCAGCTGACGGGACATTCTCCACATCGTTTAAATCGGAAATCCGGGTGTCCCCGACGACGAAGCCTGCCCGCGTTCGCGCCGGGGACGGGGGTTAGGGGTACGCAACGCTACTCGCACGGTCGCCCCGGACGGCTACGCCACTGTTCCGGGGGCGGGGGGCAAGAGTCGTTACGCCGCTACGTATGATCGGGTTGCAGCGGATGCAGGGAAAATTAAAATATTTTTGGCGGCTTTCCGCCAAAGCCGGTCAGGACGCGCCCTGCCCCGCCTCCCGCAAGGCATCAGCCAGCAGACGGAACTCCTTTTCACGCGGACTGCCCTTGCGCCAGGCGAGCGCGATCCGGCGTGACGGATGCTCGGCATCCAGCGGCCGCGCCAGCACATGCGTATTGTCGAGGATGCCCGCATCGAGCGCCATCGCAGGCAGCAGGGTGACGCCCAGCCCGTTGTCGACCATCTGAACCAGCGTGTGGAGCGAGGTGCCGAGCATCGCCGCCTCCGCCCGCAATTCGGGTCGGTTGCACGCCGCCAGCGCATGATCCTTCAGGCAATGCCCGTCCTCGAGCAGCAGAAGCCGGCTTTCATCGATCGCATCGGCGCTCAGCACCGGCGAATGATCGATCTTCTCATCCTCGGCAAAGGCGACGAACAGCCGGTCGAGGAACAGGTCGACGCTCTCCACGTCGCCGCAATGATAAGGCAGCGCCAGCAGCACGCAGTCGACATGCCCGCGGTGGAGCGAATCGCACGCCGCGCCCGTCGTCTCCTCGCGCAGATAGAGCTTCAAGTCGGGCCATTCGTTGCGCAGCTTCGGCAGGATACGCGGCAGCAGGAAGGGTGCGATCGTCGGGATCACGCCCATCCGCAGATCGCCCGACAACGGCTTGCCCGCCGCGCGCGCCAGATCGCTCAGTTCCTCGGCCTCGCGCAGCACGCGTTGCGCCTTGTCGGCGATCCGCAGACCCAGCGGCGTGAAGCGCACCACGCGGCGCGTGCGTTCGACCAGGGTGATCCCGATCAGCGACTCCAGTTCGCGCAACCCCGCCGACAGGGTCGATTGGGTGACGAAGCACGCCTCCGCCGCCTTGCCGAAATGGCCGTGATCCTTGAGAGCCACCAGATATTGCAGCTGCTTGAGGGTCGGGAGATAGGTTGCCATTCATCGCCTCTATCGATCAATGGAGGCGAAATAATCAATTTGTCGTGCGAAAGCCACCCTGCCATCACACCGTCACCAATATCCGTCACGCCGCACCGGCAAATCACATAAAGGAGCTTCGACATGGCGCTTACCGTTGGCGATGAATTCCCCTCGTTCGTCCTGCCCGTTCAGCAGGGCGTGGCTGCGCTCCCGGCCGGCGAGACGATCGACACCGGCGAGACCGGCGGCAAGTGGAAGGTCGTGTTCTTCTGGCCGAAGGACTTCACCTTCATCTGCCCGACCGAAATCATCGGCTATGGCGAACTGAAGAACGATTTCGCGGATCGTGACGCGGTGCTGATCGGCGCTTCGACCGACACCGATTTCGTCCACTTCGCGTGGCGCAAGTCGGACGAGCGTCTGGCCAACTGCGATTTCCCGTGGATCGCGGACAACCAGAAGAAGCTGGCGAACGCGCTCGGCATCGTCGACAAGGATGCGGGCGTTGCCTATCGCGCGACCTACATCGTCGATCCGCACAACATCATTCAGCACGTCACCGTGAACGGCCTCAACCAGGGTCGTAACCCGGCCGAGGCGATCCGCGTTCTCGACGCGCTGCAGACCGACGAACTGTGCCCCTGCAACTGGAGCAAGGGTGACGAGGTTCTCAAGCCCGCCGCCTGAGCCCCTTACAGGCGGCCAGCCTGCGTCTCCCCCTAAGGGGCGCGGGCGCAAGAAGGGCGCGGAGGGCATCAACCTCCGCGCCCTTTTTCTTTCTCAGATCGAAAAGGAACGACCGATGTCGCTCAAGACCTTCGCTGACGCGCTTCCCGATTATGCCAAGGACATCCGGCTGAACGTCGGCTCGCTCCTCAGCGATCAGACGCTGGGCGACCAGCGCAAATATGGCCTGTTGCTCGCCTGCGCGCATGGCAGCGGCTACAAGCCGATCGTCGACGCCGCAGAGGCCGAAGCCGAAGGCAAGCTTTCGCCCGAAGCCGCCAACGCCGCGCGCGCATCGGCCGCCGTCATGGCGATGAACAACGTCTATTACCGCTTCGTCCATCTCGCCTCGAACAAGGAATATGGGCAGATGCCGGCGAAGCTGCGCATGAACGTCATCGGCAATCCCGGCATCGAAAAGGACGATTTCGAGCTGTTCAGCCTCGCCGTCTCCGCCATGAACGGCTGCGGCATGTGCATCGACGCGCACGAAAAGGTGCTGCGCCAGCACAATGTCGCTTCGGACGTGATCCAGACCGCGGCCCGCGTCGGCGCGATCATCAAGGCCGCCGCCACCGTCCACGCGACGGCGGTATGACCATCGGTCACTCGTCTCTTTCTAGGAGAAAAAGAGGCGAGTGACAAAATTAGGGACTGACGGGTGCCGGCGTTTCCGGCTTGGGTTTGGTCGATGCAGGGTCGACATTAGTCGCAGTAGCCTCTGCACGGGCCGAAACAAGCGTACTCAACTGGGTCTGGAGCACCTTAACCTGCTCTTTTAGGAAATCAGTATCGGCCCCCTTCTGCTTCATCTGGGCCTGATAATCGGCAATCTGTGTTTTTTAGATCCGATACCGCGCGATCGATATTGGATCTCAAATCTGACGGGTCGACCTTTTGCTTGTCAACCGCGTCGTTTACGAGAGTCAACCCTCGATAAAAAGAACAAACTTGATGATATTGGTTCACATCCATGATCATCTGATCGACGCTATATGTCGATATATTCATACTATTCTTAGCTAAAATTTGCAACTTTTGGCGATCCCTCTCATTCTGGATAGCATGATTGACAGTGGCAGATACGATATTCCGATAAACTTCGGCATTAATGTGCGCACGACTTGCGCTGGTTGTGGTAGCAATTCCGGATAGAATGCTTTTCGATAACTCGCCCGATACAATCGTGCTGGCAGCCGCAAAGCCGCTGGTGAGGATACTCAGCGACGCATTAACTGTCGCTTCGTTTGCGGCGAAACGGCCCATTTCCGTCGTACATACGTCATCCGCATGCTTGATGAGAATAGATGTGAGCCGATTTCTCTGTATTCCCGCGACATCTGCGACAGCCAGTGCATAAGCTGTCTTGCCGTCTTCGGGTATTTCTTTCCCGCGCATGCTATCTTCTGGAAAACGAAAGCAGTCGAGATTGATTGCGCCTGAGCGTGTGTCGTCATTCAATCGGTTGGCATTCTTATCGCTTGGCGACGATAATCGACACTGCTTGTCTTCGATTGCATATCTGGAATAATTTGCGACCGTACGGGGGTCAACGCGCGACTGCGCTTGAAGGTATGTACATCCTGTTGACAAAGAAATCCCGGACAGCAAGATCCCTATCTTCATAAAATTCATGATAGAATTAAGGTTTTTCATGCCCACACCCCAATGTCTGCATGAAAGCAATTTTATCACGAAACTAAGATTACCCTTATAAAGTGCATCCATTTCCGGTCATTTTCACAATCGTAAAGCTTCGCTTGATCCTTAGATCGAGAACATGGAACCCTTTCAAGCGGCGGGCGTCGTCCCTATAATATTCCCTCATAAAGGGAACCGCACGAAAGACGCGCGCATGTTTGATGGCCTCATTTCCTATCTGGATTCGATCAAGGCCCGCGATCCGGCGCCGCGCTCGCGCTGGGAAATTCTGCTTTACCCCGGTGTACTGGCTGTTGGCCTTCACAGGGTTGCGCACTGGCTGTTTCAGGCCGAGCTCTATTTCCTCGCGCGGCTGATCAACCACATCTCGCGCGCGTTGACGGCGATCGATATCCATCCGGGCGCGCAGATCGGGCGAAACTTCTTCATCGATCACGGCTTCGTTGTGATCGGCGAGACGGCGATCGTCGGCAATGACGTCACCATGTATCAGGGTTCCACCCTTGGCGGCACCAACCCGACCAATGGCGCTGGCGGCAAGCGCCATCCCACGATCGGCGATGGCGCTATTATCAGCCTTGGCGCGGCTGTCCTTGGCCCGCTCACAATCGGCGCACGGGCGCGCGTCGGCGCCAATGCGGTCGTCACGAAGGACGTGGCGGAGGGCCAGGTGGTCGTCGGCATCCCCGCCAAGCCGATGCTGGTCGACGCCACCGAGTTTCAGCGCAATTTCGTGCCTTATGGCACTCAGTGCAGCGAGCGGTTCGATCCACAGACCCAGCAGCTCGAAATCCTCAAGTGCGAGCTTGAGACGATGCGCAATCGCCTCTCGCAATTGATCGAGGAACGCGACGCCAAGGCGGAGGCTGCCAAGGATCGTGACTGCGCCTGATGGGCGTCGTTACCCCGTTTCCCGGATCACCCCAGCAGGTCGGCTTCGATCGGCAGGAACTGGGCCGCATCCTCGATCTCTACGGCCGGATGGTCGCCGCCGGCCACTGGCGCGACTACGCGATGGACCTTGGCCGCGACGCCGCCTGTTTCGCCGCCTTCCGCCGCACGGCCGAGCGCCCCGAAATCCGCATCGAGAAACGCCCAGTGTTGCGCAACCGTCAGGGCATGTGGACCCTGTTCGGTGAAAATGGTGTGATCCTGAAGCGCGGGCACGAACTCGGCCCGGTTCTGGCGCCCATCGAGCGGCGGCTGATGAAGCTGGTGGCCGAATAACGCCGAACCGCTCGTATCGAGCGAAGTCGAGATACGTTCACGCGCGCCCGACTTACGTGTCTCGACTTCGCTCGACACGAACGGTGTAAAAGATCAGTCGTTCTCGATCCGCGCGAGCAACACACCTTCCCTGACCTGCCCGCCCTCGACCACCGACAGATCGACCACCGTCCCGTCGAACGGCGCGGTCAAGCTGTGCTCCATCTTCATCGCCTCGATCGTGACGATCTTCTGGCCCTTCTCGACCCGATCGCCATTGGCCACGGCGAGCGCGATGACCTTGCCCGGCATCGGCGACAGGATCGCGCCATCGCCGGCCCCTGCCCCGCCCGCGCCATCGACGCGCCAGCGGGCGAGTTTCCAGACCTGACCATGTTCAGCGATCAGGATCGAATCCGAAGGATCGCCGCCCGCCTGCCCGTCGAAGGCAATATCGATCGGCCGCCCGTCGAGCAGAAAGCGCCCCTGCTCGTTCATCGCCCGATTGAGCCGGAAGCCACCCAACCCGTTGCCGCCCGCGACCGCCGCAGCCGCATCGGCCAGCGCATCGAGCGACGGCGTCGCAGGCGGCATTAGCGTATCGCCTTCGCGCGCGATCAGGCCGGTATCGACATTGCCCTCGATGAAATCGGGATGCTCCAACGCCTGCACCAGAAAGCCCGCATTGGTGCGCACCGGCCAGATCGCGCTGTGATCGAGCGCGGCGGCCAGCGTCTCCCGCGCTTCCTCGCGATCCTCGCCCCAGGCGATCATCTTGGCGATCATCGGGTCATAATGTGGGGAAACCGCTGCGCCCCGCTCGACCCCGCTGTCGATCCGCACATCATCGCCCAGTTCGAACAGATCGAGCGCACCGATCGACGGCAGGAAGCCCTTGGCCGGATCCTCGGCATAAAGCCGCGCCTCGATCGCCCAACCGTCGATCTCCAACTCGTCCTGTTCGAGCGGCAAAGACTCGCCCGACGCGACCAGCAACTGCCACTCGACCAGATCCTGCCCGGTAATCTCTTCGGTCACGGGATGCTCGACCTGAAGCCGCGTGTTCATCTCCATGAACCAGATGCGGTCTGCGCGCAGCCCTTCGGAGGCGTCGGCGATGAACTCGATCGTCCCCGCCCCGACATAGTCGACCGCCCGCGCCGCCTTGACCGCCGCCTCGCAGATCGCAGCGCGGGTCGCATCATCCATCCCCGGTGCGGGCGCTTCCTCGATCACCTTCTGGTGGCGGCGCTGGAGCGAACAGTCGCGCTCGAACAGGTGAACGATATTGCCGTGGGTGTCGCCGAACACCTGCACCTCGATATGGCGCGGGCTCAGGATATATTTCTCCAGCAGCACCCGGTCGTCGCCGAACGAAGCCGCCGCCTCGCGCCGGCACGATGCCAGCGCCTCGGCGAAGTCCGCTGCGGCATCGACCCGCCGCATCCCCTTGCCACCGCCGCCCGCGACCGCCTTGATCAGCACCGGATAGCCGATTGCATCGGCCTCGGACTGCAATCGCACTTCGGACTGTTCATCGCCCAGATAGCCGGGCGTGGTCGGCACGCCCGCGTCCTGCATCAGCCTTTTGGCCGCATCCTTGAGGCCCATCGCGCGGATGCTCGACGGCTTCGGCCCGACCCAGATCAGCCCCGCTGCGATCACCGCCTCGGCGAAATCTGCGTTCTCCGAAAGGAAGCCATAGCCCGGATGAATCGCCTCCGCAGCCGTAGCCTTGGCCGCCGCGATGATCTTCTCCCCGACCAGATAACTTTCGCGCGCCGGCGCCGGCCCGATATGCACCGCCTCATCGGCCTCGCGCACATGTAGCGCTTCGGCATCGGCATCCGAATAGACCGCAACCGTCGCGATCCCCATCTCACGCGCGGTGCGGATGATCCGACAAGCGATCTCGCCGCGATTGGCGATCAGGAGTTTATTGATCATCGCATCACATCCTGAACACGCCGAAGCGCGCGTTTTCGGGGATCGGGGCGTTCAGCGTGGCGGCGAAGGCGAGGCCGAGGACGTCGCGGGTCTGGGCGGGATCGATGATGCCGTCATCCCAAAGGTGTGATGTCGCGTAATAGGGATTGCCCTCATCCTCATATTTCTGGCGGATCGGGTTCTTGAAGGCTTCGGCCTCCTCCGGGCTCCAGCGATCGGCATCGCGGTGGACAGTGGCGAGGACCGAGGCCGCCTGCTCGCCGCCCATCACGCTGATCCGCGCATTGGGCCAGCTGAACAGGAAGCGCGGCGAATAGGCCCGCCCGCACATGCCGTAATTGCCGGCACCGAAGCTGCCGCCGATCAGCACGGTGATCTTGGGCACCTGCGCGGTCGCGACCGCCGTGACCAGCTTCGCGCCATGTTTGGCGATTCCCTCGGCCTCATATTTGCCGCCGACCATGAAGCCCGAAATATTCTGGAGGAACAGCAGCGGCACTCGCCGCTGGCAGGCGAGTTCGATGAAGTGCGCGCCCTTGACCGCACTCTCGCTGAACAGAACGCCATTATTCGCGAGGATCGCGACCGGCATGCCCCAGATATGCGCGAAACCACAGACCAACGTGGTGCCGTAGAGCGCCTTGAACTCGTGAAACTCGGATCCATCGACGATCCGCGCGATCACCTCCCGCACATCATAGGGCGCGCGGACATCGTCGGGGACAACGCCGTAAAGCTGCTCGGGAGGAAACAGAGGCGCACGCGGTTCACGCATCGCAATGTCGGGCGTGCGGTCGAGCGGGATCGTGGCGACGATATCGCGGACGATCGACAGCGCATGTTCGTCATTGTCGGCGACATGATCGACCACGCCGGATTTGCGCCCGTGCAGGTCGCCGCCACCCAGATCCTCGGCCGAGATCACCTCGCCCGTCGCGGCCTTCACCAGCGGCGGGCCGGCGAGGAAGATCGTGCCCTGATTACGCACGATCACCGTCTCGTCCGACATGGCCGGCACATAGGCGCCCCCCGCGGTGCAGCTTCCCATCACGCAGGCGATCTGCGGGATACCCTTTGCGGACATGTTCGCCTGATTGAAAAAGATGCGCCCGAAATGCTCGCGATCGGGGAAAACCTCGGCCTGATGCGGCAGGTTCGCGCCGCCGCTATCGACCAGATAGATGCACGGCAGGCGGTTGGCCTCGGCAATCTCCTGCGCGCGGAGATGCTTCTTCACCGTCATCGGATAATAGGTGCCGCCCTTCACGGTCGCGTCGTTGCACGCGATCATCACCTGACGGCCCGAAACCCGCCCGATCCCGGCGATAATCCCCGCACCCGGCACCTCGTCTCCGTAGAGGCCGTTCGCCGCGAGTTGCCCAACTTCGAGGAAGGGCGAACCTGGATCGAGCAGCCGCTCCACCCGGTCGCGCGGGAGCAGCTTGCCGCGCGCCGCATGCCGTTCGCGCGCCTGCCCGCTGCCGCCCAGCGCCGCATTGGCGACCCGCGCGCGCAGATCGTCGGCCAGCCCGCGATTATGCGCGGCGCGCGCAAGGAATTCGGGCGAGGCCGGATCGAGCGAGGTGCCGAGGATCATGCGCCGATCAACTCCCGCCCGATCAGCATCCGCCGGATCTCATTGGTGCCCGCACCGATATCGAGCAGCTTGGCGTCGCGCATGAAGCGTTCGACTGGCCAGTCCTTCGTATAGCCGGCCCCGCCCAGCGCCTGCACCGCCTCCAGCGAGGTCTTCATCGCATTCTCGCTCGCCAGCAGGATCGCGCCCGCAGCGTCGAAGCGCGTCGTTTTCCCCGCGTCGCAGGCCTTGGCGACCGCATAGACGTAAGCCCGCGCCGAATTGAGCGCGACATACATGTCGGCGATCTTCGCCTGCATCAGCTGAAACGCGCCGATCGGCTTTCCGAACTGCTTGCGCTCGCGAACATAAGGCAGGACCACGTCGAGACACGCCTGCATGATGCCCAGCTGGATGCCCGACAGCACGGTCCGTTCATAATCCAGCCCCGACATCAGCACGCCGACGCCGCCGTTGAGCGGCCCCATGACGTTCTCTTCCGGCACCTCGCAATCGTCGAACACCAGTTCGGCGGTCGGCGATCCGCGCATGCCCATCTTGTCGATCTTCTGCCCGATCGAAAAACCCTTGAAGCCCTTCTCGATCAGGAAGGTGCTGATCCCCTTCGATCCCTCGCCCGTCTTGGCATAGACGACCAGAACGTCGGCATAGGTCGCGTTGGTGATCCAGAATTTCGTGCCGTTCAGGATGTAGCGATCGCCCTTCTTCTCGGCCTTGAGCTTCATCGAGACGACGTCGGATCCCGCCCCCGCCTCGGACATCGCCAGACTGCCGACATGCTCGCCCGACACCAGCTTGGGCAGGTAGCGCGCCTTCTGCTCCGCGGTCGCCCAGCGGCGGATCTGGTTCACGCACAGGTTCGAATGCGCGCCATAGCTTAGGCCGATCGAGGCCGATGCGCGGGCCACCTCCTCCTGCGCCACCACATGCTCGAGATAGCCGAGGCCAAGGCCGCCATCGGCCTCTTCGACGGTGATGCCGTGCAGGCCCAGCGCGCCCATTTCGGGCCACAGATCGCGCGGGAACCAGTCCTCGGCGTCGATCTTCGCCGCGATGGGTGCGATCCGGTCGGTCGCGAAGCGGGCGGTGGTGTCGCGGATCATCTCGGCGGTCTCGCCAAGGCCGAAATCGAACGGAGCGGTGGTCATCGCATCCTCTCTTCCATTCTTATGATTGCGGCGAAGGTAGCGCCGCGCGGCGATCGACGGAAATTGAAAGATATGCGCCGACATCATAGACTGCATCTATGATCGACCGATATCTGTTGCGGTACTTCCTCGCCGTGGTCGACAACGGCACCTTCTCCCGCGCGGCGGAACAGAGCAACGTGTCCCAACCCACCTTGTCGGTCGGGATCGCCAAGCTGGAAAGACTGATCGGCGCATCTTTGTTCCATCGATCGAGCCAGCGTGTCCACCTCACTGACGCAGGCACCCGCCTCCTGCCGCACGCCCGCGCGATCGAAAGCAGCTTCCAGCTTGCCCAGCAATCGGTGGTCGTCGCGGAGGCGCCGGCCGTGCTGCGCGTCGGCATCCTCACCTCGATCCCGATCGTCGCCATCGCCGCCGCAGTCGCCGATGCGCACCGGATCGATCCCAAGGCGCGAATCGAACTGGTCGAAGGGAATGAGCGCCAGTTGACCCAGCATTTGACGCGCGGACGCGTCGATCTGGCCGTCACCCTCGTCAACCGGGGCGGCGATCGCTTCGTCGAGGAGCCGTTATATGAGGAAGGCTATGCCCTCGCCCTCCCCGCCCTGCACCCGCTGGCCGCGCAGCCGCAGATCGCGGGTGAGGCATTGGCCGACAACGTCATGATCGTCCGCCGCCATTGCGAGGCGCTGCCCGAAACGAGCCGCTATTTCACCGATCGCGGCGTGCGCCCCTTCTTCGCGCTGCGCACCACCAGCGACGACAATGCGATCCGCATGGTCGCCGCCGGCCTGGGCGTTACGGTGATGCCCGACGGGTTCACCGCGCCCGGCGTTGTCCGCCCTCGGCTCGCCGGCTTCGATCTGCGCCGCACCGTCGGCATCGCTTATGGCGGGCGGCATGAGGCGATGCGCTTCAGCCGGCCGACCTTCGTCAGCGCGCTCTATTCGGTGCTTCGCCGCACGCGCGGGGGCGATACGATCCCGCTGGCCAAGCTGCCGCCGCTCGATAAGATGGGGCGATAAGCCATAGAAGAAAGACCGGACTCCATGAACAAGATGATCCTCGCCGCCGGCACCGCCGCGATGGTGGTGGCCGCCGCGACCGCGCCGCTGGGCGCGGCCCCCGCGCTGCCCGCCAATCCGCTGCTCGCCGAATGGACCGGCCCGAACGGTGGCGTCCCGGCGTTCGACAAGGCGAAGGTGTCCGATTTCAAGCCCGCGATCGAGGCCGGGATCGAGGCGCAGTTCAAGGAAGTCGACGCGATCACGGCCAATCCCGCCGCGCCCACCTTCGACAACACGATCGTCCCGCTCGAAAAGGCCGGCCGCCCGCTCAGCCGCGCGCTGACCATCTTCTTCGTCTATTCGTCCAACCTCTCCAGCCCCGAATTCCAGAAGGTGGAGGAAGAGGTCATGCCGAAACTGGCGGCCGCGCAGGACCGGCTGATCCAGAACGCCAAGCTCTTTGCTCGCATCGACGCGATCTACAATTCGCCCGACAAGGCGAAGCTGACCCCCGAACAGCAGCGCCTCGTCTGGAAATCGTGGAACGACTTCAACCAGGCCGGCGCGAAGCTCAGCGCCGCCGACAAGGCGATCCTGTCGACCTACAATCAGAAGCTCGCCGCGCTCTACACCAAGTTCGCGCAGAACCAGCTGGCCGATGAGGAGAATTACGCCCTCGTCCTCGATAACAAGGATCAGCTGAGGGGACTTACCGACGCGCAGATCGCCGCCGCATCGGCCGATGCCGAAGCACACAAGCTGCCCGGCAAATGGCGCATCGCCAACACGCGATCGGCAATGGAGCCCTTCGTGACCTACGCGACCGACCGCGCGCTGCGCGAAAAGGGTTGGCGCATGTGGGTCAGCCGCGGCGACAACGGCAATGCCAACGACAATAATGCGCTCGTCGTCGAAATCCTGAAGGTCCGCGCGCAGAAGGCGAAGCTGCTCGGCTATCCCACCTATGCGCACTGGCACCTGGCCGACACGATGGCGAAGACGCCCGACAATGCGATGAACCTGCTCATGCGTGCGTGGAAACCCGCGGTTGCGCAGGTCCATGCCGACGTCGCCGAGATGCAGAAGATCGCCGATGCGGACAAGATCACGATCGAGCCGTGGGACTACCGCTTCTATGCGGAAAAGCTGCGCAAGGCGAAGTACGACCTCGATCTGGGTGAGGTGAAGCCCTACCTCCAGCTCGATCATGTCCGCGACGCGATGTTCATGGCCGCGGGCAAGCTCTACGGCTACAGCTTCGCGAAGGTCGACGGCCTGCCCGTCTATCACCCCGACGTCACCGTCTATGAGGTGAAGGGCAAGGCCGGCAATCACATCGGCTATTGGTATTTCGATCCGTTCGCGCGCGCCGGCAAGCAATCGGGCGCGTGGATGAACGCCTATCGCGAGCAATCGCGTGTCGATGGCGACGTGCCGACGATCGTGTCGAACAATTCGAACTTCATCCCCGGCGGCGCGGGGCAGCCCACGACGATTTCGTGGGACGATGCCGCAACCATGTTCCACGAATTCGGCCACGCGCTGCACGGGCTGAGCGCGAACAGCACCTATCCGTCGCTGTCGGGCACGAATACGGCGCGCGACTTCGTAGAATTCCCCAGCCAGGTGAACGAGAACTGGTTCTCGACGCCTGAGGTGCAGGCGATGCTCGTCAATGCGAAGGGCGAACAGATTCCGGCCGAACTGCTCGCCAAGATCAAGCGCGCGCAGACCTTTAACCAGGGCTTCAGCGTGGTCGAGACTCAGGCGAGCGCGATCGTCGACATGAAGCTGCATCTGGCGGGCGACGCCGCGATCGATCCCAAAGCGTTCGAAAAGGCGACTCTGGCCGAAATCGGCATGCCGAAGGAAATCGTGATGCGGCATCGCATCCCGCAATTCGGCCATATCTTCGCCGGCGAAGGCTATGCGGCGGGCTATTACGGCTATCTGTGGGCCGAAGTGCTGGCGACCGACGCCTATGAAGCGTTCGGCGAAGCGGGCAGCCCCTATGATCCCGCCACCGCCAAGCGATTCCACGACACGATCCTGTCGGTGGGCAATACGGTCGATCCGGCGCAGGCATTCCGCAATTTCCGGGGCCGCGATCCGAAGGTCGCCGCCTGGCTGCGCCACGAAGGCTTCCCGGTTACGGAGGAATAAATCACTTTAATGACAGGTTGGGCGTCGGGTGGGGTTGACCCCCCGCCGCCTCTCCCCTAATCGCCCCGTCACCGATCGACGGCCCCATCGTCTAGCGGTCTAGGACGTCGCCCTTTCACGGCGAAAACACGGGTTCGAGTCCCGTTGGGGTCACCACCACGGTTCAGGCTTTCGACAGCCCAGATCGGTCTATCCTGCGCTTCGATATGGCCAGAACGCCGGTTCACGCGGCGCGGAACGGAGGAGCGATTCCCGATGATGAAACCCGCAATCATCCTGACGGCGCTGCTGCTCGCCGGCTGCAACCAGCCCGCACCGCAGGCTCCCCCTTCAAAGATCGGCCGTTATCAGGTCGTGATCGGCGATGGCCCTTACGAACCGAGCCTCTACGTGCTCGACACCGTCACCGGCATGATGCGGATGTGCAAGAAGGCCGTCGGCAAGAACAGCCGCGATCTCGAATGCGGCAAGCCGGTCAGCGCCAGGCCGTAACGGCTCAAAGCAGCGCGAACACCCGATATTCGGCGCCGTCCCCGGCCCATCGCCCTGCCCCCACCGCCTGCACCTCGTTCAACCAGGCGTGCGGCCCTTCCGGCACTTCGAACAAGGTCGCCGTCATCCAGGCCCCGCGCGCATAGGCGCCCGACGTCGCGCCGGTATAGGCCATCAGCACCGATGTTCCGTCATCGGTGCGCAGCAGCGTCTTGACGTCATAATGCATCAGCATCTCGAACCCCGGCTGACCCGGCTCGCCCTTCGCATGCATATAATGCGGCGACCAGCTGTAGCCGGACAGGAACTGCCCCGCGATCTTCGGCCCCTTGAACGCGCCGCCGGCCTCGGCCAGCGTGAAGTAACGCGCGCCGAAGGGGCTGGCGACGGTATGCCGCTTCGATCCCGGCTCATGCTCGCTCTTGCGGCGCAGGACGAATTCGGCGGGCAGACTGCGGCGCTGGCTCGGGTCGGTCGCGGTATCGCGCGGGCCTTCGCTCTCGGCCTCGCCGGTCAGCTGATAGACCTCAATGACCGTGGTGCCGTCGGCGCGCTCCTCCCCGACGCCCATCGCCTGAATCCCGTTGATCCAGCCATGCGGCCCGTCCGCCACGTCGAACACGGCCGAAATCCGCGACTGCCCAGCGCCATAACGCGGCGACATCCGCCCGCGATAGCGCATCAGAATCGCGGTCCCGTCATCGAGCAGCAGCCCCGCCTCGGCATCGAGCTGCCGCAACGATCCGTCGAGGCTGGCGCGGCCATAGTCAGTCGCATGCAGTCTCAGCACCTGTCCGTTCAGCCGCGCCCCCCGGATCGTGCCACCGCTCGCTTTCTCGAAGATGCGGCGGCCGAACGGCCCCACATAATCGTGGCGGGCGTCGTTCAGCCCCTCCAGCACCATCGTGAACATATGGTCGACCGGAATCTGGACCTCGCTCATTTCCCCTCTCCCTTTTCGCGCACGAGCTGTTCGCGCAGCACGTTGCGCTGGATCTTGCCGGTCAGCGTCTTGGGCAATTCGCCCACGAAGCGCACGCTGCGCGGATATTTGTAGGGCGCGGTTCCGGCCCGAACGAAGGCCTGCAACTCGCCCGCCAGCGCCTCTCCGGCATCGCCGCGCGCCACAACGAAAGCGACCACGATCTCGCCGCGCTCCTCATCTGGCCCGCCTACCACGGCCGCCTCGGCCACCGCGGGGTGGGTCAGCAGCACATCCTCGATCTCGCTCGGCCCGATCCGATAGCCCGACGAGTTGATCACATCGTCGGTGCGCCCCTGATGATAGATGAACCCGTCCTCGTCCTGCGAACCGCGATCCCCGGTGACGAACCATCGTCCATCCGGCCCGTCGGCATAGCAATCGGCCGTCCGCTCCGGATCCTTCCAATAACCCAGCATGATCTGCGGATTGGGCGCGCGGATCGCGATGTCGCCGATTTCGCCGCGCGGCAGTTCGCGCCCGCCCGCAACGATGCGGACGTCGTTATACGCCATCGCCTTGCCCGCCGAACCCCGGCGGTAGAGCAGATCGGGCGGATAGCAGATCGATATCAGCGTTTCGGTCTGGCCATAGCCTTCCGCAATTGGATGCCCCGTCGCCCGTTGCCAGCGATCGACGATCACGGGGCTCAGCGATTCGCCCGCCGATGTCGTGCGGCGCAGGCGCGAAAGATCGTGCGCCGCCATGTCCTGATCGACCACGCGGAGCAATTCGGTGGCCGGCGCGCAATAGACGGTGACGCCATAGCGAGACAGCAGCCGCAGCCGCTCCGCAGCGTCGAACGGCCCGTCATAAAAGAAGGCGCACGCCCCCACGCTCCACGGCCCGACCAGGATCGCCGTGCCCGCCATGCTCCAGCCCGTATCCGCCGTCGCCCAGATCATGTCGTCGCGGCGCAGATCGAGCCAGTCGATCGCCGATTGCCGCCACACATAAGTGGCGCGCGCCGCATGCAGCACGCCCTTGGGCTGGCCGGTCGATCCGCTGGTGAAATAGAGGATCGCCGGATCCTCGGCCTCCATCCGCACCGGCTCGAACCCCGGATCGCCGGCATCGATCAGCGCGTCGAACGCCAGCCAGTCCGCTGCCGCGCCCACACTGATGCGGATTGGGATGTCGAGGCCCGCAAACTTGTCGACCTGCTCCGCGCGCGCGATCGCCACCTTCGCCTCGGCGCGGGCGACGCGATAGGCGATGTCCTTGGCGGTCAGCATCTCGATGCACGGGATCGGGATCGCACCCAGCTTGAAGCAGGCAACCATTGCGATCTGCCATTCGGGAATGCGCGGCAGCATGATGATGACGCGGTCGCCCTTCGCGACACCCAGCTTCGCCAGCGATGCGGCCAGCTTCGCGGTAAGCCGCGCCATATCCGAAAAGGAAAAGCGTTGCTCCTCGCCCGCTGCATTGGCCCAGATCAGCGCCGGGCCGTCGACGGTGCGCGCGAGATGATCGACGACGTCGCCGCCGAAATTGAAGCTCGGCGGATAGAGGCTCATGACGCGGTATAACCGCCGTCGACGCGCAGCGACTGGCCGGTCACGTAACTCGCGGCCGGGGACGCCAGATAGAGGCACGCCCCCACAACCTCCTCCGGCTTGCCGAAGCGCCCCAGCGGCGTGTGATCCACGATCTTGCCCGACAATATCTCGTGCCCCTGCAGGCCCGCCGTCAGATCGGTCTCGAAATAGCCGGGGGCGACCGTGTTCACCCGCACGCCCTTCGCCGCCCAATCGATCGCCAGCGACTTGGTGAGCAGTTCCAGCCCGCCCTTCGCCGCATTATAGGCCGCCGCCTTGGCCAGCCCGACATGGCCGGCGACCGAGCTGATCCCGATGATCGATCCCTTGCCGCGCTCGATCATCGGCTTCCCGAACAACAGGCAACAATGGAACACCGCGCTCAGGTTCACGTCGATGATCGCGCGCCATTCGCTCATCGGCACCTTTTCGGCGCTGCGATACCAGGGGTTGATCCCGGCATTGTTGATCAGAGTGTCGACCGGCCCAAGGTCGCCCAGGATGCGCGCGGCGACCGCCTCCATCGCAGCCTCGTCTGCGACATCGGCCGCATAAGCACGCACATCGCCCTCTATGTCTGCGGCCGCCTGCGCCAGGCGATCAGCATCGCGTCCGATGATCGCGACGGTCGCGCCCGCCGCAGCAAAGCCCTCTGCAATCGCCCGGCCAAGTCCACGCCCGCCACCGGTGACGACGACACTTTCTCCCGCGAAATCATAGCGGACGTCCGCCATCAACCCTGCTCCTTTGTCGTTCGTTTTCTTTGGCGTTTCGTTTGGAATATCGCAGTCGGCGCGAACCGCACACCCTTTCGGAACGACTAAAGGTTGGGCTAGGACAGGCGCGTCTCGCAGAACAGGGGTGCACGATATGGCGAAGCGGATGCGATCGATCATGGCGGCGCTGCTGCTGGCAACAGCGGCAACGGGCGCGCAGGCGGCCTGCCCCGATGCGGTTCCGACCGGCTTCAAATGCCGGGGCAATGACAATCTGATCCACGAAGCCAGCGGCACGGTGTTTCCCAAGAAACTCGCCGGCTTCACCCGATTCTACGAGCAGCCCTTCGATCTGGTCGGGCATGACGTGACCATCGCTTATGGCCGCGATCTGAACGGCACGCCGATCGTCGCGCGCGTCGCGCTGATCCACATCGAGGCGATGACGCCGAAGGAACATTATCTCGGCATGAAATCGCTGATCGGCCAATATTTCGGCGCGCTGAAGTTCAGCGATCTGAAGCCGGCCGGTGAAGGGCCATTCGATCCGCCGGGCATGAAGGCCGGATCGGGCTATCAGGGCCGCTTCACCGCGGTCGCCGATGGCCAGCCTTATGAACTGAGCCTCTCGACCGTCAGCTTCGGCTATTGGAGCGCGCGCCTCACGGCCGCTTATCCATCCGAAGGCGCCGCCGCCACGCGCGCCCAGATACTGGAGCTTGCCCGCAAGCTTGAGGTCACCGGGCCTGCCAAACCGAAGAAGTGAAGCGATATCAGGAAATGATGCGCGAGCCGAACCTGTTGTGATGTTCGCGCGTTTGGCCCGGCGGCGGGCAACGTCTCGCTGAAGAGGCAGGAGTTTTCTGATGAAGACCATCGTGATGCTGACCGCGCTCGCTTTCGCGACGACGGGGATTGCCGCCCACGCGCAGGACGCTGCGCCGGCCGCGCCCGCGCTACCGACCTGTTCGAAAACCGTCACCGACAAATGCGTCAACCGCACCGCGACGGTCCATCATCGCAAGGTGATCAAGAAGACCACCAAGATCACCAAGACCCACAAGGAGGGATAAGCCCCCAACCGTCATCCCGGCGGAGGCCGGGATGACGCATATTTAGGTCAAGCCGCCGCTGGCGCTTATGAGCGCGCCCCGCGTGCGCCCATCACCCTCCCCTCAATAACTCTTCTTCTGCCCCAGCTCTCGCTCTGCAATGTAGCTGAAGATCATCTCGCGGCTGACCGGCGCGATGCGCGCGATCATGGACTCGCGGAAATAGCGTTCGACGTGGAATTCGCGGGCATAACCCATGCCGCCATGCGTCAGCACCGCCGTCTCGCACGCATGGAAACCCGCCTCCGCGCCCAGATATTTGGCGGCATTGGCGAAGGATCCGCATTCCTGATCGGCATCGAACAGGCGGGCGGCCTGGAACGCCATCAGATTGGCCGCCTCCAGATCCATCCAGCATTTGGCCAGCGGGTGCTGGATGCCTTGGTTCTGCCCGATCGGTCGGCCGAAGACGGTCCGATCGCGCGCATAGTCCGATGCCTTGCGCAGCGCCGCACGCCCCAGCCCCACCGATTCCGCCGCGAACAGCACGCGCTCCGGATTGAGGCCGTGGAGCAGGTAGCGGAAGCCCTTGCCGACTTCGCCGACCAGATCCTCGTCGGGCACGTCCAGATCGTCGATGAACACCGCATTGGTATCCACCGCGTTGCGCCCCATCTTGGGGATGCGCCGCACGTCCACCTTCGATCGATCGAGATCGGTATAGAATAGCGAAAGCCCCTCGGTCGGCTTGGCGCATTGCTCCTTGGGCGTGGTGCGGACGATGATCAGGATCTTGGTCGCGGTCTGCGCGCCGCTGGTCCACATCTTGCGCCCGTTGATCCGCCATCCGCCGCCGGGCTTCTTCGTGGCGAAGGTCTTCAGGCTGGTCGTGTCGAGGCCGCTATCGGGCTCTGTCACGCCGAAGCAGACCCGATCCTCGCCCGCCAGCACGCGCGGCAAATGGCGCGCGCGTTGTTCATCGGTGCCGAAGCGGATCAGCGGCATCAGCCCGAAGATGTTGAGGTGGATTGCCGATGCGCCGGTGAAGCCCGCTCCGCTCTCCGTCACCGCCTGCATCATCGCCGCGGCCTCGCCCAGCCCCAGCCCCGCGCCGCCCACAGACTGCGGCATGGCGATGCCCAGCCAACCGCCATCGGCCATCGCCTTCACGAACTCTTCGGGAAAGCGCTTCGCCTCATCGCAATCGTGCCAATAGGCATCGTCGAAATCGGCCAGCACCTTCTGCACGGCGCTGCTGATCTCCGCCTGTTCGGGCGTCAGGATATGATCGGACAAGATGGGGTCCTTCAGTCGAAAAGGTCGGGTTCGTCGCGGATGACCATGTCCCAATAGGGTTTGAAGCCGTAGATGCCGGCAATCTCGGACCCGATCTGGCCACGCGTCTTGATCGCGACGTCGTGCGGGATCGGGATCGGCGTACCGACCGCCTCCGCCGCCAGTTGCACCTGCGCGGCATTCTCCATCCCGATATAGCGCCACACCGCGCTCTCGATCGATCCGCCAACGGTCAGCAGCCCGTGATTCTGCAGGATCACCGCCTTGCCGTCGCCCAGCGCCTCGGCGATCCGATCGCCCTCGTCAGTGTCGTACACTACCCCCGAAAAGGCCGAGAAGACCCGGTGATCCTGATAGAAGGCGCAGGCGTCCTGCGTCAGCGGATCGAGCGTGCGACCCAGGGTCGACCAGGTCTTGCCGTGGATCGAGTGCGAATGCGCCGCCGCCAGCACGTCGGGCCGCGCCTCATGCAGCCGCGCGTGGATCGCGAAGGCCGCGCGGTTGAGCTGCCCTTCACCCTCAACCCGACGCCCCTCATGGTTGACCATGATCAGGCTCGACACCGTGATATGGCCGAACGGGACCGTGTAGGGGTTTACCCAGAAATGCGTTGGATCGCCCGGATCGCGCACCGTGATGTGGCCGGCTCCGCCCATGTCGAAACCGAGCTTTCCGAAGATGCGGCAGGCGGCGGCAAGCCTCTGTTTGCGGTACAGCCGCTCCTCCGCGATCGACTCGCGCGGCGGCGGCAATTCCTTGCCCTTGGGCCAGATCGTCGGGACGATCTTCGACTCCATCACCCTTGGCTCCCTCTCTTGTTGGCAAAAGAGTTAACTCAATTGATGAGGCGACGCAATGCTCGCTCATTTGTCGCCTGGGCCAACAAAGCCGGGCTGTTCATCGCCAATCCGAAAGCGCACACTCTTATCAAAATATGGAGAGTGTGATGGCCGATACGGCATATGATCTGGTGATCCGCGGCGGAACCGTGGTCGACGGCAGCGGCGGTGACAGCTTCATCGGCGACGTGGCGATCAAGGACGGCCGGATCGCTGCAATCGGCGAGGTTCGCGGCACCGGCGCGCAGGAAATCGACGCGACCGGCCTGATCGTCACCCCCGGCTTCGTCGACGTCCACACCCATTATGACGGCCAGGCGCTATGGGACGAACGGATGCAGCCTTCGTCCTGGCATGGCGTCACCACGATCGTGATGGGCAATTGCGGCGTCGGCTTCGCACCGTGCAAGCCCGAGGATCGCGAACGGCTCGTCCGGCTGATGGAGGGGGTCGAGGACATTCCCAATCCGGTGATGACCGAGGGTCTGCCGTGGAACTGGCTGAGCTTCCCCGATTATCTCGACGCGATCGAGGAGCGGCGCTTCGACGTCGATATCGGCACCCAGCTGCCCCATGCCGCCTTGCGCACCTATGTGATGGGCGAGCGCGCGACCTGTTTCGAACAGGCGACCGAGGCGGACATCAACGCGATGGCCGCCATCGCCAAACGCGCGGTGGAGGCCGGCGCGCTGGGCTTCTCCACCTCGCGCACGATCAACCACAAGACGCCCGACGGCGAACATACCCCCACGCTCAAGGCCGCCGAGCGCGAGCTGGTCGGTATCGCCAAAGGGCTGGCGGCGGCGGGCAAGGGCACGCTGCAGATGATCTGCGACTTTGACGATGTCGACAGCGAGTTCGCACTGATGCGTCACATGGTCGAGGAAAGCGGCCGCCCCCTCTCCTTCTCGCTGATGCAGAAGCATGAACGGCCCGAGGATTGGCGCCGCATCGTCGCGCATCTGGGCGACGCGGTCGCGGCCGGCCTGCCGATGAAGGCGCAGGTCGCCGCGCGCGGCGTCGGCGCGCTGCAGGGGCTGGAACTGACCTACAACCCCTTCATCGCCAACCCTGTGTTCCGCGAGATCATCGCGCTGCCCCATGCCGAAAAGGTCGCGAAACTGAGCGATCCGGCCTTCCGCGAACGGCTGCTGGAGGCGAACCGCAGCCCCGACCTTCCCGCCGGCCTGCGCAACTTCAGCCGCATGTACATCCTCGCCCGCGAGAATACCGATTACGAACCCCGTCCGGAGGATTCGATCGCGGGCCTTGCCGAGGCGCGCGGCGTCGAACCGGCCGAAATCGCGCTCGATCATATGCTGAGCGATGGCGGTCGCGGGCTGATCTACACGGTCGCGACCAACTATGCGTATGGCAATCTCGATCATGCGCGGGAGTTGCTGCTCGATCCCAACACCATTCCCGGCCTGTCCGATGGCGGCGCGCATATGGGGATCATCTGCGACGGATCCTTCCCCACGCAGGTGATGCTTTGGGCCAAGCGCGAACGCGGCGAAGGCATCGGCATCGAGAAACTCGTGCGGATGCAGACGAACGATACCGCGCAGGCGCTCGGCCTCGGCGATCGCGGCCGGATCGAGCCGGGGCTGCGCGCCGATCTCAACATCATCGATCTCGACGCGCTCAGCCTCTACGCGCCCGAAGTCCGCTACGATCTGCCGACCGGCGCCCGCCGCCTCGTCCAGCGGGCGGGCGGCTATCGCTGGACGATCGTGGCGGGCGAAGTCACCTATCGTGACGGCGAACCGACCGGCGCGCTCCCCGGTCGCCTCGTGCGCGGCGCGCGTGGCAAAGCCAATGTCGCTGCGGCCGCCTGAGGGAACCCGGCTTCCCGGCCATCCGTTTTTCACGGCGATAACAGCCGAGGAGAATGGACATGCCGACCCCGCAGGAACTCGAAGCCAAATTCTGGAAAGCCCTCCGCTCGGACATGACGATCATGCTCGGGCAGGACGGCGCCGAGGATGGCCATACCCGCCCGATGACCGTGCAGGTCGAGGGTGATCATGGCCCCTTGTGGATGTTCACCTCTACCGACAATGCGCTGGTCAACAGCCTCGCCAATTATGGCGGCCGCGCCATCGCCACCTTCGCATCGAAGGGGCATGATCTGTTCGCCACGATCCACGGCACCGTCCGCGTCGACACCGATCGCGCGGTCGTGGAGCGGCTGTGGAACAGCCATGTCGCCGCCTGGTATGAAGGCGGAAAGGACGATCCCAAGATCGCCCTTCTCCGCCTCGATCCCGAAAAGGCCGAAATCTGGGAGAACGGATCGAGCCTGATCGCCGGCATCAAGACGATGCTCGGCCGCGATCCGAAGGAAGATTATAAGGACAAGGTCGCCGAGGTCTCGCTCGCCTGATCCGTCAGCACGCCGCTCCACCTTTTGCGAGGTGGAGCGCGCAGGCGAGCGGCGCATCCTCCCCCGGCCGATCTGCCACGACGTGCCGGGGCCTCACCCCGACCTTCTCGATCCGCGTGCCATCGGGCAGCCGCACATCATAATCGGCCACCGTCAGCCTCCCGCCATCGGGCAGGCGATAGTCCGCCCCGCCCGTCACCGCCCCCTTGCTCCGCTGCCCGATCACATCGGCCCCAGCGCGATCCAAAGCCGCCGCAAGTAGTTCGGCCGCGCTGGCGGTTCGCGGCCCGATCAGAACATAAATCCGTCTGTTATAGAGCCGCTTGCCGACCGTCTTTTCGATAGCATCTTCACGCAACAATAGCGGCGTGCCACTGGGCAGGAAGATACCCGCTATCCGATCCAACACATCGTCCCGTCCCCCGCCATTGTCGCGCAGATCGAGGATCAGCGCCTCGGGACGCACCGCCCGCATCGTCGCGCGCAACCAGCGCTCGTCGGGCGGCATGAAGGCATCGAAGCGCACCAGCCATACGTCCAACGCGACTTCGCGCGCTTCGCGCTTCGTGCGATCGGGTGCACGCTCCACCGCCAGATCGGCCGGCGATCGCGCATAGACATGACTGTCGCCGATCGACGCCAGCATCGCGTTGAGCGCTGCATAGAAACTCGCCTGATCGGCCGCCGCGATGGCCCGCCCCCGATAATGATCACGCGCGGCGGCCCAATCCTGCCCGCCGAAACTGCGATCCCAATAATGCCGATCAACCAGCGACCAGGCCCGATCGAACAGCGCCGCCCGATCCGACGCCGCCGCACAGAGCGGCAGCATCGCCGCGACGATCGCGATCAGCCGAAGACGCATCGCAACGTCACCTGCCTGCCGACCATATCGACAGCGATCTCGGCGCATCGATCGAGCCGGTCACGCCCCAGCATCACGACCGGCCACGCCTCCTGACGCGGAATGTGCCGCTTCACGACGATATCGCCGGGCTCCGCGTCGGGGTCGGCAAAGCTCTCCCGCCCGCCAAAATCGGTCATCCGCACGGCTATGTCGGCAAAGGCGAACCCTGCAATCTCCGCCGGCCGTTCGAACCGCACCCGCCGCGCCGGCCGCGTCACGCCAAAGGCCGAAGCCACCTCGAAACTCTCCCCGTCCGGCCCTCCGCCCAGCTTGCGCGCCAACAGGGCGCCGGCGGCGGCAGTGGCCACGCTCCGCTCCCGCCCCGGCGCCAACTGGATCGCGATCGGGCTGCCGTCCGGCACCGCCTCCAGCCCGCGCTCGATCGTCGATCGCACCGGCAGCCGCCGCTCCTCCAGCGCCCCCTGCACCCCATCGCGCACGAAACGCACGGTGGCATAGGGCAACAGACCAAGCCCGATCTCGCCATCGACGCCCTCGCAGCATTTCGGGCCGTGCGACGACAGCTGCACCGGGCGCTTCGTCCTGCCGATCCGAAGCTCGCCGATCGCGGTTACGCCCTTGATCGTCTCCCGCCCGACCTGCGCGTCGAACCCATCCTCGAACATGATCGGCAGGCGCGGGATGACGTCGGCGTTGATCTCCACCACATCCTTCGCGTCCAGCCCCACGCGCAGCCGCAGCGGCACGCCCGCCACTTCGACATCGATCACCGGTGCATCGATCGGCACCACCAGTTCGCCGCGCGGCGGCGCCGGCTTACGCGCATCGGCGGCGGCTATCAGCGCCAGTGCCCCAACGATCCACAGATACCTTGCCATCACCCGCCAACGAGGGATGGCGCAGGCCGTTCCGCCTTGATACCGATCACTCTATGCAAACCGACATCGAGATCGCGCGCGCCGCCAAGCTTCGTCCTATCGCTCATGTGGCCGACGCGCTTGGCATCCCGGAGGATGCCGTCGAACCTTATGGTCGATACAAGGCGAAGATCGCTTTGCCCTGGCTCCGCGCACAGGAGGAGAAGGGCAAAAGGGGCAAGCTGATCCTCGTCACCGCCATCAATCCGACGCCGGCGGGCGAAGGCAAGACGACGACGTCGGTGGGCCTGGCCGACGCGCTGAACCGCACCGGGCGAAAGACCGTCCTGTGCCTGCGCGAACCCTCGCTCGGCCCCTGTTTCGGGATGAAGGGGGGCGCAGCCGGTGGCGGCTTTGCGCAGGTCGCGCCGATGGAGGATATCAACCTCCACTTCACCGGCGATTTCCACGCCATCACCTCGGCGCACAATCTGCTCGCCGCGATGATCGACAACCATATCCACTGGGGCAATGCGCTGGGCATCGACGTGCGCCGCGTGATGTGGCGCCGCGTGCTCGACATGAACGATCGCGCGCTGCGTGACGTCGTCCAGTCGATCGGCGGCACCGCCAACGGCTTCCCGCGCGAATCCGGCTTCGACATCACCGTCGCCTCCGAAGTGATGGCGATCCTGTGCCTCTCCGAAGATCTGGCCGATATGGAGGCGCGGCTCGGCCGCATCGTCGTCGCCTATACGCGCGATCGCAAGCCGATCACGGCGCGCGATCTGAAGGCCGATGGCGCAATGGCCGTGCTGCTCGCCCAAGCGATCCAGCCCAATCTCGTTCAGACGCTGGAGGGCAATCCGGCCTTCGTCCACGGCGGCCCCTTCGCGAACATCGCGCATGGCTGCAACTCGGTCATCGCCACCCGCGCGGCGCTGTCGCTGGGCGATTATGTCGTCACCGAAGCCGGATTCGGCGCCGATCTGGGCGCGGAGAAATTCTTCGACATCAAATGTCGGCAGGCGGGGCTTTCGCCCGAGGCCGTCGTGATCGTCGCCACCGTCCGCGCGCTCAAGATGAATGGCGGCGTCGCCAAGGCCGATCTGGGCAAGGAGGATGTCGAGGCGGTTCGCCGCGGCTCGGTCAACTTGATCCGTCATATCGAGAATGTCCGCCAGTTCGGCGTCCCTGCCGTGGTCGCCATCAACCATTTCGTCACCGACAGCGATGCCGAACTGCAGGTTCTGCGCGAAGTCGCCGAAGCGCATGGATCGCAGGCAATCTTGTGCCGCCACTGGGCCGAGGGCGGCGCGGGCGCGGTCGAGCTGGCCGAAGCCGTCGCCGCGATCGCGGATATGGGTGCGGCGCAATTCGCACCGATCTACGACGATGATCTTTCGCTGTTCGACAAGATCAACACGATCGCCACCCGCATCTACCGCGCCGAGGAAGCCGTCGCCGATCCCAGCGTCCGCGCCCAGCTCGATCGTTGGGAGGCCGCGGGCTACGGCCATCTCCCCGTCTGCCTTGCCAAGACGCAATACAGCTTCTCGACCGATCCGGCCTTGCTCGGCGCGCCCACCGGCCATGTCGTGCCGGTCCGCGAAGTCCGCCTCGCCGCCGGGGCCGGCTTCGTCGTGGCGATCTGCGGGGAAATCATGACGATGCCCGGCCTGCCGAAGGTGCCCGCCGCCGAATCGATCCGCATCGACGCCGACGGCGTGATCGAAGGTCTGTTCTAAACCCTCAATCCTCCCCCGCCAGGGAGCGCGAGGTTGAACACGCCCCGCGTGTTCAAGGATCGTTCGGGGAACGATCCGACCTCGCACTGTGTCAGCGTAGCTGACGGAGGGGGAGGTCAGCAGCTAACTCGTTTGAATCGCATCCTCCCCCTCCGTCGCCTTCGGCGCCACCTCCCCCTGGCGGGGGAGGATAACAAGCATAAAAAAAACGCCATCCCGCCGAGAGGGTGGTGGCGGGATGGCGCGATAGTTTAGCCCGATCGAAGCCGCATGACGGGGCCATGACCCGCCGTGCGTTTCGCCTCGTGGCTTCTGTCTATCGAACCTGTTACATCCTGTAAACGACAGGTTGTCACGGATAACGCGCAACAAACCTGCTAAAGGATCGGGTCAGCGCGTCGAGCATGTCGTTCCGTTCGAGCAGCGCATAGTGGATGATGTAGCTGTTGAACTGCTCGAGGATCAGTTCGACCAGCAGCACCGCATCGGCGAAGCGTTCGCGATCCTGCACGCTGCCATCCTGTTCGTACCGAAACAGCGGGATATTCTCGGTCAGCTCCGCCATATAGTCGCGCACCAGATCCTTCACCGCCTTGGTGAAGGTCGGCTCAACGGCGCCCATTTCGAAGAAAGCCCGCAACGCATTGCGATCCTGCTCATAACCGTCGAGCATCTTGGTCAGCCAGGCGCGCACGCCCTTCGGATCGCGGGCCTGCTCGGCGGAAATCTGCCCCCACACCTTGCGCGCCAGCTGATGCTGTTCGTCGAAGAACTCCATCGCCACGGCCAGCTTGCCGTCGAAATGTCGGTAGAAGGTCTGGCGGCTGACCCCGGCCTCCTGCGCGATGTCGTCGACCGACGGGGCGAGGTAGCCCGATCGTTCGAACACCCGGCGCGCGGCCGCGATCAGCCTGCGGCGATTTTCCTCGCGCTGCGCGCGTGCGAAGGCGCCAAGCGCCGCGACCTGCTTACCCTTGTTCATGCTCCTCCCCTTTGCACCGAAATGCCCGGGGGAAAAGGGCCGTCAGACAGCAACCGCAATCGAACGCGGTATCATCATGCGGACGAGCAGCGCCGCAACGACCCCGAATATGCCCAGCGCGACCAACGCGATCCCCGCACTCGCCAGCCCCGCAATCGGCTCCAGCGCAAACTGCGCGAGGAAGGGCGCGGCGAAATAGGCGCCGCGGGCGAGGCCCATATTGCGCGTCTTATCGATATCGCGGCCCACCATCGCGGCGAAGGCGTAGAGGTTAGGGCTGCCCAGCCCCAGGCCCAACCCCGCCACCGCCTGCCCAGCCAGCAGCACCGGCAGGTTGGTCGAAAGGCCGGTGATCGCCAGCCCGCCCGCCATCACCACGAAGGCCACGACGAAGGTCAGCCACAGCGAAACGCCCCGCCGCCAGCGCGCATAGACCAGCGAGACGAGCGCCCCGCCCAGCGCCGCCGGCAGCATCGCCAGCCCCACCACGCCCGGATCGTGGATGCCGATGTCGGCCAGATGGAACGGCGTATAGAGCGACTGCGTGCTCACCAGCGCGCCGGTCACGATCCCCAAAATCACGATCGAGATGGGGAAGCCCCCGCCCCCGGCCGATTTCGGCGCATGCTGGGGCGGCGCGCCGACGCTGTGAGGGATGCCCGCAGCCACCAGCACCACGACGCCCAGCGCGAGCGCATGGACCATGAACGGCAATCGCCAGTCGACCTTGCCCAGGAACCCCGCCAGCGGCACCAGCACCAGCGCGCCGAGCGTGCCGGTCAGCAGGACATAGCCGAGCCAGCGGTTGCGCTGATCGCCATCCATCTCGGTCGCGATCAGCGAGACGAGCAAGGTCGCGATGATGGCGGTCGAGAGGCCCAGGCCGAAGCGCGTCGCGACGATCAGCCACAGATTGTCGATGATCCCACCCGCAACGCCGAACGCCGCATAGCCGATCAGGCCGAGGATCAGCGCACGGCGCCAGCCCAGCCTGCGTGCGACGATGCCGGTGAACGGCGCGAACAGCATCGCGATGCCGATCGACGTCACCATCAGCCGGGTGAGCCACCCCACCCCCGGCGTCGCCGCGAAATGCGCGCCGACCTTGGGCAGGATCGGGGTCAGCCCTGCGACCGCATAGGCCGACAGGACGGGCGAAAGCAGGATCGCGGTCCGGGCCGCGATCCCCAGCGGTGCGCGCTCCACGCGCGTCAGGCCGGAACGCGGTCCGTCGGCTTTACGGTCTCTTCCTTCCAGCGATCCTTATTGTCGCGATAGCTGGCGGCCATCTTGTCCCAATGGGCTTCGTCATTGCCCTTGAAATGGATGTTGAAATGGGTCGCGTTGCGGCACTCGAGGAACTCGACCCCGTCTTCCAGCGCCTCGAACGTGTAGCCGAAGTCCGCCGGGATGAAGATGCCGTCGCCCTTGCGCAGGATCTGCGTGCCCGCGCGCAACGCGCCGCCCAGGATATAATAGATGCAGTCGGCATTGTGGCTGTGCCGCGGCAGCACATAGCCGCTCTTGAACCAGCTGTAGCACAGGCTCATGCCGCCGCCGGGCTGGCTGAAGAGGACGCGAACATCCTCGCCCGCCACGCGCTCCTCGCCGCCCTGCGCGGCCGCGAGCTTGGCGAAGCCCGCCATCACGCCCGCATCGATCCCGACGAAGGGCATCGCATCCTTGCCGAGTTCGGGCGCATCGGCGCCGCGGAAGATCTGCATGCGCTGGCGGGTGCCCTTGGGCGCCTCGACGGGCTCGACGCTCTCTGGGGTGGTGCCGGTGCTGCTGATGCCGTCGGTCATGCTTCGATCTCCTGGTCCGCGCGTCTGCCCCGCGCTTTATAATGCATTATTCTCCCACCCACCGGGCGGGTCAAGCGATGTCGCGCCTTGCCGCGATGATTTTCGAATCCGGTTCGCTTTAGCCCGCATCCGTAATTTCCCATGAAGGGCCGAACGGGCTGTTGACCGGCGCGCAGACGCCACCTATAGGCCGCCTCCACCGTGGAGCGGTGCCCTCTGGGGCGGAGTAGCTCAGCTGGTTAGAGCAGCGGAATCATAATCCGCGTGTCGGGGGTTCAAGTCCCTCCTCCGCTACCACTCCACGGTCCTTCAAAATCCTTCGCACATCCCGGAACCACTCCCGCAGGCCCACGTTTGCGGCCATGATGGGGAAGAGGAACTGTGTGCGATGGAACTGACCGTATCGCTTGAAACCGTCTGCCGGCTGATCGTGCGCGCCCGCGAGCTTGAGGCGCAGGTGCCCGCGATCGAGACCGAGGCCGACGACGATCCCACCGATTCCGACGATCCCTTCGCCGTGATCGAGGATGAGGCCAACGAGGCGATCGAGGAAGAGGTGTCGAGCCTGCTCGACGATCTCAACGAGGATGAGCTTTACGAGGTGCTGGCGCTGGCGCTGGTCGGCCGCGGCACCTTCGACGCGAGCGAGTGGGACGAGGCGCTCGAAGCCGCCGGCGAGGACGGCACCGACGAGGCGATCGCGCAACTCATGGATATGCCGATGCTCGCCGGCTATCTCGACGCGGGCCTGACGGCCTTCGATCTCAGCTGCGAAGGCATCGGCCAGATCGACTGACGGCGCAGCCCCGGCCGAGACGCCGGGGCGCCCTTAAATCTCCACCTGGCTCCCAAGCTCGACCACGCGGTTGGTCGGCAGCTTGAAGAACTCCATCGCGCTTTCGGCGTTGCGCAGCATCCACGCGAACAGCTTTTCGCGCCACAGCGCCATGCCGGGGCGCGACGATGGCAGCAAAGTCTGCCGCGCCAGGAAGAAGCTGGTGTCCATCATCCGGAATTCCGGCCCGCACGACTTGGTCGAGGCGAGCACCGCCGGCACGTCCGGATCCTCCATGAAGCCGTAATTGACGACGACGCGGTGGAATCCGTGGCCCAGATCCTTGAAATCCATCCGGTTGCCGCTGGTCAGGTACGGCACGTCGGCGATCTTGACGGTCAGCAGGATCACCCGCTCGTGCAGCACCTTGTTGTGCTTCAGATTGTGGAGCAGCGCGTGGGGTACGCCCTCGGGCGAGCTGGTCATGAACACCGCGGTTCCCGGCACGCGCGTCGCGGTGTTGACCGCCGATTGGACGAACACCTTCACCGGCATCGCCACCTCGCGCATCCGCGCGATCATCAGCTGGCGTCCACGCGCCCAGGTGGTCAGCAGGGTAAAGGCGATGAAGCCGATCAGCAGCGGGAACCAGCCCCCGTCGGGCACCTTCGTCAGGTTCGCGCCGAAATAGGCCAGGTCGACCAGCGCGAACACCGCGATCAGCGGTGCCGCCAGCCACTTGTTCCAGCCCCACAGATGGACCAGCACGACCGCCAGCAGGCAGGTGTCGATCGCCATCGCCCCCGTCACCGCGATGCCATAGGCTGCCGCCAGGTTGCTCGACGATTTGAACGACAGCACCAGCAGGATCACCATCACCATCAGGCCCCAGTTCATCACCGGGATATAGATCTGGCCGATCGCGCCCGCGCTGGTGTGCGTGATGCGCAGACGCGGCATGAAGCCCAGCTGGATCGCCTGCTGCGTGACGGAGAAGGCGCCCGAAATCACCGCCTGGCTCGCGATCACGGTAGCCATCGTGGCGAGGATCACCAGCGGCAGCCGGAGATATTCGGGCGCGAGCAGGAAGAAGGGGTTGTGGATCGTCTGGAGCGCGGTGTTGATGTCCTGCGACAGGATCATCGCCCCCTGCCCCAGATAGTTCAGCATCAGCGCGGGCAGCACGAAGACGAGCCACGACATGCCGATCGGCTTGCGCCCGAAATGGCCCATATCGGCGTAAAGCGCCTCCGCGCCCGTCACCGCCAGCACCACCGAACCCATCGCCAGGAACGCCAGATAGCCGTCGCTGATGAAGAACTGGATCGCATACCAGGGGTTCAGCGCCACCAGCACCGCCGGATTGCCCAGGATGTGGATGATGCCCAGCACCGCCAGCACGGTGAAGTAAACCAGCATGATCGGGCCGAACAGCAGCCCGACCTTCGCCGTCCCGCGCGACTGGATCACGAACAGGCCGATCAGGATGCCGATCGCGATCGGCAGGACGAAGGGCGTGAAGCCTGAATTGACCGTGGTAAGCCCCTCGACCGCCGACAGCACCGAGATCGCCGGGGTGATCATGCTATCGCCGTAGAAGAGTGCGGTCGCGAACACGCCGAGCAGCACGATCCCCTTGGTCCAGCGTTTCCCTTCGGATTTGCGGTTGATCAGCGCGAGCAGCGCGAGGCTGCCGCCCTCGCCCTTATTGTCCGCGCGCATGATGATCATGACGTATTTGATCGTCACGACCAGCATCATCGACCAGAAGATCAGGCTCAGCACGCCCAATATGTGCAGTGGATCGGGCATCAGCCGGTGATGGCCCGCAAATGTTTCGCGGAAGGCGTAGAGCGGGCTGGTGCCGATATCGCCGAAGACGATGCCGATCGCGCCGACGACCAGCTTGGCGAAGCCGCCATGCGCGTGGCTGTCCCCGGCGCCTTGCCCGTGAGAAGGCGGCGCGTGTTCGGCCGGCAGTTGCGGCTCTGTCGTCATGCGGTGATGGACTTCCTGGCCGTCAATGGCTTCATCCCGTGCGCCGACGCCGTCCCCCGTCTCCAGCGCATAGCGGCGGGCCACTAACATTTGTTCCCTGCGCCCGCAACAGACAGGCCCGGTTCAGCTTCCCAAAGCGTCCCGAAGCAGGAATGTGGCGGCATTCCACGATTCCCTGTCAGCATGGGCGTCATATCGAAACACCTCGGGATCCCCGCCGGTGTCCGGATCGGTGAAGTTGTGGCGCACGCCGCCATAGAGGTTCACCTGCCAGCGCGCTTCCGCCTGATCGCGCATCGCCGCCTCGAACGCCGTGATGTCCTCCAGCGGCGCATAGGGATCGCGCGTCCCGTTGCAGATCAGCAGCCGTGCCTTCGCCTTGCCCGCGTCGCTCAAAGTCAGCGGCCCCAGCACCATATGAAAGCCGATCGCCGCCCTGATCGCTGCGCCCGACAGCGCGAACTCCACCGCCATCGCTCCGCCAAAGCAATATCCGATCGCCGCGATCCGCCCCGCATCGACCTCGGGCCGCGCCGCCAGCACATCGAACGCCTCTGTCGCCCGCGCCCGCATCAGCGCGGCATCGCCCGCCAGCTCGGCGAACCGGCGCCCGTTTTCGGGATCGGACAGATCCTTGCCGCGAAAGCCCCCGCCATAATAATCGGCCGCCAGCGCGACATAGCCCTGCTCCGCCATCCGCCGCGCCGATCGATAGCACGCCTCCCCGATCCCGCCTCCGCCCGGAAAGACGATCACCCCCGGTCGCGAACCGGCCCCTTCGGGCACGAATAGACGCCCGTGCGACCCAATCGCGCCATAGCGCACCTCTTCCTCAACCATCCCGCCTCTCCTTTTCGTTTTACGGCCAGCCTTCGCCCGCCTCCCCCATCGTCACCCCGGATCAAGTCCGGGGCAACGGGGAACTGCGCGAAACCGCCCCTCCCCACCTCGTCATTGCGAGGAGCCGCAGGCGACGCGGCAATCCACTCCGCACTCCGGAATGGATTGCCGCGCTCCGCTCGCAATGACGAAAATGGGGCAACACGGCCCTGCAGACTTCGCCGCCGTCGAGCGATATGAGCCCCGGATGGCCCGCCTGCTCCTGTTCAACAAACCCTTCGGGGTTCTGTCGCAATTCACCGACCGCGGATCGCCAACGGTGCGGTCCACATTGTCCGATTTCATTGCGGTGAAGGGCGTCTATCCCGCCGGCAGGCTCGATCGGGACAGTGAGGGGTTGCTGCTTTTATGCGACGATGGGCGGCTGCAGGCGCGCATTGCCGATCCGCGCTTCAAGCTGCCCAAGACCTATCTCGTGCAGGTCGAAGGCGATCCGCAGGAGCAGGAACTGGAGCGCCTGCGCAAGGGCGTCCTCCTCAACGATGGCATGACCCTGCCCGCCGATATCGCCCGCATCGACGCGCCCGATCTGTGGATGCGCGATCCGCCGATACGCCAGCGCAAGTCCATTCCCGACGCCTGGCTGAAAATCACCATTCGCGAAGGGCGCAACCGGCAGGTGCGCCGGATGACGGCGGCGGTCGGCTTGCCCACCCTACGGCTGGTGCGCTGGTCGATCGGCGACTGGACCGTCGCCGGGATCGCGCCGGGGCAGTTCGAGGCGATCTCGGTCTAGGCGAGGTCAGAAGGGCTTTGAAGCTTTCGGCCCGACCCTGTACGAGCCCCGGATTGCCTGCCTCCATCGTCTCGCGCTCGGCTTCCGCGCCCGGCAGTACGGATGAAGGCAGATCGCCAGGAATCTGAATCCCAATGAATTATCGCCATTCCTTCCATGCGGGCAACAGCGCGGATGTCGTGAAGCACAGCCTGCTGATCGCGCTCGTGCAGGCCTTGCAGCAAAAGCCAAGCGCGCTGACCCTGATCGACACCCATGCCGGCTGCGGCCTCTACGACCTCGGCGGCGAGGAGGCGAAGCGCACTGGCGAGGCCACGCAGGGCGTGGTGCGCGCCTTTGCCGATACGAACCCCTTGCTGGACGACTATCGCGCCGCCGTCCGGGCGGTGAATGACGGGGCCGAACCGCATCTCTACCCCGGCTCACCGCGCATATTGGCGCAGCTGCTGCGCCCGCAGGACATCCTGATCCTCAACGAAAAACATGCCCAGGACGCCATTGCGCTGCGCGATGCGATGCGCGGCACACATGCCGCCGTCCATGAACGCGACGCCTACGAACTATGGCTGGCGATGCTGCCGACCCGAACGCCTCGCGGCGTCGTGCTGGTCGATCCGCCCTACGAACAGACCGACGAACGCGCCCGCATAACGGCCACCCTCGCCGCCGCGCACCGCAAATGGGCGCATGGCGTGACGGTGATCTGGTATCCGCTCAAAGACCGCGTCACGCATGTCCGGTGGAAGAATCAGCTTCGCAATCTCGGCATCCCGAAATTCCTTTCGGTGGAGCATTGGCTGTACGACAGCGATCAGCCCGACATCTATAACGGCGCGGGCCTTTTCATCGTCAACCCGCCCTACGCCTTCACGCAGGCACTCCCGCGCATGCAGGAACCCCTCCGCGCCGCGCTGGCGCCGGAAGGGCATAGGGGCAAGATCACAGCGGACTGGCTGCGCGAGTAAGCCAAGCCTCACCGCCTTCTTCCCCCGTTTCCTCCTGCAAGAAGCGACCACCTGCCTCCCCCCAATCGTCACCCGGATCATGTCCGGGGCGACGAGGGGAGCGCGCGCTCCAACCTCCCCACCTCGTCATTGCGAGGAGCCGCAGGCGACGCGGCAATCCATCTCCCGCGCTGGAGATCGATTGCTCCGCTCCGCTCGCAATGACGAGAAAGGGGGTGGAAGCCGCCATTGATACTACACGATTGTTCGCTCAAAATGCGACGTGCTCACCGTTCATACCCTGCCTGCAGTTAAGCAAATTGAGAGCGGCTGGGAGTTCATCCTCTGGCTAGGTGAAGCCTTCGACTATTCGACACCCTTTCGGGCAGCGCTTGATCAAATGGTCGATGTCCTTGCCTGCACCGCGCCCTGCAAACTCGTGTTGCCGTCGCAGGAGGCTTTCGAGGATTTCGTCGAAGGTGAACTCACCTTTGGATATGCGCCAATCAGGATCTACTTTGAACATTCTCTTGGCTATCTCAGCCTTAGAAGCGACGATCGAGTATCGCTGGACGATGTAGCTGCGCGGATTTTTCCACTTGTCGTCATGAGGTAACGGGACAGCGACAAGCGCGGCGCTTGCCGCCATTCTCGACCCGTCATCCCGGCGGAGGCCGGGATCTCAGGAGATAGGAGAACAGGCTTGCCGCAGGAGTCGCCAGAGATCCCGGCCTCCGCCGGGATGAAGCCATATAGGCGCCCTTGACAAATCAGAACAAACAGAGTACATATCGCCTCAATCGCGCTCGCGCGGCGCTCTTTCTCACCGTGCGTCCAACACCCATTATTGCGAATGCGAATTAATATGATGCGTTTTGAGGGGGACGTCGTGACAACTTTGACAACTTTCGCGCCCCCATCGTGACGCTGCGACTCGGCTTTTTGCGCACCGCGCCCGACGAAATTATCGTGCCGCCGAACCGCCCCGCACACGCATCATTACGGCCCCGACGGAAAATATTCGCAACCTTCGTACCGGCCAAAAGCGTTATATCGAGCGGCATATCGCTATCTGCGAGGAGAGAGACATGCGCGTCGGCGTCCCCAAGGAAATCAAGAACCACGAATATCGCGTCGGCCTGACCCCGGCCTCGGTCGCCGAACTGACCGCTGCCGGCCACGAAGTCATCGTCCAGACCCAGGCGGGCATGGGCATCGATTTCGAGGATCAGGATTATGTCGATGCGGGCGCGCGGATCGTGCCCAATGCCGGCGCGGTCTTTTCGGGCGCCGACATGATCGTGAAGGTGAAGGAGCCGCAGCAGAGCGAGATCGCGATGCTGGAATCCCGCCACCTTCTCTTCACCTATCTCCACCTCGCAGCAGACAAGCCGCAGGCCGAAGGGCTGATGGCGTCGGGCGCGACCTGCATCGCCTATGAAACGATCACTTCGCCCCGCGGCGGCCTCCCCCTCCTCAAGCCTATGTCCGAAGTCGCGGGCCGCATGTCGGTGCAGGTCGGCGCGCATTACCTGGAAAAGGGCCAGGGCGGGCGCGGCGTGCTGCTGGGCGGCGTTCCGGGCGTGGCGCCCGCGCGGGTCGCGATCCTCGGCGGCGGCATCGCCGGCGTGAATGCGGCGCAGATGGCGGTCGGCATGCGCGCCGACGTGACGATCTACGACATCTCCAACGATCGCCTCGCCGAACTCGACATGGTCTTCGGCAGCCAGATCAAGACGGCCTATGCCAGCAAGGCCGCGATCGCCGCCGCCGTCGCCCGCGCACATCTGGTGATCGGCGCGGTGCTGGTCCCCGGCGCCGCCGCCCCCAAGCTCGTCACCCGCGACATGCTCAAGACGATGAAGCGCGGCTCGGTCCTCGTCGACATCGCGATCGATCAGGGCGGCTGCTTCGAAACCAGCCACGCCACCACGCATGACGATCCGGTATTCGAAGTCGACGGCATCATCCATTATTGCGTCGCCAACATGCCCGGCGCGGTCGCTCGCACCTCGGCCTTCGCGCTCAACAACGCCACCCTGCCCTTCGTGCTCAAGCTCGCCCATCTGGGCGCCGACGCCGCGATGGCCGCCGATCCGCACCTCGCGGCCGGCCTCAACGTCTCGGGCGGCAAGATCCGGCACAAGGTGGTGGCCGACGCGCTCGATCTGCCGTTCCACGCTTAAATCCGAACCGATCGGTTCGCCCGCGTTGACGTGGGCGCACCGGCGGTGCACGATCGCTCCCGGTTCGAGCCGTCATCAGACCGGCCGGCCGGGAGGGATCGGATGAGCTGGGATGAGACCTATGACGTCGTGGTGGTCGGCAGCGGCGCATCGGGGCTGACCGCCGCGATCACCGCCGCCCGGCGCGGCCTCAGCGTCGTCGTGCTGGAAAAGGCATCGGTCTGGGGCGGCACCACTGCTCTGTCCGGCGGCGGCCTATGGGTGCCCACCAACCGCTATCAGCGCGCGGCGGGCGTTCCCGACACGCTGGAGGCGGCCGAGGCCTATCTCGACGAGATAAGCAACCCCGCCGACGACCCCACCGATCGGCCCAAGCGCCGCGCGATGCTCGAACAGGGGCCGCACCTTGTCGACATGCTGACGGAAGCGGGCTTCGCCTGGACCAGCTCGCCCCAGCCCGATTATCGCGCCGCCTCCCATGCCGGCCTCGCCCGCGGGCTGGACATGGAGATTGCCGACGGCCGCAGGCTGGGGGCGAACCTCGCGACGATGCGCCGCTCGGGCGCGCCCTTCGCGATCATGATCAAGGACATCCCCAAGGTCTCGCGCGCCTTCACCAGCCTCACCAGCATCGCCGCGATGGCGCGGGTCTTCCTGGGTGAGAAGCTGCGCCGCGCGAAGGGCTGGATCCCGCTCGGCTGCGGCGAGAGCCTGATCGGCCAGCTGCGCATGATCGCCGACCAACTGGGTATCGAAGTCCGCCTGAACAGCCCGATCGCCCAGGTCGTGATTGAGGATGGCCGCGCGACCGGCGTGGTGCTGGAGGGCGGCCAGCGGATCGGCGGGGGCAAGGCCTTGTTCCTCTGCGCGGGCGGCTTCGCCCATGCCGATGCTATGCGGACCGATCTTCAGGGGATCGACGGCGCCCAGTCCTCCGCCTCGCGCGACGACACCGGCGACATCATCCGCATGGCCGACAGCATCGGCGCGAAGACCGCGATGCTCGACGCGGCCTGGTGGGGCACCGCCTTCGCGATGCCGGGCGTCCCCGACGCCATCTTCTGCCTCGCCGAACGCTCCCTCCCCCACAGCATCGTCGTCGATCAATCGGGCCGGCGCTTCGTCAACGAGGCGGCGGACTACTACTCGTTCGGCTCGGCGATGCGGAAGGCGGGCCTGACCGAGGCATGGCTGATCGTCGATGCCACCCACCGCAGCCGCTACATGTTCTGCGGCATGTTGCCCGGCAAGACGCCGCAAGGTCTGATCGACGCAGGCTTCTTCATCAAGGCCGACACGATCGACGCGCTGTCGGGCAAGACCGGGATCGACCCCGCCAACCTGAAGGCCACCCTCACCCGCTTCAACGCGATGGCGGCCAAGGGCGTCGATGAGGACTTCCAGCGAGGCGAAAGCCCCTATGAGGGCTTCTGGAACGACCCGACCGTCAAGCCCAATGGCAGCTTCGCCCCGGTCGACAAAGGCCCGTTCCTCGCGGTCCGCATGCTCCTCGGCGACCTCGGCACCAAGGGTGGTCTTGTCACCGACAAGCATTCGCAGGTGGTTGGGACCGATGGTCAGCCGATCGCGGGCCTCTACGCGGCGGGCAACTGCACCGCCTCGGTCTATGGCCGGTCCTATCCCGGCCCCGGCGCGACGCTAGGCCCGGCAATGACCTTCGCCTATATCGGGGCAAACCACATCCCGGCCTGACGCCGATCAATCGGCCCAGGCAACGTCCTCAAGGTGCATCTCGGCCGCCGGGCGGCTGCCCCAGTCGTCGATCTTGGGGCGGCCGGCGATCCACAGCGACCGGCCCGGCCCCGCGCCCAGCAGCGCCTCGCCCAACGGCGTATCGGCCGATCGGAATGCCATCGCTTTGAACGACCGCCCGTCGCGGCCCTGCACGATCGCACGGACATGGCCGTTGCCGACCACATCGGCCTTGATCACCCGCACCGGCCCCGCCGCGATCCGGGGTGCCGGCCAGCCCGCACCATAAGGGCCGCCACGCTCCAGCGCCTCGACCAGATTGGGGGTCACGCCGCCGGGCGCGACCACGCCATCGAGCAGCAACGCGCGCCCGTCCGATGCCTGCGCCACCGCGCTTTCAAGCCGGGCATCGAGAAAATCGGCCAGCGCCTCGACCCCGCCGGGGCCGACCGTCAGACCCGCCGCCATCGCATGGCCGCCGCCCGCGACGAGCAGGCCCATATCCTTGGCCGCCAGGATCGCAGCCCCCAGATCGACGCCCGACACCGATCGGCCCGATCCCTTGCCGACGCCCTCGTCATCGAGCGCGATGACGATAGCGGGCTTGCCCAGCTTCTCCTTGAGCCGCCCCGCGACGATCCCGATCACGCCGGGATGCCAGCCCTCGCCCGAAACCACCGCGACCGCGCGATTGCCCTGATGCAGCGCCGCCGCTTCGGCCTCCGCCTGCACATTCGCCTCGATCGCGCGCCGTTCCTCGTTCAGCCGATCGAGTTCCGCCGCGATCTCGGTCGCCTCGTCCGGATTCTCGGTGGTCAGCAGGCGCACGCCCAGATCGGACTTTCCGACCCGCCCGCCCGCATTGATCCGCGGCCCCAGCGCAAAGCCTAGATCGGTGCAGGTCGGCGCCCGATTGAGGCGTGCTGCCCCGATCAGCGCCGCGAGGCCGACATTGCGCCGGTTCGCCATCACCTTGAGCCCCTGCGCCACGAAGGCACGGTTGAGCCCCTTCAACTGCGCAACGTCAGCAACCGTCCCCAGCGCCACGATATCGAGCAGTTCCAATATCTTCGGTTCGGTCTTTCCCGCAAAATATCCACGCGCCCGCAGCACCCGCAGCAGCGCCGCGCCGAGCAGGAAGGCGACGCCCACAGCCGCCAGATGACCATGCGCCGCGCCTTCATCCTCGTCGAGCCGGTTGGGGTTCACCACCGCCAGGGCATCGGGCAGCGTCGCCGCGCATTTGTGGTGGTCGACGACGATCACCTCGATCCCCGCCGCGCTCGCCTGCGCCAGCGCCTCGAAAGCCTGCGCGCCGCAATCGACCGTGACGATCAACTTGCTGCCCGCCGTCCCGATCCGCACCAGCGCCTCGCCCGAGGGGCCATAACCCTCCATCAGACGATCGGGGATATAATAGCCGACCGGACAGCCGAGTTCGCGCAGAAGGCGTATCAGCAATGCGGCCGAAGTCGCTCCATCGACGTCATAATCGCCGAAGACGGTAACAGCTTCACCCGTGATGACTGCATCGGCCAGACGCTCGGCCGCGCGGTCCATGTCGCGGAAGATCGAGGGATCGGGCATGAAAGCGCGGATCGTCGGCGCGCGATGTTCCTCGACCGCGTCACGCGGGCAGCCGCGCGCCAACAGCAACTGCGTCACCAGATCGTCCGGCTCGAAACCCTCATCCCGCACATCGGCCGATCCACCGCGCCAGTGCCAGGGCTGCCCCAGCACCGACCGGACGATCCCGAGGATCGGCGCCCGCCCCTCGCCGGACTTAGCGACTGATGCCATTTTCGCGGTCCAGAAGAAGGCTGAGCAGGATCGCGCGGCATTCGCCATCGGCGATCCCGTCGATCGTCTCGGGACGGAAACGGCGCTGGAAGGCAGTGACGGCCGCAGGGCCATCGACGACGTCATAGCCGAAGCGTTCGAGCGCGAGCAGGAAGCCGCCCGGCGTCCAGTGCGGATCGGCCAGGTTCTTGCGCGGCCGTTTGAGCGCCAGCCCGACCTTCGCCAGCATCTCCCAATCGAACAGCTCGCCCGGATCCTGCTTGCGAGCGGGGGCGATGTCCGAATGGCCGACGACATTGGCGGGCGCGATATCGTATCGCTTCACGATGTCGGCGACGAGCGGGACGATCGCGCCCATCTGCGCGGCCGGGAACGGGCGATAGCCCCATTCGTGGCCGGGATTGACGATCTCGATGCCGATGCTGGCCGAATTGACATCGGTGACGCTGCGCCAGTGGCTCTTGCCCGCATGCCAGGCGCGCAGTTCTTCGGGAACGAGGCGCAGCACCTGCCCGTCCTCGGCGACGACATAATGGCTCGAAACCTTGGCCTCTGCGTCGGTCAGCCGCTCGATCGCCGAAGGGCCGTCCTGCATGCCGGTATAATGGAGCACGACCATGCTGATCGGCAGCTTGCGGTCGTCATGATTCGGCGACGGGCAATCGATGATCTCGCTCATGCACCCCATGTAACTCCGCCCCGCACAGGGGCAAGAGGATCAGGCGGCGCGGCGGAACACCGTGAGCATATCGGCGTCGGCGACAAGCTGGCGCGCATCATTCCCCGCCGTCTCGCCCGCGCCAAGGATCAGCGCCGCATCGGGCTTCATCGCGGCCGACAATCCGGCCAGCACGCGCGCACGGTTCTGCGGCGGGAAATAGAGCAAGGCGTTGCGGCAGAGGACGAGATCGTAGCAGCCCTGGCCCGGCGGCGGCCCCATCAGATTGTGGGGCGCGAAGCGGACCATCGCCGCGATCCGCGGCACGATGGTCCAGCTGCCATCGGCGCCTTCCGCAAACCAATTGCCCAGCAAGCGGCCGGGAAGCCCGCGCTGCACCTCGAACGCCGAATAGACCCCGGCGGACGCCCGCTTCAGCGCGACGCGCGAGATATCGGTGCCCAGGATTTCGATCGACCAGTCATGCCAGCGATCGGGATCTTCCGCGAACAGCATCGCGATCGAATAGGCTTCCTGCCCGGTCGCGCACCCGGCGGACCAGATGCGGATGCGCCGTGTGGCCGCACAACGGCGCGCCAGTTCGGGCAGGATATCGTCCTGCATCTGGCGGAAGACCGCGCTGTCGCGAAAGAAGCTCGTTTCGTTATTGAGGAGCGCGTCGATCATCTGCGTGGCGGCAGGATCGGCCGGGTCCGCTGCGACGCGGCCCGCAAGCTCGACCGGCGTCACCCCGATCCGGCGGCACAGCGGCGTCAGCATCGCGCTGACGCGCCACAGCCGATCGTCGCCAAGCTGCTGCCCCGTCCCCTGTTCGAACAGCCGCGCGATCTGCCGCGCGGTGGCGGTGCTCAGTTCCATGCCGAACCGCGCGTCGCGACGAAGGCGGCGATCTGATCGGGCGGCAGGACCGCGCTGGCAAGCCCCGCCTGCGCGACCGATCCGGGCATGCCCCACACGACCGAACTGGATGAATCCTGCGCCAGAACCTCGGCGCCGGCCTCCACCAGCTTGCCCGCGCCGATCGTGCCGTCACGCCCCATGCCGGTCAGCACGATGCCGACGCCGGCGGGTCCGAACATCTCGGCGACCGCCTCGAACATCGGATCGACCGATGGCATGCAGCGGCTCGGCGCCGGATCATGATCGATCCGGATCCGCACGACGTCGCCCATGATCAGGCGGATATGCCCCTCGCCCGGCGCGACGATGATGCCGCCGCGTGTCAGCCGCATCCCATCCTCCGCCACGGTCGCCGGCCGGCCGCAAATGTCGTGCAACTGGTTGGCGAAGTAGGACATGAAGACGGGCGGCAGATGCTGCGTCACCAGGATCGGCGCGTCGAAATCGTCCGGCAGAGCCTGCAGCAAGGCCGACAGAGCGTGCAGGCCACCGGTCGACGCACCGATCGCCAGACAGGCGATGGGGCCGCCCGCATGCGGCGCCCGCAGCGGCACGAGAACAGGCTCGGGTGCCGGGCCGGGCTGCGCCTGCGCACGCTCCTTGGCCTGCGCACCACGCCCACGGCCGAGCCGCAGCAGCGTATCGATATAGAGGCGGGTGAAATCGGTGCCGAAATTGCCGGCGGTCGGCTTCAGCAACGTGTCCGCCGCGCCCAGTGTCAGCGCCCGCATCGTCGCGGCGGCGCCCTTGGCGGCCGAGGAGGACACGATCAGGACGCGCGCGCCCTGACAAGCGTCGAGGATTTCGGGAAGCGCGGTCAGCCCGTCCTTTCCGGGCATCTCCACGTCGAGGACGACGATATCGACGGGGGCGTTGCGCAGAAAATCGATTGCGCGGTCAGCGCCGGGAAAAGCACCCGCGACTTCGAAACGGGAATCTCCTTCGACGAGCCGCGCGAGCACGGTGCGCGCGACCAGCGAGTCGTCGACAAGGAGGATGCGGATCGGCGGCGGCACCGCCGCGATCCTGTTGCCGCCGGGCGCCCTTCGCTGTCCGCGTTCGGCGCCCGCCGATGCCATGTCAGGCGACGCCCACGATCTGCAGCTTGTTTTCAATCGTCGCGCGATCGAACGGCTTCATCATATATTCGTCGGCGCCCGCATCGATCGCGGCGCGGATGTGGCCGACATCGTCCTCGGTGGTGCAGAATACGATCTTGGGACGGCGCGCGATCTCGGTCTGACCCAGCGCGCGCAGGAATTCGATCCCGCTCATCACGGGCATGTTCCAGTCGAGCAGGATGACGTCGGGCGGCGAGCTCTGGCAGCGATCGAGCGCCTCGCGCCCGTCACCGGCTTCGTCCACGCTGAAGCTCAGCCCTTCCAATATGTGGCGGGCGACCTTGCGGATCACCTTGGAATCATCGACGACGAGGCAGGTCTTCATGCGGCGTTCCGTACGTATTTGAAATCCGCTGGATCATATCCAACGGCGGTAAGCGACCGGTTAACGCGCTATCACGCGGCGAGAGCGGCCTTCTCTCCGCCGATCAGCGCATCGACATCGAGCAGCATCACCGGCACCCCTTCATGTTCGAGCACACCGGCGCTCATCGCCGCCCAACCGGGCGAGAGCAGCGCGCGAGCCGGCGCCGGGGCGCCGTCGATCGCGACCACATCGTCGACGTGATCGACGAGGAAGCCGTAGAGATGATCGCCCATCGTCACGATCACCGCCTGCGCGCCGCGGCCGCCTGCGCGAACCTCGGCACCCAGCGCGACGCGCGTGTCGATCACCGTCATCACCCGGCTGCGCAGCGCGAACAGGCCCAGCACATGGCGTGGCGCACAGGGAACGGGGGTCACCTCCCCCATTTCCACGACAGACTCGATGCAGCTGGCCGGCAGCACCGCCTTCTGACCGTCGATTTCCACGATCAGGTAGAGATCGGTCATCATGCGGCGTTCCTACGGGTGCGATGGCGTTGAAGTTCGGCCAGAAGCGCCGGGCGATCATAGCGCCACAGGCTGGCATCGGCGGCGTCGGCCGGTTCGGACGTTGTACGCAGGCGCACCAGTGGCGCTTCGGACGAGGCGGTAGATGCTTCGCCGGCAATCACCAGATCGGGCGTCACGCCCTTCTCTTCGAAAGCGACGCGATAGCCCGCGGCTTCGACCAGCGGCGCCAGCACCTTGCGGGTCCAGGCATCGTCGTCAGCAAGCAGGCAGAGCGGCTTCATGTCGACGGGGGTCTGCGGCTGCGCGACCTCGGCGAACATCCAGAAGCTGTCGAGCATCTCGACGGGACGATCCTCGACCAGCATCACGCCGGCAACGAGGCCCGGCGTGGCGACGCGATCGAGGATGACCTCGACCGGGGCGATATCGATCACGGTATCGATCGCATAAGCGATTTCGGCCGTGCCGTCGTTCATTCGCAGCACGCGAACCTTCGGGCCGGTGATCGGCACGCCGCAGCTGAGCAGCGGGATCATGCGGCCTTCGTGGACCAGGCGGACCCGCCCGCCCCGCTCGCTGATCGCGCCGGCGAAGCAATCCTCGATCCGTTCGACCAGCGCCAGCGGGATCGCGCGCTCGGTGCCGTCCAGATCGCGGAACAGCAGGATCGGATCATGCTGTTCGACGACCGCCTCGACATGCTCCTCGGCATGATCGCGGCTGCCCGATTTCCAGTCGACACCCGCACGCTCGGCGATCGCCGCGATGTCGAGCAGCAGCATCGGGCGGCTGTTATCGGGCAAGGTGGTGCCGCCATAGATGCCGCACGCCATGACGATCGGCGCAGCGGGCTTCACCACCAGTTCCTCATGATCGTGAACCGCCTCGACCGCGAGCGCATAGCGATTGCCGCCCGACAGCTTGAGGACGACCATGTTGCCGCGTTGCCCGGCGTCTTCAGCGCCAATCACGTCGGCCAGCGCGACCACGGGCAGGCGAACGCCGCGGATGAACACCACGTCGGCGCCACCCAGCTTGGCGGGGCGCACCGCGTCGCCGCCGACGCGAACGATCTCGTCGATCGCCGAACGCGGGATCGCGAAATGCTGTCCGCCGCAGCTGACCGTCAGCGCGGGGATGATCGTGAGCGTCATAGGAACGCGCATCGTCAGGTGGACGCCGCGGCCTGGCATGCTGTCGACCTCGACCGCGCCACCGATCTTTTCGACATTGGCGCGAACCACGTCCATGCCGACGCCTCGTCCCGAAATCGCCGTCACAGCCTGCGCGGTCGAAAGGCCGGGTGAGAAGATCAGCTGGAGCTTGGCATCCCAGCCCATACGGGCGGCCGCGTCCTCAGTGATGACGCCGTTGTCGATCGCCTTGCGGACGAGGCGATCGGCGTCGATCCCGCGCCCGTCATCGACGATTTCGATCAGGATATGGTTGCCCACCTGCCGCGCGCAGACATCGAGCGCGCCGATCGCAGCCTTTCCGGCGGCCGCGCGATCCTCAGGCTTTTCGATGCCATGATCGATCGCGTTGCGGACGATGTGGGTCAGCGGATCGCGGATCATCTCGATCATCTCGCGATCGAGTTCGACGTCGCCGCCGTCGATACGCAGCGTCACCTGCTTGCCCAGTTCGGACGAAATATCGCGGACGAGGCGTGGCAGCGCCGTAAACAGATGTTCGATCCGCGCCATGCGGGTGCGCGTGATCGAATCGCGCATCTCGGCGATGCACAGCGACAGTCGTTCGAAGGCGACTTCGATGCCCGACTGGATGCCGACTTCGCGCAGCTTGCGCGACAATTCGTTGCGGGCGAGCACCATGTCCGAAACGCCCGCCATCATCCGATCGAGCAGGTCGACAGGCAGGCGGATGCTGCGCGCGACGCTGCGGTTGGCGGGTGCGGCGACGGTCGTGGCGGGGGCGTCTTCCTCCTCCTCAACCGCGCTGGTTTCGACTTCGCTGAGCGCGGCGATCAGGGCCTGATCGTCGCCGTCGGGCATGGTCTGGCCGTTGTCGATGGCGTTGGTGAGTTCGGCGATGCGATCGATGATCGCGAGAACGGCGGTGACGAGTGCGGCATCGGGCTTGCGGCGATCGTCGCGCACATCGGCCAGAACGTCTTCGGCGGCATGGCTGAGGCGTTCGAGACGCGGCAGATCGAGAAAGCCGCAGCTTCCCTTCACCGTGTGCACGAAGCGGAAGATCGAATCGAGACGCGAGCGATCCTCGGGCGCGGCTTCCCACGCCACGATTTCCCCGGCGATTGCTTCGAGCGTTTCGCGCGTTTCAGCGATGAAGTCGCTGAGCAGGTCGTCCATCATGCCCTTCCCGAACGGATATCGGGCCGCTGATGGCAGATAGATGGTAAAGAAGCGGTTTATTTAGCCGGCAGAGCGACGCCCATTAGTAGAACCCCTGGTTCCACTTCAGACACTTGAACCTCGCCGCCCTCTTCCTGAACGAGCAGGTGGACGAGCCAGGCCGCCGCGGCACGCGGGCTGATCAGCCCCTCGTCGGCTTCGCCCAGCAGCGCGTTGCGCAGTTCGGGGTCGAGCACGATGCGCGGCCCTTCGGCGCGCAGCACGATCTCGCTGCCCTCCGCGCCGATATCGAGCCGGCCGCCACGCACCAGCGCGTCGCCCGCGATCAGCGCGAGGTTGAGCAGGATCTTGATCGCGTTCTTCGGCCGGGCGCCCTCGTCGACCATCCAACCGATCTGAACGCGGCTGGAGGGGCCATGCAGCCCTTCGATCGCCGCGCGCGCCTCCCGCGTGTCGACCATTTCGCCGAAGCCGCCGGCGGCGCCGAAAGCGAGGCGGAAGAACTTCAGCTTGTTCGCGGTCGCCGCTGCGCTCTCGGCCAGCAATTCCATGCAGCGGGCGCGCATTTCGGGATCTGTCTCATCGGCCAGAAGCTCGAGCCCGTTGTTGAGCGCGCCGACCGGGGAGAGCAGATCATGGCACAGGCGCGAACATAGCAGACTTGCGAATTCCGCAGCTCTGCTCGCCATCCTATCCGTCCTTTATCGCTGTCGCGCCCGAAACGATGCCCGGCCGCCCTTGGGTGAAACTCAGGGGCGCTCTTGTGACGGTTAGTCGCGGCTTAGGCAAGCCGGCCCATCAGGGCGCAGACGGCCCGTCGCCGGACAATATCGTCACTTCGTCGAACATATCGTGTCGCGCCCCACCCGGCCGCGCGATCCAGGCACACACATCCTGCCCGGCCACGATCAGCCAGAGGCTCCCCGGTTCGGCCGCCTGCGCATCGCAGGCGGAGGGTTCGGCGCTGCCCGACGGATGCGAGTGATAATGGCCGATCGGCGCCGGTGCCTCGCCACGGCGCGCGGCCTTGTGCGCAGTGAACAAGGCGGCCGGGTCGATCTCGAAGCGCCGGGCGGGTTCGTCGGCGATATTGGCGCATGGCCGGATGGCTTCGACATCGCTGCCCGAACCCAGCAACAGGCCGCAGATTTCGACATCGGGATCGCGCGCTGCCCATTGCACGATCTCATCCAGCAGAGCCCTTGAAATCCGGAGATTCATGCCCATCTCCGTAAACGATGACCGGGGGGAAATCGACATTGCTGGCAACCGTGCCAACCGATGCCGAAGGGTGGCGGCTGGACCGCACCCTCGCGGTGCTGATCCCGACCCTGTCGCGCGAGCGGCTGAAGGCGCTGATCTCGTCCGGGCAGGTCGCTACCGACACCGGCGCGCTCGCCCGCGATCCCGCTGCCAAGGTGCGTCCCGGCACCAATTATACCGTCTCGGTTCCCGATCCCGCGCCCGCGCATAACGAAGCGCAGGAAATTCCGCTGAACGTCGTGTTCGAGGACGAGCATCTGATCGTGGTGGACAAGCCCGCCGGCTTGGTCGTCCATCCCGCTGCGGGCAATCTGGACGGAACGTTGGTCAACGCCCTCCTCCACCATTGCCGGGGCAGCCTGTCGGGCATCGGCGGTGTCGAGCGGCCGGGGATCGTCCACCGGATCGACAAGGATACGTCCGGCCTGATGGTGGCGGCCAAGACCGATCCGGCGCATGTCGGGCTGGCGGGGCAATTCGCCAAGCACAGCATCGACCGGCGCTATCTGGCAATCGTCGCGGGCTGGCCCAATCCGGCAGATGGCACAGTTCGCGCCTCGCTCGCCCGATCGGACGCCAATCGCAAGAAGATCGCGATCGTCCCCGAAGGGCGCGGCAAGCATGCCGTCACCCATTATCGGACGGTGCAGAAGCTCAAGAAGGCGGCGATGGTCGAATGCCGGCTGGAAACCGGCCGCACCCATCAGGTGCGTGTCCATATGGCGTCGCTGGGGCACCCGCTACTCGGCGATCAAACATATGGGCGCAGTCGGCCGGAACATCGCGAAACGCTCGCTCGTTTGGACTTCAAGCGGCAGGCGCTCCACGCGGCCGTTCTGGGCTTCGTCCATCCGATCACAAGCGAGGCTTTACGGTTCGATAGTGATTGTCCGCAGGATATGCAGCATCTGTTCAGCGAACTCATGCTATCAGAAACATCGAGGAAAGAGCCGATTTCGACTCGTTCCGTACTAAAGGGAGTTTGATCGATCATGGCTAGCGGCAAGAACGTCCCGGCGACGATTCCGGCCCTCGGCGGTGAGCAGAGCCTCAACCGATATCTCGCAGAGATTCGGAAGTTCCCGATGCTGAAGCCCGAAGAAGAATATATGCTCGCCAAGCGCTTTCAAGAGCATGGCGATCCGGAAGCGGCCACGCGCCTCGTTACCTCGCACCTTCGCCTCGTGGCGAAGATCGCGATGGGCTATCGCGGCTATGGCCTTCCGACGAACGAGCTGATTTCCGAAGGCAATATCGGCCTGATGCAGGGCGTGAAGAAGTTCGAGCCCGATCGTGGTTTCCGCCTCGCCACCTATGCGATGTGGTGGATCAAGGCGTCGATCCAGGAATATATCCTGCGGTCGTGGAGCCTGGTGAAGATGGGCACCACCGCAGCGCAGAAGAAGCTGTTCTTCAACCTGCGCCGGATGAAGTCGAAGCTCGACGCGTTCGAGGATGGCGATCTGAATCCCGAGGTTCTGAAGAAGATCGCGACCGATCTCGGCGTGTCCGAGGAGGAAGTGACCTCAATGAACCGCCGCATGGCGATGGGCGGCGATACGTCGCTCAACGTCTCGATGCGCGAGGATGGCGAAGGTCAGTGGCAGGATTGGCTGGTCGATGACGAGCCGCTGCAGGACACCCGCGTCGCCGAGGCGCAGGAAAAGAGTCTGCGCCACAACATGCTCGAAGAGGCGATGGCCGCGCTCAACGACCGTGAGAAGCACATTCTGGTCGAGCGCCGCCTGGTCGACGAGCCCAAGACGCTCGAAGAACTGAGCCAGGTCTATGGCGTCAGCCGCGAGCGGGTTCGCCAGATCGAGGTTCGCGCCTTCGACAAGCTGCAGAAGGCGATGGTCCGCCTCGCGGGCGAGAAGCGACTTCTGCCCGCGATGTAATCGCGACAGACGACGGAAAATATGGGAGGGGCGCCGATGGTGCCCCGCCCTTTTTTGTTTCAGAAGCGGCGCGAGACGCCCAGATAGAGTTCGACGTCGGGGCTGTTGTGATTGAGCCCGGCATTGGAGCCGATATCGAGCTGCAGGTTGTCGTTCGGCTGCCAGCCCAGCGACAGGCCGGCGAGCATCATCGTCGCGTGCCCTGTGGGATCGCGATCGCGCAACGCCTGCATCTCGATCGACGCCGTCACCGCCTCGCTGATCTCATCGGTCAAGCCGACGACGCTGCCGAAAGCAAGGTGGCGTCCATGCCCGTCCTCGTCGACCGCCGCATCAACCTCGGGCATGGCTTCGAACTTCAGATGCTCGCTGAGTTGATAATTCAGCGGAACGAGCAGGCCCGCACTCCAATCCCCCGCCCCGATCGGCTGACGCCCGACCGGCAGGGTCGCATAAGGCTGAACCGCCAGTGAAAAGCCGGAGCCGTCCGGATTGCTCAGGCTCTGGCGCATCGCGACGGTCATGTCGCCGGCCCGATGCGCTGAAGATCGCGCGCCGTTCGTCCGGTCGCGATCATGGTCGATGCCGAAACCGTCCCAACCGAGCTGCACTTCGGTCGTCTCGGTGAGCCCCAAGCGAACCAGCGCGCCGCCGAACAGATATTGGCTGTCGCGTTCGTCGGTGGTCCGATCGAGGGTCCAGTCGGCCAGCCCGACTTCGACCGAGACATGCCCCTTGTCGACGATGCAGGGCGGATTGCCGATGCCCGGACGATCGGTGCAATAATCGCGCAAATCGGCCGCCTGCGCGGCGAAGGGCATCGTGCATGCCACAAACGCCATCGCCCACTTTCGCATCGGCATCCCCTCCGGATCGTTTCGCCGCTGAACGCGCCCGCTTGCCGAAATATCCGCCGCTGCTAATCGTGATCGCCGACCTATGGCCAAGCGTTCCTCCGCATCAAAACAGTCCTTCCCGCGCCGCGCCCTCGGCTGGCTGGGTCGTGCGATCCTGATCTTCGTCGCCGTGTCGGTGCTGTGGGTGCTGCTCTACCGCTTCGTGCCGCCGCCGGTGACAGTGACGATGATCGCCAATGCGGGCGGCGGGCGGGGAATCACGAAGGACTGGATGAGCCTGTCCGACATGGACCGCAACATGCCGCTTGCCGCCATCGCGGCCGAGGACGGCAATTTCTGCAAACATAACGGCTTCGATTTCGGGGCGATACAGAAGGCGCTCGTCAGCAATATCGAGGGCGAGCGCAAGATCCGCGGCGGCTCCACGATCAGCCAGCAGACCGCGAAGAACGCCTTCCTGTTCCAAGGCGGCGGCTATGCGCGCAAGGCGCTGGAGGCCTGGTTCACCGTCCTGATCGAGTTGATCTGGGGCAAGCAGCGGATCATGGAAGTCTATCTCAACATCGCCGAGACCGGGATCGGCACCTATGGCGCCAATGCCGGGGCGATGCGCTACTTCCACCACGATGCCTCGCGCCTAAGCCGTAGCGAGGCCGCGCGGATCGCCGCGGTGCTGCCGCTGCCGAAGAAACGCGGCGCGATCGCCCCTACCGGTTTCACCCGCCGCTATGGCGATCGCATCGCGCGGCGAATCGGTCAGGTCGAGCGATACGGCCTGGCGAACTGCCTGCGCTGAGGCGGGATCGCGCGATAGACGCAGCGACCGCCGGCCGCGAACAACGCATCGGACGATCCACAACGATCGACGACATAGGCGAGGCCATGCATCGCCGCGAAAGCCAGCCTCTGATCGTGGTTCGCGAGCGACATGACCGCGAGGACGCGGCGACGCCACGGCAGATAATAGCTCGGCGTCCATAAAGCCGCCGCTCCGGAACGGACGTCCACGAAGGTCGATCGCTCCGATATGGTCGAGAACACCTCGAACCCTTCGACGAGCGCGCCCTGTCCCGGCTCTGCAGGCTTGTAGGGCGGATCGACGAAGACGATGTTGGCGATCGGGATCAGGAAGCGGTCGTTGGGGGCGCTGTGCGCCCGCGCCCAATCGCCGATCGCGGTCCAGGCCGCGATATCGGCGCGCTCGGCCGCATTCTCACGCGCCTGCCGAACGATAAGCGCGGACCAGACGAGCAGCAGCGCGATCGTCATCGCGATATCGAGCCGCAACCGGACGACTGTCGCAGGCAGACGCACTCGAAATAGCAGGCTGGCGAGCAGCGCGATCGGCAGCAGATGCCGCACGGTGCAACTGCCAAGGGCCAGCAGAGGTGCCCAGATACGCCGCCCCTGCCCCTGATCGCGCGCAACCACGACCGTCAGCGCGGCCAGCGCGAGCGCTGCGAGCAGGAAGATGCCGCCGCCGCCGCGCAGGAACTGCAGGTTGATGAACATCGGCATCGGTGCCACCAGCGGCACGAAGGCACCCGCAAGCCAATCGACAACGAAGCCCGCCAATGCAGCGAGAAGCAGGCCGGCGCGCCGATCGACCTGCGCCAGTCGCCACGCGGCCGTCAGCCCCGTCATCGCCGTCAGCAACAACACCGCGATCGACCGCGGGGTCGATCCGTCAATCAGCCAATGCTCGGGAAAATATTCGCGCAGATAGGCCAGAAAATCATGGTCCATCGGCCTGCCGAGTTCGGGATTGCCGAGAAACCCTTGCAGAGCAGGCGCGGCGATCAGCAGGAAGGCGCCGAAGCCCGTCACCATGCGCAGCGCCATGACCTTCGGCGCGACATCGCCCCGCTTCAGCAACACCGCCGCGACCGCCAGCAGCGGCAATGCCATCCACACCGCCATGAAGGCATTGAGGAAGAAGGTGACGCCATTCCACGCAAAGGCGCCGAAGAAACGACCGCGCCACGCGCACCATAAGGACAGCAGCATCGACGCATTGGCGAACTCGCTATGCGTGAAGCTGTTGATGAACAGCCCGTGCGACCCAGCCGACGAATAGCCGTTGGCCACGCTGGAAAAGGCCAGCAACGTCACGAACAACAGCCGCTCGCGCCGCTCGCTTATCCCGATCGCGTCGGCGCAGAGCAGGAAGGCGGTGATGCAGGCCGCCCGCGACACCACGGCCAACATGTCGATCAGGATCAGCCCGGCATGGCCCGGCGCGATACCGTGCAGGCTCTGCCAGAAGCCCGACGAATAATAACGCAGACTCTGGACATAAGGATCGCCGGCGAACTGCGGCAGATCAGAAAGGCCGGCGAGGATCGGCAGGTGGAAGATGTTGTTGCGAAAACCCGCCACCTGCCCCGTCATCGCGAAGGACAACAGGGTTCCGACTGCAATCGCGATCAGCAGCCCGCGCCGATCGGACAGTCCCTCCCCATCCGCCTTCGTCAAAGCCCGGCCGCCAGATTGCGTGCCTCAGTGATGCTGATCGCCAGGTCGCGCTGACGGAAAGGCTTGGCGAGGATCGAGATGCCGGGGAGATCGAGATCGGGCGCCGCATAGCCGGTGACGAGGACGACCGGCAGCTTGGGCGCCATCTTGCGCACTTCGGCGATCAGGGTCGCGCCGTTCATGCCGGGCATCAGATAGTCGCTGATCAGCAGATCGAATGCCGGCCCTTCGGCGATCTTGCGAAGCGCCTCTGCGCCCGAACTGGCCTGAACCGTCTGGTAGCCCAGCCCCTCCAGCAGTTCGGCGCTGCCCCGCCGCACCATCTCTTCATCGTCGACCAGCAGCACCCGGCCGGGTTCGATCGGCTCGGGAATGGCCTCGGCTGGGACAAAGCTCGCCTCGGGCAATTCGGCGCGCGGGAAGCGCAGCGTGGCGATCGTGCCCGCGCCGACACGGCTGCTCAGCGTAAAGGAACCGCCCGACTGTGCGGCCAACCCGTCGACCATCGAGAGGCCAAGGCCGGTGCCGCGCCCCTGCTCCTTCGTCGTGAAGAAGGGTTCGATCGCGCGCGTCAGCGTCGCCTCGTCCATCCCCTCGCCGCCATCGATCACCTCGATACGGACGAAATCCTCGGTCTCGTCGACCACGCGAAACAGCAGCGGCCCGCCTTCGGGCATCGCGTCGCGCGCGTTGATCGCGAGGTTGAGGAGCGCGAGTTCAAGCTGGTTGGGATCGACAAGCGCCACCGCCGGAGCCTCCGGCGTCTCGATCTTGACCTCGATCGTCGATCCGAGCGAGCGCTGGAGCAGGTCGCTCATCCCCAGCACCAGCGCGCCGAGATCGACCGGGCGCGGCTGGAGCGACTGGCGGCGGGCAAAGGCGAGCAGGCGCACAACAAGCGTCTTGGCGCGCTCGGTACTCGCCAATGCGGCGGAGATCAGCCGCCCGCTCTTGGGATCGGTGCCGTGGCGAAGCTGCAGCAGATCGAGCGCGCCCATGACGGGAGCGAGCAGATTGTTGAAATCATGCGCCACGCCGCCCGTCAGCCGGCCGAGTGTTTCAAGCTTTTGCGCCTCGTGCAGTTGCGCCAGAACGCGCTCGCGCTCGGCCAACGCATCCTCGACCCGCTGCGAGAGCGAGGCGTTGAGCGCGGCCAGCGCCTGATCGCGCTCGCGCAGATTCTGGTCGGCCTCGGCCAGAGCGGCGCCGATCGCATCGAGTTCGGCGATCCGTGTCGCGGGCGGCGCAAACGCCTCGCGCGCGCCCAAAGCCTTGGCGCTGCGGGCGACGGCCTCTACACCCCGCGACGCACGCCGGCCCCAGCGATAGGCGACGATACCGCCCACCAGCATCAGCAACGTAACGACGATCGCCGCCAGGATCAGCGTCGACCAGATACCGGCATCGAGTTGCTCACGCGGAGCGGCGACCAGGAAAGTCCAGCGGCTGACCGGGGATCGGCTGTAAGCCGCATATGTCCTGACCCCATCGAGCGAGACTGACGCGATCACGCCCTCATCGGCCGCTGCAAATGCCCGTCGCACGTCGTCAGTCGCCGCACGCCCCACGAACTTCGTCGGTTCGCGGCTTCGCCAGACGAGCGTCGCCTTGCTGTCGATGATCGATCCGTACCAGTCGTCGGGCAGACGCTGCCGCTCGAACAGCGGCTGCAGGGCATGCGGCCGCATGATGACGGACATATAATAGGCGGCCCGGCCATTCTCGATCACCGGCACATCGACGCAGATGATGTCTCGTTCGATCAGGCCGTGCGTCAGGTTGCACAGATGCGTTTCGCCACGATCGAGAATTGGCCAGATCCAGTCCGGATCGCCGCCGACTGGCAGCTTCGCCCCGCGGGGTAGCTTCGTGTTGACGACCTGACGACCGTTGCGATCGCCCACCACGATCCAGGCATCGGGCGTGCGCAGCGAGGCGCGCGCCTGCGCATCGACCGCCTCCCAATCGTGCGCCGCGACGCTGGGCGATTGCGACAGCGCCCGCAACAGCGCCTCGTGCCGCGCAAAATCGCCATCCAGCACGCGCGACAGCGCCCGCGCGGTTTCCGCCATCTGCCTTTTGGCCTGATCGCGCGCGAAATATTCGGCGCTACCGACGAGGATCGCGGTGCTGACGAGCGCGACCGCAAGCAACAGAGCCAGGAGGCGCAGGAAGCCGACCCGCATCGATTGGGACGCGAGCCCCATATCTGATCCAGCCATGTCGACCTTACGCCCCACAAACACCCGACGAAATTTCGCCAATCCGCGACTAACAGAAAAGTTCAACGGAGACTATAATCTGAAAAGCTTCGAATAAGCCAAAGCCTCCCGGCAATGGATTATAACGAGACAGGATCGCCAGACGTTACCGGCACGATCGATGCTGTTCGCCGCACTCTTGCGGTGGCTCGACAATTGGGTCGCCGGGGGGCAGACATCGCGGATGGCGACGTTCATCCGCCCCGCGATCGAAGCCGATCTGGATGCACTCCTCGCCCTCGCAATCTCTGCGGGGCCGGGACTTACCAACCTGCCGGCCGACAAAGCCGCGCTGGCGGACAGGATCGCGCGTAGCGACGCGTTGCTCGACGGCGACGATCTGTCGGGCGCGATCCTGCTGCTGCTTGAGGTCGATGGTCAAGTGCGCGGCACAGGGATGGTTTTTCCGCGCACCGGGGTCGATTGGCCCTTCTACAGCTACCGGATCGGCCGGATGACCCAGCGGTCGAGCCTGGACGGCAGGATGGTCCGCTTCGACGTCCTCACCCTCGTCAACGATCTGGAGGGCGCGACCGAGGTTGGCGGCCTGATGATCGACCCGGCCTTGCGTGGCGGCGCTTATGGCCGGCTGATGGCGCGCAGCCGCTATCTGCTGATCGCGCGCGATCGCGCGCGCTTTGCCGATCGGACGATCGCCGATTTGCGCGGCTATCTGAAGGATGGCACGTCGCCTTTCTGGGATGCCGTCGGCGGGCGCTTCTACGCGATGGATTTTGCGGAGGCCGATCGGATCAACGGGATTACGGGCAACCAGTTCATCGCCGATCTCGGCCCGCGCCACCCGATCTACACCAACATGTTGCCCGATGAGGCGCAGGCCGCGATCGGCCGTGTCCACGACGATGGCCGCGCGGCCGTGACCCTGCTGGCCGAGGAAGGTTTTATCGACGAAGGCTATGTCGACATTTTCGACGCCGGCCCGACCCTGATCGCCGCGACCGACGCGCTGCGCGGGATCGGCGAGGCGCATGGTGGCCCGATCAGCGCGATCCTGGACGGTGGAACCGAGAGCCTGATCGCGACCGGCCACGGCCGATCCTTCCGCGCGACCCGCGGACGGGCGACTGACGGCATGGCGATCGATCCGACTTCCGCCGCCACCCTCGGCCTCACCGCAGGCGACGACATCACCCACTTCCCCTTCTGAGCTGACCAGCATGAGCGCGACCGAAATCAACTTCGACGGGCTGATCGGCCCCATTCACAATTATGCGGGGCTGTCGGCCGGCAATCTGGCGAGCGCCAACAATGCCGGAGCGATTTCGCGCCCGCGCGAAGCCGCGCTGCAGGGGCTCGCCAAGATGCGGCTGCTGATGGATCGCGGGCTGGCACAGGGCTTCATCCCCCCACCCCGTCGCCCCGCGGTCGCAACGCTCTGTACGCTGGGTTTTGCGGGCAGTGATGTCGAGGTGCTGAGGGAGGCGGCGGACAGCGATCCCGTGCTGTTCAACAATGCCTGCTCAGCCTCGGCCATGTGGGCTGCGAACGCCGCAACCGTGATTGCCGCGCCCGATGCCGGCGACGGGCGCGTCCACCTCGTCACCGCCAATCTCGCGACGATGCTCCACCGTTCGTTCGAGGCCGCCGACACCTTTGCCGCGCTGTCGACGATTTTCGCCGACAGCCGCCATTTCGCCGTTCACCCCGCTTTGCCGGCCACCCCGCATTTCAGCGACGAAGGCGCGGCCAACCATATGCGGCTCACGGCAAGCCACGGCGCGGAAGGCGCCAATGTCTTCGTTCATGGCGAACCACGCGGCGGCTGCTTTCCCGAACGCCAGTCGCGCCGCGCTGGCGAAGCCGTGGCGCGGCTCGCGGGCGTGAGCATGGAAATCCATACCCTCCAGTCGCGCAAAGCGATCGAGGCCGGCGCCTTCCACAACGATGTCGTCGCGGTCGCCAATGAAAATGTGCTGTTCGCCCACCCGCAGGCGTTCGAGGATCGCGATGCTCTGTTCGCGGCGCTCGCTACATCGGTTCCGGGTTTCGTCGCGGTCGAGACGGCGGGCGTGACGCTGGAAGAAGCGGTATCCTCCTATCTGTTCAACTCGCAACTGGTGACGCTTCCGGCCGGCGGGATGGCGCTCGTCTTGCCCGCCGAGACGCAGGCGGTCGCATCGGTCCGCGCGGCGATCGACGCGGCCATTACCGGCGACAATCCCATCGTCGAAGCGATCATCGTCGATGTGCGCGAGAGCATGCGCAACGGCGGCGGCCCGGCCTGTTTGCGGCTACGCGTGCCGGTATCCGACGCCGCAAAGGCCGCGATCGACCCACGCTTCCTGCTGCGCCCTTGTCGTTGGGATAGTCTGGCGAAGCTGGTCGAAGCCCATTGGCCCGAGACGATCGACGCTGCCGATCTGATCGATCCGGCGCTCTGGGCGGCGGTGGGCGCGGCGCATGACGCGCTCGACCATTGGCTTTCGGTTCCGGTTTGAGGCACAAGACGCGATGCTGTTCGTCCGCCCGGCGGTAATTGCCGATCTCGATGCGCTGATGGAGCTGGCGATCCTGTCCGGACGCGGCTTCACAAGCCTGCCCGAGGATGAAGCGACCCTGCTCGCCCGCCTCACCCTGTCCGAACAAAGCTTCGCCGGCACCGTGCCGACGCGCGAGGCGTGGTACACGCTGATGCTGGAGGACAGCGAGACGGGTCGGGTCGAGGGGCTGTGCGGCGTGCGCGCGGGCGTCGGCGTCGGGCGGCCGCATTTCTCGTTTCGGGTGATGACGCTCGCTCAATTCTCTTCCGCGATCGCGACCCGCTTCGATCATCAGGCGCTGGTGCTCGTCAACGAATGCGCCGGGTGGACCGAGGTGGGATCGCTCTATCTGCGTCCCGAACGGCGCAGCGGCGGTGCCGGGAGCCTGCTCGCACGATCGCGCTACATGCTGATCGGGGCGGAGAAATCGCGTTTCGCCGAAACGGTGATGGCCGAACTGCGCGGTTATTTCGCGCCCGACGGCACCTGTCCGTTCTGGGAGGGGGTCGCGAGCAAATTCTTCCGCCTGCCCTTCGATCAGGCCGATCATATGGTGATGTCGACCGACGGCCAGTTCATCCTCGATCTCGCCCCGCGCCACCCGATCTACGTCGAACTGATCGACGAGGCCGCGCGCGATGCGATCGGCAAGGTTCATGTCGAGGGCCAGGCCGCCCGCGCGATGCTGGAGCAGGAAGGGTTCCGTGGATCGGGGCTGATCGACATCTTCGACGGCGGCCCGACCTATTCCGCACCGCGCGACAGCATCACCACGATCGAGCGGACCCGCCGCTGCACGGTCGCGATCGGCGATCCGGGCGAGGCCGAGGAAGCGATCGCTTCGACGGACAGCGCCACAGGCTTCCGGGCCGCGCGCGTCGCCGTGGCGGTCGATGGAGAAAGGGCGCTGATCCGCGCGAGCGATGCGGACCTGCTGGGGCTGAAGGCGGGAGATGTGATGAGGGTGCGGCTATGATGCGGTCGATCGATCCGGCCACTGGCGAGATGGTATGGGAAGGCGAGGAAACACCCATCGTCGCGATCCCTGCGATGGTCGATCGCGCCCGTGCGGCGCTGCCGGGCTGGGCCGAAACGCCGTTGGAAGATCGCATCGCGATCGTCCGCCGCTATGCCGAGGCGCTCAAGGCCGAGACCGAGGGGCTGGCGCGCGATATCTCACGCGAGACAGGCAAGCCCCTGTGGGAAACGCGCGGCGAAATCGCCTCGATGATCGGCAAGGTCGAGGTGTCGATCGCCGCGCAGGCCGAACGGGCGGGCACGCGCGAGGCGACGACCGGCTTCGGCCGCGCCGTCCTGCGCCACAAACCGCATGGCGTTATGGCCGTACTGGGGCCGTACAACTTCCCCGGCCATCTGCCCAACGGCCACATCGTTCCCGCGTTGCTCGCGGGCAATGCGGTGATCTTCAAACCATCGGAGGAATGCCCGCTAACCGGCCGGAACATGGCGCGATTGCTCCAGGTCGCCGGCGTGCCCGACGACATTTTTCAGATCGTGCTGGGTGGACGTGATCAGGGCGCGGCGCTGATCGATGCCGATATCGACGGGCTTCTGTTCACCGGCGCGGCATCGACCGGCGCGCATTTCCGCCGCGCGACCGTCGATCGCCCGCACCTGATCCTCGCGCTCGAACTCGGTGGTAACAACCCGCTGATCGCGTGGGGCGATGGCGATGCTTCGGCGGCTGCGATCGTCCAGTCGGCCTTCGTCACCACCGGCCAGCGCTGCTCGTGCGCGCGTCGCCTGATCGTGCCCGAAGGGAGCTTCGGCAATGCGATCGTCGAGGCGACCCACACCCTCGCCTCACGCCTGCGGATCGGCGCGTGGGATGATGAGGAGGAACCCTATATGGGGCCGCTGGTCTCGACCGGTGCCACCCAACGCGCGATCGATGCGGTGGCTGCGCTCAAGGCGAATGGTGCGAAACCCCTCCTCCCCTTCGAACGGCTCGATCGCGGTGAGGCGTTCGTCACGCCCGCTATCTACGACGTCACCGGCATAAACGTGCCCGATGAGGAGATTTTCGCGCCGGTCCTCCAGCTGATCCGCGTGCCCACCTTCGACGCGGCGATCGAGGCAGCCAACGCGACGAGCTACGGGCTGTCGGCGGGTCTGCTGAGCGACGACGAGGAGTTGTGGCGGCGCTTCCTGTCGCGGTCGCGGGCCGGCGTGGTCAACTGGAACCGGCCGACGACAGGCGCAGCGGGCAACATGCCCTTCGGCGGGCTCGGGCGATCGGGCAATCATCGCCCCAGCGCTTATTATGCCGCCGATTATTGCGCCTATCCGGTTGCGAGCTTCGAAGCGCCCACGATCGAGGATATGACCGCCGATCTGGGCGGGCGGCTGTTGTGACCCTGCCCCTCCCCGCGCTCGACGCCGCCGCATCCGCGCCGATGCGCGCGCAGGTCGAGGCTTGGAGCGCGATCAATTCGGGCTCACGCAATCTCGACGGGCTGGCGACGATGGCCGGCCTGCTGGCCGATGCCTTTGCGGTGCTGCCGGGCGACGTCGGGCTGCTCGATGCGACGCCGGGCGAGGTTATCGATACGGACGGGGTTGCCCAGCCCGTCGCTTTCGGCCGCAACCTCCACGTCCGGGTACGCCCATCGGCGCCGGTTCAACTGCTGCTCACCGGCCATATGGACACCGTGTTCGGGATCGATCACCCGTTTCAGACGGTGACGCCGCTGGAGGATGGCGCGATCCTCAACGGGCCGGGCTGCGCGGACATGAAGGGCGGGATCGCGCTGATGCTCGCCGCTCTGGTGGGGATCGACGCCTCCCCGCTGGCATCGCGGGTCGGCTATGAGGTGGTGATCAACTCGGACGAGGAGATCGGCTCCCCCGGCTCGGCGGCGCTGATCGCTCAAGCCGCGCGGGGCAAGCTGGCCGCCCTCACCTACGAACCCGCCTTACCCGACGGGACGCTGGCCGGTGCGCGACCGGGCAGCGGCAATTTCTCGATCATCGTGACGGGACGCGCTGCACATGCCGGGCGCAATCCGGAGGACGGCCGGAACGCCGTCGTCGCGGCAGCCGACCTTGCGCTGCGGCTGTCGAAGGCCAGGCGCGAGGGGCTGGCGATCAACCCGGCGAAGATCGACGGCGGCGGCCCGAACAATATCGTCCCCGATCGCGCGATCCTGCGCGTCAATCTGCGCCCCGCTTTGCCCGAGCATCAGGCGATTGCCGTCACCCTGATCGACCGGCTGATCGCCGAAATCTCGGCCGAGCATGAGGTTTCGATCCACCTCCACGGCGGCTTCGGCCGACCGCCCAAGCCGGTCGATGCCCGCGCACAAAAGCTGTTCACTCTGGTCGAACGCAGCGCCACCGATCTGGGCATCGCGATCGGCCGCAAGGCAACCGGCGGCGTATGCGACGGCAACAATATCGCGGCGTGCGGGGTGCCCGTGGTCGACACGATGGGCGCGCGCGGCGGGGCGATCCATTCGGCGGACGAATTTCTGATCATCGACAGCCTGGCGGAGCGTGCGCGGCTGTCGACCCTCGTCATGCTTCGCCTTGCCGAAGCCGGTCTCTGAGCGCTCCGGGCCATAGCCGCTTCGCCCGCTCGATCAGTTCATAGTCGCGGGCATAGACCCGCATGATCTCCTCCCGCTGCGCGCGGGTGAGCAGGATCGGGATGTCGCGCGAGGCATTGAGCCGCACCCGATCGGCGCCACGCAACGCCGGATCGATAGCGGCGAGATCACCCAGCGCATCATAATGGACGACATGATCGACCCCGATGCTGCCGAGTTCGGTGGTGACGTACCAGACCTGCGGGCGGAAGATATGGTCGATCCGGAACATGTCCCGCGCACCTGCGACATGATCGATCGCGTCGCCGACATGGCGGAAACCCGTATAGTCGCTGAAGAAAGGCGGCGAGATGCGGTTGTCTTTCGTCCCCGCATCGATCGCATAGCGATAGGCCGACAGGAAGCGATCGATCGGATCGCGCAGGATGCAGAAGCTTTTGACCCGATCCATCAGGTCGCCGCCGACCGTCCGGTAATAGCGGACCGAGGCGTGCTTGATCTGCTCGCCATAAAGCTGCTGCGAGATCGAGGTGCCCGCATTCTTGGGCACGTGGATGAACAGCACGCCCCGCGCGCGGACCATATCGAGCCGCCGATGCCGCTTCGACGACAGGTTCGGATGGCGCCCGAGCCTGCACTGTTTTTCGGGAATATCGCTGATCAGTCGCACATCATGCGCCGCCGCGCGGAGCGACCGGACAACGCCGTAGCGGATAGTATCGGAGAGAAAGCCTGCCATGCAGACCCTATGATCCGGGGATTTCTCCTCCCGGTGTCAACATGTTGCAGGTGCTTTGCGGTGACATGGTGTGACAGCGTGATCGCAGCCCCGGATTGCTACCGATTGCGCTGGATTAGTCATTTAGCCACTTTTTGCTCCGCAACATATTTGCCGTCGGGCGTTGTCCCTGCGATAGTTCGTTTCGGCCATTGGGGGAATCGTCGCTCATGAACCTGACCACCGCCGCGAGCCTGCCCAAACCCGCCCCGCGCGCCAGCGATCCCGCGACGCTCGCCGGCGAGATTATCGAGCGCCTTACCTATCGCATCGGCAAGAATGCCGCCGCCGCCAAGGCGCATGACTGGCTGGCCGCCAGCATCCTCGTCGTCCGCGATCGGATCATCGACAGCTGGATCGCGAGCACGCAGGAAACCTACGAGGCGGGCGCCAAGCGCGTCTATTATCTCAGCCTCGAATTCCTGATCGGCCGCCTGATGCGCGACGCCGTGTCGAACCTGGGCCTGATGGAAGCGATGCGCGAGGCGCTGTCGTCCCTCGGCGTCGATATCGATCTGATCCGCGAACTGGAGCCGGATGCGGCGCTCGGCAATGGCGGCCTCGGTCGCCTCGCCGCCTGCTTCATGGAGTCGATGGCGACGGTCGACGTGCCCGCCTACGGATATGGCATCCGTTATGTGAACGGCATGTTCCGGCAGGAGATTTCGGACGGCTGGCAGGTCGAACTGCCCGAAACCTGGCTTGCGCACGGCAATAACTGGGAGTTCGAACGGCGCGAGGCGAGCTATGAAATCGGCTTCGGCGGTGTCGTCGAACTCGCCGCCGCAGACGGATCGGGCGATCATGCCCGACACTGGAAGCCGCACGATCGCTTCATCGCCACCGCATATGACACGCCGGTCGTCGGCTGGCGCGGCGAGCGGGTCAACACGCTGCGGCTGTGGACCGCGCAGCCGATCGACCCGATCCTGCTCGATGCCTTCAACGCCGGCGATCACATCGGCGCGCTCAGGGAAAGCAACCAGGCCGAGGCGCTCACGCGCGTCCTCTATCCCGCCGACGCGACCCCGGCAGGCCAGGAGCTCCGGCTGCGGCAGGAATATTTCTTCTCCTCCGCCTCGCTGCAGGACATCACCCGCCGTCACCTCCAATATTTCGGCGATCTGCGCACCTTGCCCGACAAGGCAGCGATCCAGCTCAACGACACCCACCCCGCCGTGGCCGTCGCCGAACTGATGCGGATCCTGATCGATCATCACGATCTGGGCTTCGACGAGGCGTGGGACGTCACCCGCCGCACCTTCAGCTACACCAACCACACCCTGCTGCCCGAGGCGCTCGAAAGCTGGCCTGTGCCGCTGTTCGAACGGCTGCTGCCACGGCACATGCAACTGGTCTATGCGATCAACGCCAAGCTGCTGATCGAGGCGCGTAAGGATCGCGGCTTCGACGACGGCGCGATCAGCGCGATCAGCCTGATCGATGAGGGTGGCGACCGGCGCGTGCGGATGGGCAATCTCGCCTTCGCCGGATCGCACAGCGTCAACGGCGTCTCGGCGCTCCATACCGAGTTGATGAAGGAGACGGTGTTCGCCGATCTCCACAAACTCTATCCCGACCGGATCAACAACAAGACCAACGGCATCACGCCGCGCCGCTGGCTGATGCAGTGCAATCCGGGGCTGACCAGCCTGTTGCGCGAGGCGATCGGCGATGCCTTCCTCGACGATGCCGAGGCGCTGCAGGCGCTCAAGCCCTTCGCCGAAGACAGCGCATTTCAGGAGAAGTTCGCGGCGGTGAAGCGCGCGAACAAGGTTGTCCTGTCGAACCTGCTGCGCGATCGCATGGGGCTGAAGATCGATCCCGACGCCCTGTTCGACACCCAGATCAAGCGCATCCACGAATATAAGCGCCAATTGCTCAACATCGTCGAGGCGGTCGCGCTCTACGATCAGATCCGCAGCCATCCCGAACGCGACTGGGTGCCGCGCGTGAAGCTGTTCGGCGGCAAGGCGGCGCCGAGCTATCACAATGCCAAGCTGATCATAAAGCTCGCCAACGACGTCGCGCGCGTGATCAACCATGATCCGGCAGTTCAGGGCATGCTCAAGGTCGCCTTCGTGCCCAATTACAACGTCTCGCTGGCCGAGATCATGATGCCGGCGGCCGACCTGTCCGAACAGATATCGACCGCGGGCATGGAGGCGTCAGGCACCGGCAACATGAAGTTCGCGCTCAACGGCGCGCTGACGATCGGCACGCTCGACGGCGCCAATGTCGAAATGCGCGACCATGTGGGTGCGGAGAATATCAAGATTTTCGGCCTGACCGCCGCCCAGGTTTCCGAATGGCGCAGCGGCGGATATCAGCCGCGCAAGGTGATCGAGGCGTCGCGCGAATTGTCGCAGGCGCTGTCCGCGATCCAGAGCGGGGTCTTCTCCCCCGACGATCGCGATCGGTATCGCGATCTGATTCAGGGGCTGTACGACCATGACTGGTTCATGGTCGCGGCCGACTTCGACGCATACCACGCCGCGCAGCGCGAGTTGGACACGCTCTGGGGCGATCAGCCGCAGTGGCGCGCGCAGGCCATTCGAAATGTGGCAGGCATGGGGTGGTTCTCATCCGATCGCACAATCCGCCAATATGCCTCTGAAATCTGGAAAGTTCTCTGACCAGCCTTTCGCCTTCCGACATTGCTGCGATCGTCGAGGGGCGCCACGGAAACCCCTTTGCGGTGCTGGGCGTCCATGCTGGCGACAAGGGCCTGATCGCCCGCGCCTTCATCCCCGGTGCGGAGAGCGTCGAGACGCTGACATTCGGGGGGAAATCGATCGGCATGCTCAGCCGGATCGACGATGCGGGCCTGTTCGAAGGCAAGATCAGCATCCGCAAGGCGCGGCCGCTGCGCTATCGGTGCGCGAATGCGCAGGCCGAATGGCTGTCGGGCGATCCGTATAGCTTCGGCCCGGTCCTCGGCCCGATGGACGATTATTATATCGGCGAGGGATCGCACCTTCGCCTGTTCGACAAGCTGGGCGCGCACAAGATCGTCCATGAAGGCGTCCACGGCGTCCATTTCGCCGTCTGGGCGCCCAATGCCCGGCGCGTGTCGGTGGTCGGATCGTTCAACCACTGGAACGGCGCCCGCCACGCGATGCGCCTGCGCCGCGACACGGGCATCTGGGAAATCTTCATCCCCGACATTGGCGAGGACGAGCCGTACAAGTTCGAAATCGTCGCGAAGGACCGCAAGACGCTGCCACTCAAGGCCGACCCTTTCGGCCAGCGCGCCGAACTGCGCCCCGCCAACGCCTCGATCACGACGGCCCCGCTGGCGCACGACTGGGGCGACCAGGCGCATCGCGCCTTCTGGCAACAGGCCGACATCCGCCGCCAGCCCTTATCGATCTACGAGGTCCATGCCGGATCGTGGCAACGCGGGCCGAACGGCGACTTCCTGTCGTGGGACGAACTGGCCGATCGACTGATTCCCTACGTCGTCGACATGGGCTTTACCCATATCGAGCTGCTGCCGATCAGCGAGCATCCCTATGATCCGAGCTGGGGCTATCAGCCGATCGGCATGTTCGCCCCCACCGCGCGTTTCGGCCGGCCCGAGGGCTTCGCGCGGTTCGTCGACGGATGCCACCGCGCCGGGATCGGCGTGATCCTCGATTGGGTGCCCGCGCATTTCCCGGTCGACGAACATGGCCTCGCCCAGTTCGATGGCACCGCGCTTTATGAGCACGCCGATCCGCGCAAGGGCTTCCACCCCGACTGGCAAACCGCGATCTACAATTTCGGGCGGCGCGAAGTGATCGCCTATCTCGTCAACAACGCGCTCTATTGGGCCGAGAAATTCCATATCGACGGGCTGCGCGTCGATGCCGTCGCATCGATGCTCTACCTCGATTATTCGCGCAAAGCGGGCGAATGGATCCCCAATGCCAAGGGCGGGCGCGAGAATCTGGAGGCCGTGTCCTTCCTCCAGCAGATGAACCGCGAGCTTTACGGGCGCTATCCGGGCGTGATGACGATCGCCGAGGAATCGACCAGCTGGCCCAAGGTCAGCCACCCGGTCCACGAAGGCGGGCTCGGCTTCGGCTTCAAATGGAATATGGGCTTCATGAACGATACGCTGCGCTACATGGCGCGCGATCCGGTTCATCGGCGCCATCATCACGACGATATCCGCTTCGGCCTCCATTATGCCTTCAGTGAGAATTTCGTCCTGCCGCTCAGCCATGACGAGGTCGTCCACGGCAAGGGATCGCTGCTCGCCAAGATGCCCGGCGACGATTGGCAGAAGTTCGCGAACCTGCGCGCTTATTATGCGTTGATGTGGGGCCATCCGGGGAAGAAGCTGCTGTTCATGGGCCAGGAATTCGCGCAGCGGAGCGAGTGGAGCGAGGCGCGCGCACTCGACTGGTATCTGCGCGACGCGCCCGCGCATGAAGGCGTCCGCCGCCTCGTGCGCGATCTAAACCAGCTGTATCGCGGTCGCCCCGCCCTGCACGCCCGCGATTGCGAGGGCGAAGGCTTTCGCTGGATCGTCGCCGACGATGCCGCCAATTCGGTGTTCGTATGGGAACGCCGCGCGCCCGGCGAAAAGCCGATCGTCGTCGCGACCAACCTGACCCCTGTTCCCCGCCCCGATTACGCGCTGCGTCTGCCGCAGGGCGGGCTGTGGCGCGAAGTCGTCAACAGCGATGCCGCCGCTTATGGTGGCGCCGGCATGGGCAATGGCGGCAGCGTCACAGCCGATGCCGACGGTCATGTGCGGCTTATGCTTCCCCCTCTTTCGACCATCATGCTGGAGCCCGCCTGATGCCCCCCGCCGATACGCGCCCGCGCCGCAGCCAACCGCTCGCCCGCGATGCGATGGCCTATGTCCTCGCCGGGGGACGCGGCAGCCGCTTGTTCGAATTGACCGATCGCCGCGCCAAGCCGGCGGTCTATTTCGGCGGCAAGGCGCGGATCATCGATTTCGCCCTGTCCAACGCGCTCAATTCGGGCATTCGCCGCATGGGGGTCGCGACCCAGTATAAGGCGCATTCGCTGATCCGGCACCTCCAGCGCGGCTGGAACTTCCTGCGCCCCGAGCGCAACGAAAGCTTCGACATCCTGCCCGCCAGCCAGCGCGTGTCGGAGACGCAATGGTATGAGGGCACGGCCGATGCCGTCTATCAGAACCTTGATATCATAGAAGCTTATGATCCAGAGTTCATGATCATTCTCGCCGGCGATCACATCTACAAGATGGATTATGAGGTGATGCTGCGCCAGCATGTCGATAGCGGCGCGGACGTGACGGTCGGCTGCCTCGAAGTCCCGCGGATGGAAGCGACCGGCTTCGGCGTGATGCACATCGACAAGAATGCGCGGATCGTCGACTTTGTCGAAAAGCCCGCCGATCCACCGGCCATGCCAGGCAAGCCCGATACCGCGCTGGCGTCGATGGGCATCTACGTCTTCACGACCAAGTTCCTCGCCGATCAGCTTCGCCGAGACGCCGCCGATGCGGCGTCCGACCATGATTTCGGCAAGGATCTGATCCCCTATATCGTCAAGAACGGGACGGCGGTCGCCCACCTCTTCTCGCAAAGCTGTATCCGCGCGGAGACCGAGCGCGAAGCCTATTGGCGCGATGTCGGCACGATCGATGCCTATTGGGAGGCGTCGATCGATCTGACCGACGTGGTCCCGCATCTCGACATCTACGAGCGCAGCTGGCCGATCTGGAGCTATTCGGAGGTCCAGCCCCCCGCGAAATTCGTCCATAACGAGGCGGGCCGCACCGGATCGGCGACATCTTCGCTGGTCGGCGGCGGCTGCATTGTGTCCGGCGCATCGCTCCACAAAAGCCTGCTTTTCCCGGATGTTCGCGTGAACAGCTTCTCCGCGATCACAGAAGCGGTGATCATGCCCAATTGCGTGATCGGGCGCGAGGCGCGGCTGCACAAGGTGGTGATCGACCAGGGGGTGCGCATCCCGCGCGGGCTGATCGTCGGCGAAGATCCGATCCTCGACGCAAAGCGCTTCCGCCGCACCGAAAAGGGGGTGTGCCTGATCACCCGCGACATGATCGAACGCCTGGACGCTTGACCGGATGCGCGTTCTCTCCGTCACGTCCGAACTCTATCCGCTGATCAAGACCGGCGGACTCGCCGATGTCGCGGGCGCCCTGCCCCTCGCGCTCGCCGATCGCGGGATCGAGGTGCGATCGATCCTGCCCGCTTACCCCGCCGTCATGCGCAAGCTGGGCAAGGCGAAGGAGGTCGCGACCTATGCCGACCTGTTCGGCGGCCCGGCGCGTATCCTTTCTGCAAAGCACGGCACGCTCGACCTGCTGCTGCTCGATGCGCCGCACCTCTTCGATCGGGAGGGCGGCCCCTATGTCGATGGCACCGGACAGGACTGGCCGGACAATCGCCGCCGCTTCGCCGCACTTTCGGCGGCGGCCGCCGATGTCGCGACGGGCAAGATCGAAGGCTGGTCGGCCGATCTGGTCCACGCGCATGACTGGCAGGCGGCGCTCACCGCAGCTTATGTTCGCTTCGGCAGCCAGCCCGATCTTCCGGTCGTCGTCACGATCCACAATCTCGCCTTTCAGGGGCGGTTCGAGGCGCGGGCGTTCGGCGAGCTAGGCTTGCCGGAAACCGCCTATTCGGTCGATGGCGTCGAATATTATGGTGGCGTCGGCTTTCTGAAGGCGGGCCTGCAATATGCCGATGCGATCACGACGGTGAGCCCGACCTACGCCCGCGAAATCCGCACGGCCGAGTTCGGCATGGGCCTCGAAGGGCTGCTGCGCGAACGCGGCGCCAAGCTTCACGGCATCGTCAACGGCATAGATATCGCCGAATGGAATCCGGAGGTCGATCCGCACATCGCCGCCCCCTTCTCATCGCGGGCGCTTGGCGCGCGATCGAAGAACCGCAAGGCGCTAGAGAAGCGTTTCGGATTGAAGGCTGGCAAGGGCCCGATCTTCGTCGCGATCAGCCGCCTGACCTGGCAGAAGGGCACCGATCTGCTGCTCGACGCGATCGAACATATCGTGGTCCACGGTGCCCGGCTCGCTGTGCTGGGATCGGGCGATGGTGGCCTGGAAAGCGGGCTGCTTGCCGCTGCGGCACGGCATCCGGGCGAGATTGGCGTGATCACCGGCTATGACGAACCGCTCGCGCATTTGATGCAGGCGGGCGGCGACGCCATCCTGATCCCGTCACGCTTCGAACCGTGCGGCCTCACCCAGCTTTACGGGTTGCATTATGGCTGCGTTCCGGTGGTCGCGCGGACAGGCGGCCTGGCGGACACGATCGTCGATGCCAACGACGCGGCGCTTGCCGCCAATGCCGCAACAGGCATCCTGCATCAGCCGGGGTCGGGCGATGCCTTCAAAGGCGCGATCGATCGCGCGATCGAGCTTTTCGCCCAGCCCGGCCTGTGGCGCGACATGCAGAAGCGGGGGATGCGCACCGACGTGTCGTGGGATCGCAGCAGCGGCCTCTACGCCGATATCTACGAAAGACTGGTGGGATGATCCGCTTCGGCGCGACGCCGACCGCGAGCGGCACTCATTTCGCCCTCTGGTCCGAATGCGCCACCGAAGCCTGGGTCTGCATGTTCGACGGCGACAAAGAGACGCGCGTGCCGATGCAGCGCGGGCCACGCGATGTGTTTCAGGTGGAGGTCGAAGCGATCGGGCCGGGCGCGCGCTACGGCTTTCGCGCGGACGGCCCCTATGATCCCGATCGCGGCCACTGGTTCGATCCGAACAAGCTGCTGACCGATCCTTATGCCGTCCGCATCGATCGCCCCTATGTCTATGATCTCCGGCTGGCCGCGCCGCGCGGCGAGGCGGTGGACACCGCGCCGCTGATGCCCAAGGCGATCGTAGAGGCCGCCCTGCCCGGCCTCGAACCGGCGCCACCGCATTTCACGCCCGGCGGGCTGATCTACGAAGTGTCGGTGCGCGGCTTCACCCGATTGCATCCCGCCATCCCCGAAAGGCATCGCGGCACGATCGCCGCCCTCGCCCATCCGACGATCATCGATCATCTGAAGGCCATCGGCGTGAGCGCCCTCGAACTGATGCCGATCGCGGCCTGGATCGACGAGCGCCACCTGCCCGCGCTCGGCCTCACCAACAGCTGGGGCTACAACCCGGTCAGCATGATGGCGCTCGACCCGCGCCTCGCACCCGGCGGGATCGCCGAACTGCGCGATACGGTTGCGGCGCTGCATGCGGCCGGGATCGGCGTGATCCTTGATGTCGTGTTCAACCATACGGGCGAGAGCGACCGGTTGGGGCCAACATTATCGCTGCGTGGCCTCGATGCGCTCGCCTATTTCCGCCATGCCGACGATGACTATGGCGTGCTGGCGAACGATAGCGGCACCGGCAACACGCTCGATTGCGATCATCCGGCGACGCGCCGCCTGGTCCTCGATACGCTGCGCCATTTCGTGACGCAGGCGGGCATTGACGGTTTCCGTTTCGATCTGGCCCCGGTGTTGGGCCGCCTGCGCGACGGCTTCGATCCGCACGCCGCGCTGCTGGAGGAGATGCGCGCCGATCCGATCCTGGCCGATCGCATCCTGATCGCCGAACCTTGGGATATTGGCCCCGGCGGCTATCAACTGGGCAATTTTCCCGCGCCCTTCCTCGAATGGAATGATCGCTATCGCGACGATGTCCGCCGGTTCTGGCGCGGCGATCCTCATGCGATCGGCGATCTCGTGACCCGACTTGCGGGATCATCCGATACGTTCGGGCGTGGCGGCGTCTCCCGCTCGGTCAACTTCATCGCCGCGCATGACGGCTTCACCCTCGCCGACGTCACCGCCTTCGCGCACAAGCATAATGAGGCCAATGGCGAGCAAAATCGCGACGGCCATCATGATAACCTGTCGTGGAACAACGGCGTCGAGGGCGCAACCGACGATCCCGCCATCATCGCCGCCCGCCGCCGCGATGTCGCCGCCTTGCTGGCCACCCTGTTCGTGTCGCGCGGCACGATCATGCTGACGGCCGGTGACGAATTCGGGCGCACCCAGCGGGGCAACAACAATGCCTATTGCCAGGACAATGATCTGAGCTGGATCGACTGGGACGGGCGCGATCGCGATCTGGAGAGCCAGACCGCCCGCCTCGCCCGCTTTCGTGCGGCGCATCCCGCAGTGTCGGATCCGCGCCTGCTTGGCCCCGACGATGTCGACTGGCTGACGCCCGACGGCCGCGATTATGAGGTCGGCGACTGGCACGATCCGGCGCAGTCGGCGATCGTGATGCTGCTCCACCTGCCCGATCAATCGCCGCGCGTCGCCATCGCGATCAATCGGGGTCGCGAGGCGATCGATCTCACCCTGCCCGGTGGGACGTGGCGTCCGTTCGAAGGGGAGGCGAGCATGATCGTGGAAGCCCGCAGCGTCGGCCTGTTCGTCGAGCAGCAGCCATGACCGCCACGCCCGAATGGTGGCGCGGCGCCGTCCTCTACCAAGTCTATCCCCGCTCCTTTCAGGACACGACCGGCGACGGGATCGGCGATCTGAAGGGGATTACCCGCCGGCTCGATCATATTGCATCGCTCGGCGTCGACGCGGTCTGGATCTCGCCCTTCTTCAAATCACCGATGGCGGACATGGGCTATGACGTGTCCGATTACCGCGACGTCGACCCGATGTTCGGAACGCTCGCCGATTTCGACGCGCTGCTCGCCCGTGCGCACGAACTGGGGCTGAAGATCATCATCGATCAGGTGCTCAGCCACTGTTCGGATCAGCACGCCTGGTTCAGGGAAAGCCGCACCGATCGCACAAATCCCAAGGCCGACTGGTATGTCTGGGCCGATCCCAAGCCCGACGGCACCGCGCCCAATAACTGGCTGTCGATTTTCGGCGGCCCGGCGTGGGAGTGGGACGGGACGCGCATGCAATATTACATGCACAGTTTCCTGACGTCGCAGCCGGACTTCAACTTCCATAACCCGGAGGTTCAGGACGCGCTGCTCGATACGATCCGCTTCTGGCTCGATCGCGGGGTCGATGGCTTCCGGCTCGATGCCTGCAACCATTATTTCCACGACATCGCCCTGCGCGACAATCCGCCCGCGCCGATGTCCAGCGCGCACGACATCCAGCAGAGCAACCCTTACGGTTTTCAGGAGCATCTCTACGACAAGACCCAGCCCGAAAATGTCGCCTTCCTGAAGCGTATCCGCGCGCTGCTGGAGGAATATCCGGGCACCGTTGCAGTCGGCGAGGTTGGCGATGGCGAACAGTCGCCCAAAACGGTTGGCCTCTACACATCGGGCGGCGACACGCTGCATCTTGCCTATACGTTCGACCTGTTCGGCACCGAATTCAGCGGCCGATATTTCCGCGATACGGTCGAGAAATTCGAGGCCGAGACCGCCGACGGATGGGTATGCTGGGCGCTCTCCAACCATGATGTGATGCGCCACGTCAGCCGCTTCGCGCAGCCCGGCGACGATCCCGATCAGATCGCACGCCTCGCCATCGCGATCCTCGTCGCGCTAAAGGGCACGATTTGCCTCTATCAGGGCGAGGAACTGGCGCTGCCCGAAGCCGAACTGGCGTTTGAGGATTTGCGCGATCCCTATGGCATCCGCTTCTGGCCGGCCTTCAAGGGCCGCGACGGCTGCCGTACGCCGATGCCGTGGGAGGCTGGAGAGGCACAGGCGGGCTTTTCGACCGGCAAGCCGTGGCTCCCTATTCCGGATGCGCATCGCGATCGGTCTGTCGATGTTCAGAGTACCGATCCCGCTTCCATCCTCGCCATCTACCGCAAGGCCGTCGCCTTTCGGCACGCCGAACCTCTGCTCGCCAGCGGTGTGATCGCCTTCATCGATCTGCCCGACGACATGCTGGCCTTCACGCGAAGCACGGACGAAGCGGCACTGCTTTGCCTGTTCAATCTGTCGCGCGAGCCGCGAAATACCCCGCTCCCGGCCGGCTTCTCCCGCCCCCATTCCTTTTCAAGCGACGGTGCGACGATCACCGAGGTTGGCGCCATCCTCCCGCCCCTGAGCGCCCTTTTTTCGCAACGAGATTGAGTCGCGCCGTTCATCGGACCGACAGCCTGAAAATGGTTGAGGCGGAACATCGTTTCCGCGCCGCACAAAATGTCTTGATATAATATCTCACGAAGCATAGGCAGGCGGAACCAAAAAGGGAATATTATAACATGACGCTCGCCGCCCGGCTCGCACTCACTTCCTCGCTCGCACTCATTCTCGCTACGCCCGCTCTCGCGGAAGACGCCGCAGACGCCGATTTTCATCAGGCGCCGACCAACGACATCATCGTCACCGCCCCTATCCAGCGCGACCGCATGGATGTGTTGGCTAACAGCGTCGCGATCAGCGGTGAAAAGCTGTTGAGCGTCACCCGCTCGACGATCGGCGAAACACTGCAGCACACTCCGGGCGTCACCGCGAGTTCGTTTGGCCCCAACGCCTCGCGCCCCATCCTGCGCGGCCTTTCGGGCAGCCGTGCACCGGTGCTGACCGACGGCATCGGATCGATCGACGTGTCGAACACCAGCGCCGACCACCCCGTGGTTATCAATCCCCTGCTCGCCGATCGCATCGAAGTCGTCCGCGGCCCGGAAGGGCTGTTGTATGACAGCGCCGCGCTGGGCGGCGTCGTCAACGTCATGGACAAGCGCATCCCGCGCGCCGTACCCGACGAGGCGATCCACACCGAACTCGTCGGCGGCTATGGAAGTGCTGCGAACGAACGCTCGATCGGCGGCTCGATCGACGCCCCCATCGGCAAGAACTTCGTCATCCACGCCGACGGCAGCTATCTAAAGTCGGGCGACCTCGACATTGGCGGCCATGTTCTCACCCGCGCCGGCCGCACGGAGGCGCTGGCCTCGGCGGCGCTCCCGCCGGAGGAACATGACGATCACGGCCACGATCATGGCCATGACGAGGAAGAGGCGATCGACTTCGCCGGCAACGCTGCGCTCCGCGGCAAATTGCCCAACAGCGCGAACAAGACCTGGACCGCGGGCGTCGGCGCCGCCTACATCACCGAAACGGGCAGCTTCGGCCTGTCTTACAGCCATTATGACAGCCTTTACGGCATCCCCGTCCGTTACGCGACCGCCCCTGGCCAGCATCAGGAAGCGCCGCGCCTCGATGTCCGGCAGAACCGGCTCGATGCGCGCGCCGAGATCGAGACCGGCGGCGATTTGTTGAAGGCGATCAAGATCCGCACCGGCTACGCCAGCTATCGACATTATGAGTTGGAGGAGAGCGGCGAAATCGGCACCGCCTTCTACAATGACGGCTTTGAAGGGCGTGTCGAACTCGTCCAGGCCGATCATGGCGCGTGGAGAGGGGCGACCGGCGCGCAATTCTCGACCCGCGACTTCAATGTCGTCGGCGAGGAAGCTTTCCTGCCGAAAAGCAGCTCGTCCAAGCTGTCGGCCTTCACCCTGCAGCAGCTCGATTACGGCGCGTTCAAGGTCGAAGGCGCGCTGCGCTACGAACATAGCGATGCCAAGGCGACCCCGCTCGACGATCAGCCGCAATTCTTCGCAGGGTCGCGTCAGTTCGACACCGTCTCCGGATCGCTCGGCGCCTCCTATGCGGTCGCAAACGGATGGCGCGTCGGCGCAAACCTGATGCGCACCGAACGCGCGCCCACGCCCGAGGAACTGTTCGCCAACGGCCCGCACCACGGCACCGAGACGTTCGAGATCGGCGATCCCGCGCTCGATACCGAACGCGCCTGGGGCCTCGAAGCCGTGCTCCACGGCCGCGGCACCGGGTTCACCTTCGACGCCTCGATCTATCATAACCGCTACAGCAGCTTCATCTACGACGTCCGCACCGGCGGGCTGGAAGACGGCCTGCCCGTCTATCAGATCCTGCAGGGCAAGGCGCGTTTCTGGGGCGTCGAGGCGGGCGGTTCGCTCGATCTCGCGACGATCGGCGATTTCACGATCAAGGCCGACGCGCTGGGCGATTATACCCGCGCGACGATCAAGTCGGATGGCCCTGCCCCCCGCATCCCGCCTCTTCGCCTGCTGGGCGGACTCGGCGCGGAAAGCGGCCGGATCGATGGCCGCGTCGAGGTCGAATGGGTCGACAAGGCGCGCCGTCTCGCGCCGAACGAAACGCCGACTGACAGCTATACGCTGGTCAACGCCGCGCTGACCTTCCATCCTTTCGAAGGCGACAAAACGACGGCGATCATGCTGTCGGCGAACAACATCTTCGACGTAAATGCCCGCCGCCATGCGAGCTTCCTGAAGGATTTCTCGCCGCTCGCCGGCCGCGATTTCCGCATCACGACGCGTTTCTCGCTTTAAGTTCGCCTGACGTCCCCGGTGAAAGCCGGGGACGCTTGCCAGCGAGCGCGATCCTCCGCTAATCGCCGACACGCTGGTTGGGGCCTGTAGCTCAATGGTTAGAGCTGGCCGCTCATAACGGCTAGGTTGCGGGTTCGAGTCCTGCCGGGCCCACCAGCCAGCCCTTCGCTTCAGCGGCTGCCGTTACCCGCCTGAACGCCCGGCCGACGCAGCGGCAGGCTCAGATAGAAACGCTGCGAATCGATATCGAGCATGCCGCCACACGCAATCGCCAGATTGCGGACGAGGCGAAGCGCGAAGCCCAGACCCAGAACCGGCGCCTCGGGCCAGTTGCCATCCGGATTATAGCCCGGATCGAGCAGCATCTTCTCGTTACGGCCGGACAAAGCGCGCGGGCGCACGATCACCATCAGCAGGCGGTTCGGGCGGCGCGGATCGCGCTGCAGATCGACCATCACCTTCTCGCCCGCCATCGCCATCGAAATGGTGGCGGCCAGCAGGCGCGACATCATCCGTTCGACCGTCGCGGCATCGGCGGCGACCGGCGGCAATTCGGGATCGATACGGAAGGCGAGCGCACTCGCGCGTTCGGAGGCCGCCTCCTCGAACTCGCTGTGGAGGCGCATGAGGATCGCGGCGGCATCGACCGAGGCGTTCTCAGATACGCCCTTGCCCTCGCGCGCGGCCGCAACAAGACTGAGATCGTCGACAGCGGCGAGCAGCTTGCGCCCCTGATCGAGAATATCCTGCGCGCGGGCGCGATAGGAGGAGGATGCCGGGCCCTGGACCTGGTTCTCGATCATCTCCGAAAAGCCGATGATCGCATTGAGCGGGGTGCGCAGTTCGTGCGCGAGGTGACGGAGCGATTCCGCCGCGAGCGGATCGGCACCCTGCTGGACATCGGTCGCGACCGCCTTGGCGATCTCGTCGGCACGCGGACGACGCGCCGTGCCGCGATAACCGCAGAAACGACCGTCGCGCGTATCGAAGAACGGCACGGCCGAGATGCGCCATTCGCCCGCCGCAGCCCCGCTGCCGGCGATCGTCAGGCGCGCATCGCGAAACGGGGTGCGGCTGCGATAGGCGCCGGCGGCATGACCATCAACGCCATGATCGGTCTGGCGCGCGGCAACCGCGATCGTCTCGCCGATCAACGGCTCGCGCGGTGCGCCTTCCACCCAGCAGATGACGCCGTCGATCCCGGTTTCGAAGCGAAACGCCTCGATCCGCGCTTCATCCTCGTCATGTTCCTCATCGAACAGCCGGGGCGTTTCGATCGGAACCGGCGGCGGTGGCGGGGTCTGGCCGCCGGCGCGGGTACGAAAGGATTCGATGCGCGACAGGAGATCGCGGATCTGATGCTCGCCCGCTTCGGTCGCGCGGCGCATCGCCGCCTCGGCCAACGGGCGCTCGACCACATCTTCGACCTCGTCGACGACGGGCACGACCACCGGATCGGCGACCAGCGGCGCGATCTCTTCAGCCTCCCCTTCGGGGCCGGTGATCAGAAGGTCGCTCGATCCGAAGCCTTCGAGCGCCTGCACGACGGCCCTGCCTAGGTCGCGACGGTTGCGAAGCAGGTTGCGTGCGCTGGGCGACAGGCGCGGCAGGATCGCCAGCCACTCGCGCTCGTCGAGCACGGCATGGCTCAGCAAGGGCGCGGCGATATGCGGCAGATCTTCCGCGAACATCAGCACCAGTTCGGGCGGCGTCCGGCGTCCGGCGAGGCCGCGACCTGCAGCAAGACGCACTGCCGTCGGGATTTCGGGGCGGACCGAACGGAGGAAATTATAGGCATCGAGCGCGCGGGGCGCATCGGCCAGGGGATCGTCGGCCTGATGGCCGCGCCCCTGCGCGAGCACGTCGACGACCTGCCGCCACATCATCGCACGCGTCTCCGCCGTCGGCAGCGGCTGCGCAAGCAATGTCGCGAGCATGTCGTCAAATCGCAAAGAAGAATCTCCGGCCCCAATCGCGCACCGCTCCAGAGCGCGCTCCGCCTGATGATAGGCGCAGCGGAGCGACCGGAAAAGAGCCTAACGCACTTAACGGCATCAGCATTTTGTTGCAGATGGCCGAAACAATATTATAAATATCAGGCTTACAGCTTCAGGAATCGAATATGCCCAACGACATCGCGCTTGACGCCATCGATCGCACTATCCTGCGCGATCTTCAGGACGACGGGCGCATGACCAATGTCGAGCTGGCGCGCCGCGCCGGCCTGACCGCCCCGCCCTGCCTTCGCCGTGTCCGCGCGCTCGAGGAAGCCGGCGTGATCGAGGGTTATCATGCCAAGCTCAACTCGGGTGCGCTCGGCTATGGCATCACCGTGTTCGCGCTCGTTTCGCTGCGCAGCCAGGCCGAGGATGATCTGCGCCTGTTCGAACAGCATGTCGCAGAACTCGCCGAAGTGCGCGAATGCCATATGCTCAACGGCGAAATCGACTTCATCCTGAAGATCGTCGCGCACGATCTTCAGGGTTTCCAGCAATTCCTGACGTCGAAGCTGACGACCGCGCCCAACGTCGCGAGCGTCAAGACGTCGCTGACGATCCGCACGTCGAAGGATGTCCCCGGCATTCCGGTCGACGCGGCCTGATCCGATCCCAAAACGAAGAAGCCGCCCATCCCGCTGTGGGATGGGCGGCTTCTTTTTAGCCCGCAATCACGAGCCGCAGCTGGATCAGCTGGCGGCCGGATGATCGGCCAGCACGGTCCAGTAGCGCGCGACCACCTTCTGCGTACCGCCCTGCACCTTGGCAAGGGCAGCCTTGCCGCCTTCCTTGTCGCCGGACTGGATCAGCGAAGCGCCGGCGCGCAGGTTGACGATATCAGCATTCGCACCCGGCTTGGTTGCCGCGAGCGCATACAGATCGGCCGCCTGCTTATATTCGCCGAAGCCGTAAGAGAGATCGGCGTTGCTCAACACCGACTGATAGGTCGCCTTAGCGCCCTGCGACGCGGCGACGGCGCCCTTCACTGCGGTACGGTCGGCCGCGATCTTCGGCTCGGAAATCGCCAGGATCTCGCGGGTGTTCTGGCTGCTGGTCGGGTTCAGCTTGCCGGCTGCAATGCCTTCCTTCAGCACCGTAACGGCTTCGTTCGGATACTTCAGGTAAACGGCGATCGCATAGTCGGTATAGGCCGAAGCGGCCGCGAGCGGCATCGCGCCCGAAGCGCGCAGCAGACGCAGCAGATCCAGGTCGGCATCGCCGCTCGGGTTCGACATCTGGCGATAGATCATCACCGAGTCATGCCAGTTCTGCTTGACCGGATAGGCGGCGAGCCATGCCGAGCTGATGTCGACGAACTGCGGCGCAGCCTTCGCACGCGAAGCCATGTCGGCACCGCGGGCATACCAGTCGCTCGGCACGGACTTGCCGGCAGCGGCCTCGTCCGCGATCACCTTCTGCAGCGTCGCGACAGCTTCGACGGTCTTGCCGTCGCGGAACTGCGCGTCGGCCAGACGGGCATAGACGTCCTGCGCGACCGGGCCGGACGCGATGGCGGCGGCATAAGCCTGCTCCGCCTTCGGATAGTTCTTCGCCTCATAGGCGCAGTGGCCCTGCTGCGAAGCGAGCTTCGGCTTGTCCTCGGCCGAGGTCTTGCTGGTCGCCAGCATCTCGTCGACGCCCAGGCAGACCTTGGCATTGTCCTGCGCCATGATGCCGATGTTCAGCTGGATCTGGCCGACGATGAACTTCTCATCCTCGGTCGTTGCAGCGGCGCGGGCCGCGTCGACATGACCCTGCGCCTTGGCGAAGTCGTTCGCCTTCATGGCTTCCTGCGCCGGGCCAAGCTCCTTGCGGATGGCATCGCTCAACTGAATCGTCGGCGCCTTTTCCTTCTTCGCCGCAACGGCGGGGTTCACCGCCGTCAGCGCAGCGGCACTGACGCCGAGCGCGATTGCAAGCGCGATCCGGGATTTCATCATTCAAGCCTCCTCATAGCGACCAAGGGGCCGGCCGCTTCCAAGAACACGTGCGTGGACTAATGGCTCCCGCGGGCCGGCACAAGCGCGGGTATCGGCGCTTTGTTACGGTCGCTGGTAAAGCTCGCCCGCTGAACGGATGCTGATCGGCCCATTGCTCCTTTAATCGCGAAGCCGTAGCAAACGTTCCATGATCGCACTCATCTCCCCGGCCAAATCGCTCGATTATAAGAGCCCGCTACCGTCGCTGATGCCCACCACGCCGCGCTTTGCCGAAGAAGCGCTGGAAACCGCGGCGGCCGCGGCGAAACTTGGTCCGAAGAAGCTGTCCAAGCTGATGAGCATTTCGGACAAGCTCGCCCAACTCAACGCCGATCGCTACAAGGGATTCGCCGAGCAGGAGGAGCGCCCCGCGCTCTACGCCTTCTCGGGCGACGTCTATATCGGCTTCGAAGCCAAGACGCTAGATTCCCATGCGATCCGCTTCGCACAGGACCATGTTCGCATCCTTTCGGGCCTCTATGGCCTGCTGCGCCCGCTCGATCTGATCCGTCCCTATCGCCTTGAAATGGGCACGCGCTGGGCGCCGGGCCGCAAGAAGACGCTGTATGAGATGTGGGGCAACCGCATCTCCGACGCCCTCGCGGCCGACCTGCTCGAAGATGGATCGAACGTGATCGTCAATCTCGCGAGCAAGGAATATTGGCACGCGGTAGAGCAGGCCCCGCCCAAGGGCGTCCGCATCATCACGATCGATTTTCGTGAGGAACGGCCGACCGGCCTCGTCTTCAACAGCTTCGGCGCGAAGCGCGCGCGCGGTATGATGGCGCGCTGGATGTGCGAGCATCATGTGACCGATCCCGAAGGGCTGAAGGGTTTCGACAGCGACGGTTATCGCTTCGACAGCATTGAAGGCGACGTGTGGCGCTTCGTGAAGGCGATGGGCTAGCCCCCCTCGCCTTCACTCCGTATCGATCGCCTGCTGTTCACGCTGTTCGCGCCGCACGTCGGCGAAGATGCTCCATACGGCCATGAACAACGCCGCCATTACCGGGCCGATCACGAAACCGCTGAACCCGAAAATCTCGACGCCGCCCAGTGTAGAGATCAGCACGACATAATCGGGCATACTCGTGTCACGGCCCACCAGGATCGGGCGCAGGACATTGTCGACCATGCCGATGATGAACACGCCGGCGAAAATCAGGATCAGCCCGCTCGCCAGTTCGCCGCTGATCAGCAGATAGGCGGCCACCGGCACCCAGACGATCCCGGCCCCAATCGCCGGAAGCAGCGAGAACAATCCCATCGCAACGGCCCACAGCACAGCCGCGTGGATGCCCAGCGCCCAGAAGGTTATGCCACCGATCGATCCCTGAACGATGGCGACGATCAGGCTGCCCTTGATCGTCGCGCGAACGACCGTGACGAACTGGTGGAACAACGCCCGGCGATGTTCGGTCTCCAGTGGGATCGACCGATCGAACTTGCCCGCCAGCGATCGCCCGTCGCGCAGCAGGAAGAAGGTGAGATAGAGCATCACGCCCAGCGCCAGCGTGAAGCCGAATGCCTGCTGCCCGATAGAGAAGGCTTGCGTCGCAAACATCTGGAAACGGCTGGTGATGCCCGCCGATAGCTTGTCCCGCACCGCCGGCAGGTTCGACAGGCCGAAGCGATCGAGCAGGTTTGATGCCCATTGCGGCAGAACCGACTGGAACTGTTCGAAATAATGATTGAAGTCGATCTGGCCCGACTGGATCAGATTATAGACGCTCACCACCTCCTGCAAGACGAACATCGTCAGCAGGATCAACGGAATCACGACGATCGCGAGCACCGCAAGCAAGGTTATCAGCGCGGCGCGATTGGACTTTCCCGGCCAGCGGCTCAGCAGCTTTTGCTGCATCGGATCGAACAGGATCGCGACGACCACCGCCCACAGGATCGCGCCGAAGAAGGGCGAAATGATCCAGATCAGCACCAGCGAGACTGCCAGCACGAGCAGCAGGAAGCTCTTTTCCTCAAGCGCGCGCATAATCCCCCTTTTGCGATCCCTCGTAGCCCATCGGGCCTATCAACAACTCCGTCGCAAACGCAACCGCGGCGCCTTGGTTCACCGGAACATCGATAACAGCCGCCCGTTGGTGTCTGAGGAGAATGGAGGTTTTGCCATGAACAGCCGAGTTCACCCGACCGATCAGGACAAGGGCAATGGCGTCGAACTGTCGACTGAAGAGGCCCGCGCCGGCGCCACGCCGCACATGACGCGTTACATCCTCGGATGGGGGCTTGCGCTCGTGCTGCTCGCCTTCATCGTCCTGCTCGCGACACATATGATCTGATAGACGTTCAGCGAGGCTTTGCCTTCGCCGTCCGCATTGGCTAGGAGCGTGTCACCCGCCTGTCATGGCGCGTGACACAGCTTCAACGATACGGACACGACTCCTTTGGCCAGCGTACCGCCGCCCATCGAAAACAGCGATATCTCCCCGATCTCGATCGTCGACGAGATGAAGTCGAGTTATCTCGACTATGCGATGTCGGTCATCGTCGCGCGCGCCCTGCCCGACGTTCGAGACGGCCTGAAGCCGGTCCACCGCCGCATTCTCTATGCCAGCCAGGAAGGCGGCTTCGTCCCCGGCCGTCCCTATCGTAAATCGGCGAAGATCGTCGGCGACGTGATGGGTAATTACCATCCGCACGGCGACAGCGCGATCTACATGGCCCTTGCGCGCATGGCGCAGGACTGGTCGATGCGCGTCACGCTGATCGACGGCCAGGGCAATTTCGGGTCGATGGATCCCGATCTTCCGGCGTCGATGCGTTATACCGAAGCGCGTCTCAGCAAGGCGGCGATGGCGCTGCTGCAGGATTTCGACAAGGACACCGTCGATTTCCAGCCCAATTATGACGGATCGCTGCAGGAGCCGCAGGTTCTGCCCGCGCGCTTCCCGAACCTGCTCGTCAACGGCGCCGGCGGCATCGCGGTCGGCATGGCGACCAACATTCCGCCGCACAATCTGGGCGAAGTGATCGCGGCCTGTAAGGCCTATATCGCCGATGGCGGCATCACGATCGACCAGTTGCACGAAATCATCCCCGGCCCGGACTTCCCGACCGGCGCGCTGATCCTCGGCAAGGGCGGCGCACGGAACGCCTATCATACCGGCAAGGGCTCGATCATCATGCGCTCGCGCCATGATATCGAGGAAGGCCGTGGCGATCGCCGCTCGATCGTCCTGACCGAAATTCCCTTCCAGGTCGGCAAGTCGGCACTGGTCGAAGGAATCGCCGAAGCCGCCAAGGACAAGAGGATCGAAGGCGTCAGCGATATTCGCGACGAATCGAGCCGCTTCGGCGTCCGCATCGTTATCGATCTGAAGCGCGATGCGACCCCGGAAGTCGTCCTCAACCAGCTGTGGCGCCACACGCAGGCGCAGACGAGCTTCCCGGCGAACATGCTCGCGATCCGTGGCGGCCGCCCGGAAACGCTGAACCTGCGCGACATCATCGAAAGCTTCGTCAAGTTCCGCGAAGAGGTGATCACCCGCCGATCGAAGTTCGAACTGGCAAAGGCCCGCGACCGTGCACACATCTTGCTCGGCCTCGTCATCGCGGTCACCAATCTCGACGAAGTGGTGCGCATCATCCGCGCCTCGGCCAGCCCGGCCGAAGCCCGCGCCGCGCTGCTGTCGCGCGAATGGCCGCGCAACGAGATCGAAAGCTACATCAAGCTGGTCGAGGCGGTCGAAACGATCGAGAGCGCCGAAACCTACACGCTCAGCGATGTTCAGGTCCGCGCGATCCTCGATCTGCGCCTCCACCGCCTGACCGCGCTGGGCCGCGACGAAATCGGCGACGAACTCGCCAAGCTTGCCACCTCGATCGCCGAACTGCTCTACATCCTGTCGGATCGTGCGCGTCTCTACGAAGTGATGGTCGAGGAATTCGACGCGATCCTCGCCGAGTTCGCAACTCCGCGTAAGACCACGATCGCGCCCGCCGGCGACACGATCGACGACGAGGATCTGATCGAGCGCGAGGACATGGTCGTCACCGTCACCCTCGGCGGCTACATCAAGCGCACGTCGCTCGACACCTTCCGTGCGCAGAAGCGTGGCGGCAAGGGGCGCTCGGCGATGGGCACGAAGGATGAAGACGCGGTCATCGAGCTGTTCGTGACCAGCACGCACACACCCGTCCTGTTCTTCTCCGATCACGGCAAGGTCTATCGCAAGAAGGTGTGGCGCCTGCCCGAAGGCGCGCCGCAGGCCCGCGGTCGCCCGATGATCAACCTGTTGCCGCTCGCTCCGGGAGAGAAGATCACCACCGTCCTCCCCCTACCCGAGGATGAGGAAAGCTGGGGTTCGCTCCACGTCGTCTTCGCGACGGCGCACGGCAATGTCCGCCGCAACTCGATGGACGCCTTCGCCAACGTGCCCACCAACGGCAAGTTCGCGATGCGCTTCGAAGAAGATGCGACCGATCGCCTGATCGGGGTCGCCGTCCTCACCGAAGAAGATGACGTCCTTCTCGCCACCCGCGGCGGCAAGGCGATCCGCTTCGCCGCGACCGAAGTGCGCGAGTTCCAGAGCCGCACCTCCACCGGCGTTCGCGGCATCAGTCTGAAGGATGGCGACGAGGTCATCTCGCTGTCGATCCTCAAGGGCTTCGACGCGACCACCGAGGAGCGCGACGCCTATCTCAAGGCGGCGCCGTGGAAGGAAGGCGAGCGCGAAGCGACCCTGCCCGACGATCGCATGGCCGAGTTCCAGGCGGCCGAGGAGTTCATCCTCACCGTCTGCGCCAATGGCTATGGCAAGCGTTCGTCCGCTTTCGAATATCGCCGGACCGGCCGTGGCGGCCAGGGCATCGGCAATATCGACAATCTGGAGCGTAATGGCCCGGTCGTCGCCAGCTTCCCCGCGCATAATGGCGAACAGCTGATCCTGGTCACCGATCAGGCGAAGATGATCCGCATGTCGGTGGGCGACACCCGCGTCATCGGCCGCAATTCGGCCGGCGTCCGCCTGTTCCACGTCGCCGACGACGAGCATGTCGTCGGCGCCGCGCGGATCGAGGAAAGCGAGGAGGAAGCCGAAGCGGATCTGTCCGACGGCACTACTGAAATCGCGCCTTCGGACGATGCCGACACTGGCTCCGATCTTGCCGATGGCGGCGAAGCGGACGACGCCGGGGAATAATCCTCCCCGCGCTTGACTTGAACGGGGCGGCCCCATAAGGACGCCGCTCCGCCAAGCACGGCCCCTTCGTCTAGCGGTCTAGGACGTCGCCCTCTCACGGCGAAAACACGGGTTCGAGTCCCGTAGGGGTCACCAGCGACCAAGGTCGCTTTCGCGGTTTTCTATCAGATCGACGATACGAACAGGATCAGCCCGGTGCTGACCACCGTCAGGCAGATCGTGGCCGGTATCGCGAACAGGATGTGGCGCAGCGTGTGATTGCGCCGTGGTTCGCCGTTAATGGTGGGATCTCGATCGTTCGTCATGCCGACGATCATAGCGCACCGGATATTGCGAAGCCGTAAAAGCGGGAAGTCGACGCGCGCGTGCGACCGATGCTCGATCCGGCATCCTTCCATGCTGAACCGCGTGCAGCGCAAGTCGTTAACCAGTCGCCTCTAGAGTGATCGCGGCTTCATCATGTTACAATCGCTCGACATATTCACGCTTGGCGTCTGCAGCACATTGGCCAGCAGCGCGTTCGGCACGGTGTTTTTCGCACTATGGCGGCGCGATCCCGCCGAACGACATCTTCTCCATTGGGCGTTGAGCAGCTGGATCTATGCCGTCGTTCTGGTCGGCCTGTTCGCTTCGGTCGGCCATAGTCTCGCGCTCGGCGCGATGTTCTTCGCGTTGATGGGTTTCACCGACATTCTTGTCGTCTCCGGCGTATATCGGCTCAACGGCGAGACGCCGTTCCGCCGCTGGATGATCGTGCCGATCCTCGCCCCGCCGATCGGCCATTCGCTTCCGATCCTGCTCGGTGTCGCGGATCATTCACCGCTGGCGGAGGTGAGCGAGGCGATCGGACTGGCGATCGCGATGGGGTTGTCCGGCCTTGCGGTTTTCGCGCGCGCAGCAGCTTCAATTCGCGCGGCCAGAAGATCGCGGGCCTCGCGCTCCTGGCCTATCTTCCCGGCTATCTCACCGTGATCGTCATCTCCTTGTGGTATCCGCAATCCAGCGCGCTGCTGCCGCGCATCCCGATGCTGTCGGATCAGCTGCTGCTCGGCATTCTCAACCTGAGCCTGCTCGCGATCCCGGCCGAACGCGCGCGCGAAAGGCTGCAGGCCGCCGCATCGCGCGATCCGTTGACCGGCGCCTGGAATCGCGATGGCCTCGCCCGGTTCGGCGCCGATCTGGTGGGGCCTGGTGCCGCCGTGCTCGCAATCGACGTCGATCATTTCAAGGCGATCAACGACGATCACGGACACGGATCGGGCGACGACGTCCTCGTCGCGGTCGCAGACACTGCGAACAGCCTCGTCGCGCCGCAAAAGGGCGCGGTGTTCCGGATCGGGGGCGACGAGTTTCTCGCCATCCTGCCCCGATGCGACGCGGCCAAGAGCCGACAGATCGCCGATCGGCTCCGCCGCTTCGATCAGGGCGACGGACTGCCCGACTGCACGCTCAGCATCGGCATCGCGCTGGTCGAAACCCCCACGCTCGACGTCGAAGCGGCGATCAGGAGCGCGGACGACGCGCTCTATCGCGCCAAGGCGCTCGGCCGCGATCGCATTCACCTTGTGACGGCCTGAGCGGGCCACAAGGATCCATTAACCATATTTGCCTAGGAAGACGCACGAACCGTCCGTGATGTCGCGGATGGTCTGAAACCCTTCGCGGCAAGGATGTCGATATGATCCCGAAGCTCATCCACTTCATCTGGGTCGGCAATGAAGCCAAACGCCCGGATAATTGCATGGAGAGCTGGCGCACGCTCAATCCGGGCTGGGAATTCCGGGTGTGGGGCAATGCCGAGCTGAACGGGATCGACTGGGTCAACGCCAAGCACATGACCGCGATGTACGATCGCGAATTGAATGGCGTTGCGGATATGATGCGATGGGAAATCCTGCACGCGCATGGCGGCATCGTAGTCGACGCGGACAGCATCGCGCTGCGCCCGCTCGACGATCATCTGCTCGATTGCGAAGCCTTCGCCTGCTGGGAGAATGAGATCGTTCGCCCCGGTCTGATCGCCGCAGGCTATTTCGGGTCGGTCGCGGGCAATCCCTTCGTCAAGCAGATCATCGACGATATCGCCGCCGAACCTTCGGTGACGCACGATACCGCGTGGAAGACGGTCGGCCCGCTGCGCCTGACCGAAAGCTATCGCACCTACGGCTATTCGAAGCTGCGCATCTACCCGAGCCACTATTTCATCCCGAAGCACTTCAGCGGCGTCGCCTATGACGGCAATGATCCGGTCTATGCGCACCAGCTCTGGGGTTCGACCCGCGCCTCCTATGACGAAATCCGTCAGGTCGATGTCGACGCGGTGCAGGGCGACTTCGGCGTGGTCGAAGCCGTCGCGCCGGTCGCCGCTGCACCTGTTGCGGCCCCTGCCCCGGCTCCCGTAGCCACCGCGCCGCAGGTGACGGGTTCGCGGCTGGAGACGATCCACGATCCCTATTTCGTCCAGAAGGTCGAGATCAGCACCGAGATCGCCACGGTCAACCGCCTCGAACTGTTCCTGAACATCTGCCGCGGCAAGCGTGTACTGCATGTCGGGTGCGCCGACTGGCCGATCACCGATCCGGCGACCTCGCTCCACCTCGCGCTCGAAGCCGTATGCGCGCAGCTCGACGGCGTCGATCCGCATGTCGAGGCGCTCGCCCAGCTCGAACCCTATGTCAGCGGTCGCCTGTTCGGCAGCCTCGACGACGTGACTGACAGCTATGACGTCGTGCTCGTCCCCGAGGTGCTGGAGCACGTGCCCAACGTCGACGATTTCCTGAAGTCGCTCGAGCGGGTCGATGCGTCGACCTTCTTCATCTCGGTGCCCGATGCGTTCCAGTGCCGCGGCGGCCATTTCGACTATATCGACGGCGCGCAGACCTTCGTCGAGGTCGTCCATCCGGACCACAACGTCTGGTACACGCCCTACACCTTCGCCAACACGATCCGGAAATATAGCGATCTCCAGATCGAGCAGATGTGGTTCTTCAATCGCATCTCGATCCTCGCGCTGCTGAGCAAGCCCGCGCTGGCGATGGCCGCCTGATCCCTTCGGAGAGACCGATCCCATGAAGATGTCCGTCGATCAGGCGCTCCGCAAGGCGCGCAGCCTTTCGGCCGAGGAAGCCCAGGCGCTCTATGCCGAGATGCTCGCGCGCTTCCCCGCCAACAAGCGGCTGCGCGATGCCGCGCAAGAGGCCGCACGCCCGAAGATCGTGAGCGCGCCCGCCGACGAACTCGAAAAGGTGGTCTCGCTCTATCAACAGGGTCGCCTGACGATCGCGCTCGACGCGGCGGCCGATCTGCTGACACGCTTCCCGAACTGCGAGATCCTGAACAACATCGCCGGCGCCATTTCCGCCGGCCTCGGCCGTTTCGAGCAGGCGATCCGCCATTATGATCGCGCGATCGATCTGGCGCCCGATTATTTCGAGGCGCTCAACAATCGCGGCAATGCGCTGAACGATCATCAGCGCACCGACGAAGCGATCGCCAGCTTCGATCAGGCGATCAAGCTCAACCCCAATTATGCCGAAGCGCATATGAACCGCGGCATCGCGCTGCGCCGTGCGAAGCGTTTCGAAGACGCGCTGGCGGCGGGCACCCGCTCGATCAAGCTCAACCCGGCCTGTGCCGAAGCCTATAACAATCGCGGCAACGCGCTGATCGCGATCGGCCGCCTCGACGCGGCTCTGGTCGACTTCGACGAAGCGATCGCACTGCGTCCCAATTTCGCGCAGGCGCTCGTCAACCGCGGCAATGCGCTGATGCTGATGACGCGGCTTGAAGAGGCCCTCGAAAGCTTCGATGCGGCGATCGCGATCGATCCGATCCACGTCCACGCGCACAACAACCGCGGCGGCGTGCTGCGCCGTCTCAAGCGGCTCGACGAGGCGCTCGAAAGCCACAAGCGCGCCGCCAAATATTCGTCGGGTTCGGCGCTTGCCGCCGCCGAGGCACGCAACCTGCAGGCGCATATGTGCGTGTGGAGCAATGACGCCTTCGACGCTGGCATGACCCAGATCGGCAGCGGCGAGGAAGCCTTCCCCGCCTTCTACATGCTGGCGTTCGAGGACAGCCCGCAGCGCCAGCTGCTCTGCTCGCGCAACTGGACCGCCAAGGAATATGGCGCCGGTCGCACGGTCGCCTTCCCGAAGCACCCGGCGAGCACCAGGATCCGGCTCGGCTACTTCTCGGCTGATTTCCATAACCATGCAACGATGATGCTGATCGCGCGGCTGTTCGAACTGCACGATCGCGATCGGTTCGAAATCCACGCCTTCTCCTACGGCCCCGATCAGCAGGACGAGATGCGCCAGCGCCTTGTTGCCAATGTCGATGCCTTCCACCAGGTCAACGGCGCCGAAGACGCGGCGATCGCGAAACTCGCCCGCGACAAGGGCATCGACATCGCGATCGACCTGAAGGGCCATACGCACGGTTCGCGCCTCGGCATCTTCGCCCATCGCGCGGCGCCGGTGCAGGTGACGTATCTCGGCTATCCGGGGACGCTCGGCACCGACTTCATCGATTATCTGATCGCCGACGAAGTGATCGTCCCGACGGAATATCGGCGCTTCTATTCCGAAGAGATCGCCTATCTGCCGAACAGCTATCAGCCGAACGATGATCGCCGCGAGATTTCGGACCGGGTCTTTACCCGCGCCGAACTGGGCCTGCCTGAGAACGGCTTCGTGTTCGCCTGCTTCAACAACAACTACAAGATCACCGCCGCCGAGTACGACATCTGGGCGCGCCTGCTACGCCAGGTTGAAGGCAGCGTCTTGTGGCTGCTCAAGGACAATGAGTGGGCGGCGGACAATCTGCGCCGTGAGATCGTCGCGCGCGGCATTTCGGCCGACCGGCTGGTCTTCGCCGATCGCATGCACCCGGCCGATCATCTCGCGCGCCACGTGCACGCCGATCTGTTTCTCGACACCTTCATGGTCAATGCGCACACGACCGCCAGCGACGCGCTCTGGGCGGGCCTGCCGGTCCTCACCAAGCTGGGCCGCAGCTTCGTCGCGCGCGTGGCGGGCAGCCTGCTTCACGCGGTCGGCCTGCCCGAACTGGTGACGGAATCGCCCGCCGATTATGAGCGGCGTGCGCTGGAGATTGCGACCGATCCGGACATGCTGGCTGCTCTCAAGCAGAAGCTCGCCGCCAACCGGGCGACCGCGCCCTTGTTCGATGCGCCGCGCTACACGCGTGATATCGAGGCGCTTTACGAACGGATCGCCGTCCGCTGAAACAAGCAGGGCCGCCCCCTCGGGCGGCCCTGAACCTTCTTACTCGCCGACCTTGAACAGCTTCTTGGCGCGGCCGCAAATGATCTCATACTTCGCGTCTTCGGGAATGCCCGCAAAGTCGCGCTCGATCACCGCCGCCGAGTTAGGATAGGTCGTTTCCGAGTGCGGATAGTCCGACGACCACATGATGTTGCCGGCACCCGGCAGATCGCGCATCAGGATGCCCGCCCGGTCGTTGATGAACGATCCATAGACGTTCTGGTCCATGTAGAAGCTCGGCCGCTCCTCCAGCTTGCTCTCGGTCCAGTAACGCTGCTTTTCCCAGGTCCGGTCCATATATTCGGCCATGTGCGCGAACCAACCCACACCACTCTCGATCACCGAATAACGCAGCTTCGGGTGACGCATGAAGACGCCGCCGAAGATCATGATCGCGACCGGCTCGGCCATCGCATATTTCGACATCACCATGTCGGGCAGCATGTGCTGCTTGTCGCCGAAGCGCGGGATGCGGCCGCCCAGATGGATGGTCAGCGTCATGTCGAGATCGACCGCCGCCGCCCAGAAATCCTCGAACTCCGGATCGGCCAGCGTGCGCCCGCCGAACGGATCGCCGGTCAGCGCCGCCGCCTGCGCGCCCATCGACGCGATCGCGCCGGTATCGCCCGAGGTCTTGTTGGCTTCCTTCGACTGCGGGAAGGCCGGGATGTTGACCGCGTTGAAGCCAAGCGCCTTGGCTTCCTTCATCATCTTGATCGATTCCTGCGTGTCGCGCAGCGGGATATACCCCACGCCAATCAGGCGACGGCGATCATAAGAGCAGAAGTCCGACAGCCAGCGATTATAGGCCGCGAAGCTTTCGATATAGAGATCGACATTCTTCGAACCCAGCGGACCACCCCCGAACAGGACGGAGGCATCCATGCCATCGCTGTCCATGTCCGCGATACGCTGCGCAGGCAGCCAGCCACCCGCCATCATCGACGAACGGCGGCCCTCGGCCTTGTACGCCTTCGAACCCGCGCTGCCGCTGCTGCCCAGCAGGTTCATCTTCCGGCGGCTGCCTTCGAACACGATATAATCCGCGTCTTCGGCATGCTCGATCTTGGGCGCGGCGTCCTTGAACTTGGCGGGAAGGTAGTCGACCCAGAATTCGTGCGGCGGGTTCACATGCGCGTCGGCGTCGACGATTTTATAGTCGAGGGGCTGGCTCTGGTCCGGCGCGGGCGCGGCCTGCGGCGTCCGGCTAAGCTCGGTTACATCGTTCATGGCATCCTCAACTTTCGTCCAAATAGCGAATTACGTGTCTCATATATTGACGCAATCGACTGTTTGAATCAAGGGAGGAGGATCCCCAAGGAGCCTGAGAAATGAGCATCAGCCCGGAGGCTTTCGTCGAGCTCCGCCAGAAGATCCTGCACCTCAAGGACGAGGTGCTGGACCTCACCGTCGAGGTGCTAGACGTGAACGAAGATGCGGCCCGTTCGATGCAACGCGCCCGCGCCGCCCTGTTCGAAGCGTGGACCCTCCTCGTCGGCCCGCCCGAGGACGACGAGGACGACCATTAAGCCGGGCACTAACTCAGACGAGCAGCGGCCCGCTCTCGAGCCCCAGCAGGAGCCGCTTGGCGTCCAGCCCGCCCGCAAAGCCGGTCAGGCTTCCGTTGGTCCCGACCACGCGGTGGCACGGCGCCACGATCGAGATCGGGTTGCGTCCGTTGGCGGCACCTACCGCGCGGCAGGCGCTGGGCCGGCCGATCGCTCGCGCGATATCGGCATAGCTGCGCGTCTCGCCAAACGGGATCGTCAGCAACGCCGCCCACACCGCCTTTTGGAAATCGGTGCCCCGGAAATCGAGCGGCAGATCGAACGCCGTCCGCTCGCCCGCAAAATACTCGCCCAGTTGCCGCGCCGCCGCGATCAGGATCGGATGCTCCGGATCATCCACGACTTCGCCAAGCCGCACGCGCCCCGGATCGTCATTCTCCCACAGGATCGCGACAAGCCCCTCCCCGCTCGCCACCAGCGTGAGTTCGCCGACGGGCGACGGGACGGTCTTGCTGCTTAGGGTCATCGGGTTTCTCCTCGGAACCCAGGCTAGTCACGCCCGGCGTGGCGCGCATCCCGAAACTTGCTATCGAAGCGCAAAGCAGACGGGAGACGGCGATGACGATAGGCACCGAGATCGAGCGGCTTTTTGCGCTCGAAGGCCGGGTCGCGCTGGTGACGGGAAGCGCGCAGGGGCTCGGCCTCGTCATGGCGCGGTCGCTCGCGCGGTGCGGGGCGAAGGTCTATCTCAACGGACGCGATGGTGACCGACTGGCGGCTGTGCGGGACGTGCTGGCCGGCGAAGGTCTGGCGATCGGGATCGCGCCTTTCGATGTGCTGGACGCCGACGCCAGCCTGGAGGCGATCGACGATATCGTCGCGACCGAGGGCAAGATCGACATCCTGATCAACAATGCCGGGCCACGATTGCGGCGCGCGATTGACGACATCGATGCCGATGGCTTCGCGATGATGATGGAGGCGCATGTCGCCGCGCCCTTCCGCCTGGCCCGTGCAGCAGCGGAGGCGATGAAGCCCGGCGGATGGGGCCGGATCGTGATGCTGAGTTCGGCCGCCGCTGTCCGGGGTGCCGCCGGCGACGCCGCTTATACCGCAGCCAAAGGCGGGGTAAGCGCGATGACCCGCGCGCTTGCGGCCGAATATGGCGCCTTCGGTATCACCTGCAACGCGCTGATTCCCGGCCGTTTCATGACCGAGAGCAACGCCGGCAGCACGCGCGGCGCGGGCGGTGTATTGGGACGCAGCGGCGATCCCGATGAGATCGCCGCCGCCGCCATTTTCCTGTGCAGCCCCGGCGCTTCGTTCGTCACCGCATCGGCCCTGACGGTCGATGGCGGTGTGTCGAACTGCTATTAGGGCTTGGGTTCGTAGCGCTTCGCCACGTCGAAGCGCAGCTTATCCAGCGCCGCCGGATCGCTCGGCAGGGCAACGCTCCCCGCGGGCATGGCATTGGCCTTGAGCAGATAGGCGACGATCTTCGCATTATCCTCAGGGCTCAGCGAACCCGGCGCGTAAAGCGGCATGGCGTGGCTGATATAGTCGACGACATGGCTCATCGGCTTGCCCGCCCAGTTGGCAACCCATTTGCCGTTGAGCGGCGGCGTCTCCATCGATCCGCCGAGCGCCACGCCGTGACAGGCGGCGCAGCTGCCCTGATACAGCTCCGCGCCCTCGGCGGCCTGCGCCTCGGTATAGATGCCCTGCGCGCTGGTCTTGACCGGATCGGCGGCGGAGAGCGACGCGGCGATGCCACCGGCGAGTGCGGCGGCAATGATGAAACGAGCGATCGTCATCGTCATGCCCTCCACATCGGATCGGCAAAGAGCGGGGCGACCTTGCGCACCCCATCCTCGATATCCGCGCGATCGGGGATCTCGGTACTGTCGTTCACGCCGTACAGCTCGCCCGCATTGGGCGGGAAGTTCATGATCATCACCCCGTCGCTCTTCGACAGGACCGAGACGTCATTATAGCGGAAGCCGTAATGCGCCTCGGGCTGCGGGATCAGCCAACCGGTCTGGCCGCGCACCGGGATGATCGTATTGTCACGCACCAGTTCGCGCGCGGCATAGCCGGTGCAATTGATCACGACCTTCTCGCGCAGCGCCTTGAAATCGGCCGGCGAGTGGAAATCGCGCATCTCATAATGGCCACCCGCCTCGTAAAACTCCTGCATCAGCAGATGCCCATAGCTGCCGAAGTTGAAATGCATCTGCGATGCGGTGCGCGCGAACTTGGTCGGGAAGGGATTTTCGCCTTCCTCGAGGTTGCGGGCCTGGGGAATGATATCCTTGATGCGATCGGCATAATGGCCGAACTCGCTATCCTGCTGCGGCAGGCCCTTGGTCGCATAGCTGTCGGCAACGGCGGGATCGGCCGGATGTTCGCGGCGAACGATCGGTTCGTTGGACAGGTTATACTGGTCGCTGAAGTCGACCGGCTTGCCCGGCAGGCCTAGATAGGAACGGAACGCCTTCCACGAGATGCGCGCCATCTGTTCCCAGACATCGCCGAAGCCCGGCCCCGCCGGATCGGTGAGCGCGATGCGCGAATCCGGGGTCCAGCTGCCATTGGCGCGGACCGAACGGGTGCGGTTGAACAATTCGCGGGCGTAGATCGTGACCTTCAGGCCCGCACGCTGCGCGACGACCGCGGTGGTCAGGCCGATGATACCGCAACCGATGACCGCAATCTCACGCGGCAGGACCGACAGCGCCTTCGTAACCGCAATCTCGGCCGAACCCCAGCTGAGCGACCAGCCACTGCCGCCATGCCCGTAATTGTGGATGACCAGCGTATCGCCCAGCGGCACGGCATCGAGGCACGGTCCCTTCGGGCGGAACGGACGGATGCAGCATTTGACGTCGACGATTTCCTCGACGTTCATCCGCATCGGCGCGATCCACGGCTTACCCGATGCACGGCGCCCGAACACCGTCAGTCTGGCCGCCGGCACGGTCGCGCAGGCCGACAATCCGGCCAGCCCGCCCAGCGCCGCCGACGCCTTCAACATATCCCTTCGACCGAACCCCGCCCCGCTCATTCGATTCCTCCGCTGCAATGCACAATTGCTAGAAAGCGGGATCGCGGTTGGCAACGATGTTTCTTGATACGCAACGATTTTTGCCGCGCCGTGACCTAAATGCCAATGTCTCCGGTGCGGATGACGCGACAATATTCGCCATCCAGATTGGCCAGCGACATGGCATGAACATCGTCCGCGCTGCGCGGAATTCCGGACCAGTCGACCCTGGCGAAGGTAAAGCACGCATCCGCGACCAGTAGCACATCGAAGCCGAGATTGCCCGCGTGGCGCACGCTCGCTTCGACCGAATTGTTGGTGATGACGCCCGCGATGACGAGGCGATGATGGCCGGCTTCGCGCAGGCGCATTTCGAGGTCGGTACCGATGAAAGCGCTGTTGACCTGCTTGGCGAAGACCGGTTCGCCGGGCATCGGCCCCTGCCCTTCGCGGAAATCGTGCCCCGGCTGACCGGGGCGGTAATGCGATCCAGCTTCGGACGAATCATGGCGGACGTGCCAGACCGGCCAGCCCTTGCCCCGCCAATGCACCAGCAATGTCGCGACGTTCGCCTCGGCATCGGGATTGTTGCGCACGCCCCAATCGGGATGATCGATCGCGCGCTGCAGATCGATCAGGAGGAGAACCGCGCCTTCCGCTTCCGCGATCATCCGCGTGCCCGACAAAATGCGTCGCCCCTTAGCGATTTGATAAGGCCCGGCGGGCATGAAGCCTGTCCATGTACGAAGTTAGCTTCCGCCACGATATCAACCTGTTGGATATCGCCTGGCACGGATTGTTCGATGCCGACGGCGTCGCCGCCTACACTCGCGACGTGAAAAGCCGCTTCCTCTTCGAAGGATTTCGCCCCGGCTATCTGCTGCGCATGGATATGCGCGAAAGCGCGGTTCAGACGCGCGAGGCGCTGATCGCGTTTCGGCAAGAAATGGCCGACTTCCCCAAGGCCCGAAAGATCGCGGTGATTACCAACAGCGCGATCGCCAAGCTGCAGATCCAGCGCGAAATGCCGCAACCCTATCTGCGCATCTTCACCACGCCGTTCGAAGCGATGGCGTGGCTGGAAGCCCCCGAAGCGGCTCACTGACGCGCATAAATAATCAGGCATCGTTGACCGATCTTTTGTCCGCAATCGCCGCCGGTTCGCTCGCTGCCGGATCGCGGGCCAGCGCCTCGACCGCGGCGACCTCCTCGATCTCCTTGCCGCCCGTCTCGATATTGAGTTCGCGAAACTTGCGGCCCGTCACCAGCACACGGCCTTCGAACGACGAGACGAACTTGTTGTAATTGTCGACCGCGCTGTTGAGCCCGCCGCCGACGCGCTTGAGGTGCGTCGCGGCGACCGAGAGGCGCTCGAACATCTCCTTGCCCAACTGGCCGATCGCCCGCGCTTCCTCAGCCAGCTTTTCCTGGCGCCAGAAGCTGGCCACGGTGCGCGCAAGCGCGACGAGGTTGATCGGGGTCGCGATCAGGACGCGGCGCTCATGCGCCCAGTCCCAAAGCTGCGGATCCTGCTCCATCGCCGCCGACAGGAAATGTTCGCCGGGGATGTACATCACGACATAGTCGGCCGCCTCGCCGAAGCGATCCCAATAGCTTTTCTGGCCAAGCTGCGAGGCGTGGGTACGCAGCGCCGCCGCGTGCGCCTTGAGGAAGGTCGAACGCGCCGCCTCATCCACCTCCTCGCTCGCATCCATATAGGCATTGAACGAGCATTTGGCGTCGATGATCAGGCGGCGCCCGCCCGGCAGGCGCACGACCACGTCAGGGCGCAGCCGGCCGTCATCGGTGTCGACCGAAACCTCGGTCGCGAAATCGGCATAAGGCGAGAGGCCCGCCTGTTCGAGCACGTTGCGCAGCGACTGTTCGCCCCAGCGGCCGCGTGCCTTCGGGCTGGCGCGCAACGCGTTGACAAGGCGGGCGGCCTCGTCACGCACCTGCCCCTGCCCGACGCGCACCTGATCGACCGCCTCGCGCAGCCCCGCATAGCTGTCGACGCGCTCCTTCTCGACGCGCTGCAAGCCTTCCTCATAACGCTTGAGCGTCGTTTCCACCGGATTGAGCAGCGCCTTCAACTGCGCCTCGCTCTTTTCCCCCTGCTGGTGGAAGCGCTCGTCGGCGCGCTGGAGGAATTGGCGCTGCGCCTGATCGAGCAACTTGGCGCCAACTTCGGAAAATTGCGCCGAAAGCTGCTCCTTCGCCTCACGGAGCTGCGCCAATTGCGCTTCGAAAGCCTGGGTCCGCGCGTCGCGTTCGGCGAGCAGAGCGGCGCGATCGGCATCGAGGCGGCGCAGCTCGTCGCGCGCCTCGCCAAGCTCGCGCCGTAACGATTCGGCCTGCTTTGCGGTCTCGGATGTGGCCGCAAGGTCGACGACGGCTCGGTTGAACTGATCGCGCATATTGTCGCGTTCGCGCGCCACCGCGGCGAGGCCCCGGCCCTTCACGGCCCAACCTATTGCCGCACCGATCACCAGCATCGCTACGAAAAGCGCCAAAATCTCGACCGTCATCATCCATCCGCCACCAAGGAACGAACAGGGAACCTACCCGCTCGTTACGGGCAATGGCAAGTCGCTGACGCCCCTTTCTTTTCGAACGCAAAAGTCTATTAACGCAGCGGGGCTTAGGGCGCGTGGGGAAACGGCGCGTCCTTCGGGGGAATAGTGTAGATGGCGACAGTTGCCGGTCAATCGAGCAGCAGTGCCCGTGCGGGTCGCGCTTCGGCGGGTCTTGTCGCGCGCGGCCGCAAGGCGATCAAGCAGATCGGCCTGTCCCGCCTGATCGCAACCGCATTGTTCCTGATCATCGGCCTGCTGCTCGCGCGGTGGAGTTGGCATGTGCCGCTGGCGCAGGATGCCGAACGCGCGCTCTATGATGTGCGCCAGGTGCTCGCCGCTCCGCAGGCCGAAACCGACCAGCGCATCACGATGGTCACCTTCAACGAGGAGACCCTGCGGCTCACCGGCCGTCGCTCCCCGCTCGATCGATCGATGCTCGCAAGAGCGCTGACCCAGCTGGACCAGATGGGCGCGAAGGCAATCGGCATCGATATTCTGATCGATCAGCCGACACCCGAAGACCAGATCCTGATCGATGCCTTCAAGGGCATGAAGACGCCGACCTATCTGGGGCTGGCGACCAACAAGTCGAACCCGAACTTCATGACGCTGGATCAGGAAAACTTCCTGCGCGACTTCATGAAGCAGACCGCGCCCGGCAACGTCCATTTCACCAGCATCCGGCTGCAGGCCGACAATGACGGCGTGATGCGCAGCTGGCCCAATCAGCCGCGCGATCTGCCGCCGCTGATGGCGAACTCGCTGACGCAGGGCTATCCGCAGTTCCGCGATTATGACGGCTCGATCCGCTATCGCCTGCCGCTCGACAAGGAACGGCCCGTTTTCGACAAATTGCCGGTCGAGCTGATCGCGATGCCCGAGGTTCTGGAGGCGATGAAGCCGCAGATCGAGGGCCGCTACGTCCTGATCGGCGGCAACATTCCCGATGTCGACCAGTTCACGACGCCGATGTCGCGGATGAAAAGTCCGACCACCGGCCTTGTCGGCGAAACCACGATCGGGCTGGAAATCCACGCCCATCTGCTCGCGCAGATGCTCGACAATATCATGCCGCCGCGTATCCCGATGTGGGGCCTGTGGCTGATCGCGATCGCGATCATCGCGATGGGCGCGCTGACGTCGACCGCCAACATGCGCTGGTGGTGGCTGGCGCTGGCGCTGCTCGTGCAGGCGGCGATCGTCTTCGCGGCGCCCTTCGCGCTCCAGTTCAAGGGCATGGATACGCAGGGCCTGCCGGTGTTCGGCTGGATCCTCGGCTGGATCTTCGCTTATTCGGCGGTCGGCACCGCCGCGCGCGGGATCGGTTCGGAACAGCGCAACTTCGCGCAAGGCGCGCTCGGCAAATATCTGCCGCGCGACATCGCCGCCGACATCCTCAAGAACCCCGAACGCCTGTCGCTGGGCGGCGAGAAGCGCGAAATCTATGCTTTGTTCAGCGATCTGGAGGGCTTCACGAAGCTCAGCCACCAGATCGAGCCGGAAATGGTCGCCTTCCTGCTCAATCGCTATCTCGACGTGCTGTCGGAAACCGTACTCGCGCATGGTGGCACGATCGACAAGTTCGTGGGCGACGCGATCGTCGCCTTCTGGGGCGCGCCGATCAGCCGGCCCGACGATGCCGACCGCGCCGTCCAGTGCGCTATCGCGATGTACGAGGCGGGCGAACAGTTCCGCCGTGACGCGCCCGAAGGCTGCCCGCCGATCGGCGTCACCCGCGTCGGCGTCCATATGGGCGAAGCGATCGTCGGCAATTTCGGCGGCGAAGGTCGCATCCAATATACCGCGCTCGGCGACAGCATGAACACGGCGTCGCGGCTCGAAGGCGCGAACAAATATCTCAAGACGAAAACACTCGTCAGTGATACTGTCGAAGAGACGTCGACTCTGGGCTTCTTCCGACCGATGGGCCGCATTGCGGTATCCGGCCGCTCGACACCGATGCCGGTGTTTGAGCCGGTGCCGCATATGGGCGCCGAACATGTGACGAAGCTCACTGAATTACTGCGTCGATTCGACGATGAAGATGTCAATGCCCTGGCCGAGCTGGAAGCGATGGTCGCGGCGGACAAGGATGACAAGGCGCTCGCCAATCTGGTCGAGCGACTTCGCGAGGTGGGACCAGGAGGCTATAGTGCATTGGACAAGTAAGCGTCGGCCGCAGGCGTTTGTTGCGGCAGTTCTTGCGTTCGCCTTGTCGGGCACGGCCATCGCCGCCCCGCTCGTCGTTCGCGCAGCCGGCCCTTCGGCCAAGACTTTCCCGGTGGGTAAGCCCGTCGCGGGTGACAAGATCGTCCTGAAGGCGGGCGACACCGTCGTCCTGCTCGACGGCAAGAGCACGCGCACCCTTTCCGGCCCCGGTACCTTCAACGCGGTCGAGACCAAGACGGCGGCCGCCGGCAGCACGCTGGGCGCGCTGATGGCGGGCGGCGGCGAAAAGCGGGCCCGCATCGGTGCGGTCCGCTCGGTCAAGGGCGACGACGGCACGAAAAATCCGAGCGTGTGGTACGTCGACATGAACCGCAGCTCGAACATGTGCGTCATGGATCCGGCCAGCGTCACGATCTGGCGCAAGGATGCGACCGCAGAGGCGCTCGTCACCGTCACCGGCGCCGATGGCAAGTCGAGCCCGATCAAGTTCGCGGCAGGTCAGGCCAAGGCTGCCTGGCCGGTCGCCGTGCCCGTCACCGATGGCGGCGCCTACAAGCTCAGCTGGGATGGCGCCAAGGCTCCGACCAACCTCAAGTTCTCGGTCATCACGCCCGCGGGCGTGGACAAGGACACGATGGTCTCCACCTTCAAGAAGGCGGGCTGCGACGCCCAGCTCAACCAGGTGATGCAGACCGCCGAGGCGAAGCCGACGCCCAAGGGCTGACGCTTCTCCACGACATTCGCATAGCAGCAGCCTGGCCGGCGGGGAGCGATCTCCGCCGGCCTTTCTGTTTGCGGCCTTCATTCGAGTGCGAACGCGACAATAGAGCGGCAAATACGCATTCCGGCCGCGCGAACGCCGTTTCGGATTTGCGAACCGCCCGTCCATCCGGCAAAAATCGGCCCAGATCCACCGTCGATCGCGACGGATAAAAACTGGGAAGATGCTCTGATGAAGTACAATCGCATTTCGGCCGATTGCCATATGGACCTGTGCAATCTGCCGCCCGACCTGTTCGTCTCGGAAGCATCGGAAGCCTTCAAGGCGCGCGTGCCGCACGTCGTCGATGCCGAGGATGGTCGGCGCTGGTTCGATGGTGACGGGATCGGCTACGGCCTGGTCAACGGCTGTTCGGGCGGCGGCGCGCCCTATGTTCCCGGCGCGCATCACCGCATCGATCGCATGGCCGAAACCGGCCTGTACGAGGATGGCAAGAAGGGCATTCGCCGCGTGAGCGACCCCTATCTGCGCCTCAAGGAAATGGAGATGGATGGCGTCGATGCCGAAGTGATCTTCGGCCCGCTGTCGCTGATGCTCCAGATGCGCGATCCCGCGCTGATCCGCGAGAGCCTCTACATCTACAACACCTGGCTGGCGCAGGATTTCTGCAAGCCCTTCCCCGATCGGCAGCTGGGCTTGGGCTGTGTGCCGCTGAACGACATCGATTATGCGGTGAAGGAAATCCACCGCGTCGCCGAACTCGGCCTCGCGGGCATCGAACTGCCGCACAGCCCGGACATGGTGCCTTTATGGCATCCGCAGTGGGAACCCATCTGGCAGGCGATCTCAGATGTCGATCTGCCGATGCACTTCCACACCTTCCCATCGGTGCCGACGGGTATCCCGGCCTTCGATCCCGAACATCGCCCCGCGCGCCTGTTCACGATGGTGTCGACCTTCCAGGTCAATCTGTTCCCGATCGTCGCCGGCATCATCTCCAGTGGCGCGCTGGAGCGTTATCCGAACCTGCGCGTTGCCTTCGGCGAGTCCGGCATCGGCTGGCTCCCCTATGCGATGGACCGTATGGACTTCGAATGGGACGACCAGTTCAAGTTCGGCGCGATGGGCAAGCGGCTCAAGATGAAGCCCAGCGAATATCTGCTCCGCCAGTGCCGCTTCTCGTTCCAGTATGAAAAGATCGGCGCGAAGCTGGTCGACCTGATCGGTGTCGAGACGTTGATGTGGGGTTCGGACTTCCCGCATGGCGACGGCGTGTGGCCCGACAGCAGCGCCATCATCGAGGATCAGTTCGCGCACCTGCCCGCTGAAACGACCCGCAAGATCGTCTGCGACAATGCGGTCGAGTTCTACCGGCTCGAAAACGCCTGACCTGAAAAAGCCGGCGGAGGCGATCCTCCGCCGGCCTTCTCCGTCTATTCGCCCAGGCGGAAGCGTACGCCCGCATTGAGCACGAAGCCGTCGGTCGGCCCCCACACATCCACAGTCCATCGACCATCGGGCGCGCGGGTCCGCCGCAGCAGCGAGTCATATTTGGTCTGGCGCACGTCGAGGATGTTCTCGGCATTGACGAACAGCCGCGCCTTGCCGACCACGATCTCGCCCAGCAGGCCGATCTCGAAATAGGGCTTCGAAGTCCGGCGATAGGGGTTGTCCTCCAGCGGCTGCCGCCCGGTGTGATAGACCTCGACGCCCACCCTGCCCTTGTCATGCTCCTCCCACATGCCGACCAGCCCGAAGGTCTGGCGCGGGGTGAGCGGCACGATCCGCCGTCCGATTCCGCCCGGCTGTGGTTCGCTCGCGTGGATATGGACGTAGCTGCCGGTCACGGTGAAGGCGTTCCACCGATAACGCAGCAGCGCCTCGCCACCGCGAATCCGCGTCACGCCCGGCGTGTTGACGAGGCGGACCCGATCCACCGCGATCACATCGAGCCGGGTGGCATTATCGGTGTTCGATCCGAAGACCGTCACGTTCGCCTCGATCGGCCCTTTCTTATAACCGACATCGAACGATGCCGTCTGCGCGACCTCCGCCTTCAGCTTGCCCAGCGGTTCGAGCCGCGACAGCCCCGCCGCCTCGATCTCTTCTACGAAAGGCGTTGGCGCGTAGAAGCCCCGCCCGCCCGATGCGCGCACCGTCCACGGCCCGGTGCGATAAAGCAGCGACAGGCGCGGGCTGAACTGCGTGCCATATCGATTGTGGAAATCGGTCCGCGCGCTCGCGCTCAGGGTGAGTTCGCTCAGCAAATCCTGCTCGATCTGCGCGAACAGGCCCGGCACGCGATAGGTGTAATCGAACGCGCCGAACGTCTTCGATCGAAAGCGATCCTCCTGCCAGGCGACACCGCCGACCCAGTTGGTGCCCCCCATCTTCCCCGACAAAGATGCTTCGCCGAACAAGGTGCCGTGCCGATCATTTTCGACGACATCGCCGAAGCGATGCCGGTGTTTCTGCGTCATGCCGGCCCCGCGAATATGGAGCGCGGTGTCGCCCTCCCCCAACGGCAATTGCCCGACAAGGCCGCCATCGAAACGCTGTGTATCCTGCGTCTGCGCAAAGCTGGTCCCATCGGGTACGGTGCGACCGGGCAAGGTACCGCCGATCCGCGTCTCGTCCATCACGCCTGCGGTGACGAACAGCGAACCGCCGTCATCGCCGGTCCAGAACAGGCGCGGGCGCGCGGTCCAGCGGCGGAAGCGCGCCATGTCGATCCAGCCATCATCGTCCAGATCCTGCGCATTTTGCCGGTGATAGCCGCCCGTGAGGGACGCGCCCCAGTTCGGGCCAATCGGGGTCGCGGCATAGGCCGTCAGATCCTGCCCGTTCCGCGTCGTGGCGTTGAGCAGGACTTCGCCCTCCGTCGCGTCGCCCGGACGGCGCGAGACGAGGTTGATGACGCCGCCCAGCGCCGATGCGCCGTAGAGCGCGGAGGCAGCGCCCTTGATCACCTCGACCTGACCCAGATCGGTCGGCGGAATCTGGAGCAGGCCCAGCGACGATGCCTGCCCGCCATAGAGCGGCAGGCCATCGGCCAGCAATTGCGTGAACCGGCCATCCATCCCCTGCACGCGGATATTCGCCGCGCCAAGCGCAGGCGACGTCACCTGCACGCGCAATCCGCCGGTTTCGGACAGGATCATCGCGATATTGCCGGGCTTCATGAGGATCTTTTCCTCAATCTCCTCGCGATCGATCACCTCGACGCGAACCGGCTCGTCCTGAACGCGCCGTCCCGATCGGGTGGCCTGAACGACGATGTCTTCGGATTCTTCGGCCTCCACCTCCTGCGCAAAGGCGGGAAGGTGGACGCACAGCATCGCGCTCGCGACGAGCGCGCGCCTCGTAAAAATGGGCATGAAATTGTTCCTGAACTCGATGTCACGATCGCGCCGGCAAAGCGGCGCGGGCGGATCGGTTCAGGCGGATGGCGGCTCCAGCAGCGGCATCGTGCCGCGTGGAATCAGCGCGCGGATCGAGCGGGCGACCGGCTTGGCCGCAACCAGACGAACGGCGTCGCCACCATTAAGGCGCTGATCGATCGCGAGCGGACAATGGTGATGGCCGCCATGCACGGCGCCCCGCCCCTTGTCCGCATCGTCGCTGTCGCCGGCCATGTGGTCGTCGAGCAGGAAGGCCAGCTCGCCCGTCGGCTCGGCAGCCTGCGCCTCGCCGCACCAATGCGAACCGCACCAGATCATGGTGATCGCGATCAGAAGGTTGAGCAGATGGCGCACGCCGCTTCCTTATCGCGGTGCCGCGTCCAGCGAAAGGGTGGTGCAAGCCGCTCCGCTCCTCTAGAGCCTCGCCGGTTCAACAAAGAGACCGATGATGACCCAGCCCACCGGCGCCCCCCTGATGCTGTTCGACAGCCTCACCCGTTCGACGCGCACATTCGCGCCGATCGATCCGGATATGGCACGGGTCTATAGCTGCGGGCCGACGGTCTATGACTTCGCCCATCTGGGCAATCTGCGCGCTTATGTGTTCACCGATACGCTGCGCCGGGTGCTCAACTGGAAGGGCTGGCCGGTCAATCACGTCATCAACATCACCGATGTCGGGCATCTGACGTCGGATGCCGATGCGGGCGACGACAAGATGGAGGCCGCCGCCGCGCGGCAGAACCGGACGATCTGGGATATCGCGGCATTCTACACCGATGCCTTCAAGGCCGATCTGGCGGCGCTCAACATCCGCACGCCGACAATCTGGAGCGTGGCGACCGATCATATCCAGGACATGATCGCCTTCGCGCGTGAGATCGAGGCGCATGGCGCGTCCTACGAACTCGACAGCGGCCTCTATTTCGACACGTCGAAGGTGCCCGATTATGGCCGTCTGGCGGGTGCGCGCGGCGATGAAGTCGTCGGCCGCATCGCCGAGGTGGAGGGCAAGCGCAATCCGGCCGACTTCGCATTGTGGCGGCGCTCGGCGGACGGCGAGCAGCGCCAGATGGAATGGCTCTCGCCCTGGGGTCCGGGCGCGCCGGGCTGGCACCTCGAATGCTCGGTGATGAGCATGAAATATCTGGGCGCGCAGTTCGATATCCACACCGGCGGGATCGACCATCGCGAGATCCACCATTGCAACGAGATTGCGCAGAATCAGGCGTTCACCGGCTCCGAAAAGTCGGGCGCAAACTTCTGGATGCACAACAATTTCCTGGTCGATCGCGGCGGGAAGATGTCGAAATCGAAGGGCGGCTTCGCAACCTTGGCGAGCGTGATCGCAAAGGGCGTCCATCCCCTCGCCTATCGCCTGCTCTGCCTCTCGGCGCACTATCGCAGCGAGCTGGAATTCTCGCCCGAGGCCCTGGCGGCGGCGCTGACCCGGCTTGGCCGGCTCGTGCTGGCGGTCGAGCAGGTTCGCGCACAAGTCGGCGATCCCGATTGGCTGCCGCTGGTCGCCGAGAGCGAGAAATCGAAGGGCGCGGCCTTCGCCTATCAGCGCAGCGTGATCGAGGCGGGCCTGTCCGCCCCCGCCGCCAAGCTGATCGACCAGTTTGACGAGGCGCTGTCGGCCGACCTGATGGTCCCGCAGGCGCTGCCCCTGATCGAACAGGCGGCCACCGCCAAGGCGATCCCGGCCGAGGAACGGCTCCGCCTCGTCGCGACGATGGACCTCGCACTCGGCCTTAACCTGCTCGCCACGCGCCGCATCGACCTGCGCCAGCGGCCCGACGATGCCACCGCGTCCGAAGACGAAATCGAGGCCGCGATCGCCGAACGTCAGGCAGCACGCGCCGCGAAGGACTTTGCCGAATCCGACCGGATTCGCGACGAACTCGCGGCCAAGGGCGTGCAGGTAATGGATGGCGCCGGCGATATGCGCTGGGATTGGATGCTCAGCCTGTAATCGTCATCCCGGCGGAGGCCGGGATCTCAGGCGGCTCCTGCCTCGACCTCATCTCCCTATCTCCTGAGATCCCGGCCTCCGCCGGGATGACGGCAAGTAGAGGCCGCCTCTGCGACATGAAGTTTCCATGTCGTCACTATGACAGCAACAAAGCCTCTATTCGGCCCGCCTGAAATGACTTAGCAATCCTCCCCATTCAGTTCGCCGCGGGGCAGCGGCGCTGTCAGGGGGAGGCAAGTTCATGGCCACGAAGGCATCCGATCTGTTCATCCAGTGCCTTGAGGAAGAGGGCTGCGAATATATCTTCGGCGTTCCGGGCGAAGAAAATCTCGACATGCTCGACAGCCTTTCGCGCTCGAAGAAGATCAAGCTGATCCTCACCCGCCACGAACAGGGCGCCGGCTTCATGGCCGCGACTTATGGCCGTCATACCGGCCGCACCGGCGTCTGCATGGCGACGCTCGGGCCGGGCGCGACCAACTTCGTCACCGCGGCGGCCTATGCGCAGCTCGGCGGCATGCCGATCCTGATGGTCACGGGTCAGAAGCCGATCAAGAAGTCGAAGCAGGGCCGCTTCCAGATCCTCGACGTCGTCGACATGATGCGTCCGATCACCAAGTTCACGCACCAGCTTGCCTCGGCCGACAATATCCCGAGCCGCGTCCGCGAAGCCTATCGCCTCGCCGAAGAGGAAAAGCCCGGCGCGACGCATATCGAGTTTCCGGAAGACGTCGCCGACGAGCATACCGATTCGACCCCGCTCAAGCCCTCGCTGATCCGCCGTCCGCTCGCGGAATCGAAGGGCGTGCGCGCCGCGGTGAAGATGATCGAGCAGGCCAAGTCGCCGATCCTCGTCATCGGCGCGGGCGCGAACCGCAAGCTGACCGGTCGCATGCTGCTCCAGTTCGTCGAAAAGACGGGCATCCCCTTCGTCACCACCCAGCTGGGCAAGGGCGTGATCGACGAGACGCACCCGAAGTTCCTCGGCTGCGCGGCGCTTTCGGCCGGCGACTTCGTCCACCGTTCGATCGAGCATGCCGATCTGATCGTGAACATCGGCCATGACGTGATCGAAAAGCCGCCTTTCTTCATGAAGAACGGTGGCTGCCCGGTGATCCACGTCAGCACCCGATCGGCCGAGGTCGATCCGGTCTATTTCCCGAATGTCGAGGTGATCGGCGATATCGCCAACGCCGTCTGGCAGATGAAGGAGGACATCGTTCCTTCGGGCAAGTGGGACTTCGACTTCTGCTTCAAGGCGCGCGCCGCCGAAGTCGAACATACGAAGTCGCTCGAAGGCGACGCCCGCTTCCCGATCTTCCCGCCCCATCTGGTCCGCCAGATCCGCAAGGCGATGCCGTCGGACGGGATCATCTGCCTCGACAACGGCGTCTATAAGATCTGGTTCGCCCGCAATTATGAGGCGCGCCAACAGAATACCGTCCTGCTCGACAACGCGCTCGCCACGATGGGCGCGGGCCTGCCGTCGGCGATGGCCTCCGCGATGGTCTATCCCGATCGCAAGGTCATGGCGATCTGCGGCGACGGCGGCTTCATGATGAACAGCCAGGAAATGGAGACCGCGGTTCGCCTCGGCCTCAACATCACCGTGCTGATCCTGAACGACAACAGCTACGGCATGATCCGCTGGAAGCAGGCGAATATGGGCTTCGAGGATTGGGGCCTGACCTATGGCAACCCCGATTTCGTGAAATATGCCGAAGCTTACGGCGCCAAGGGCCACCGCGTCGAAAGCGCCGAGCATCTGCCGAAGCTTCTGAAGGAATGCCTCGATACGCCGGGCGTCCACCTGATCGATTGCCCGGTCGATTATAGCGAGAACGACCAGATCCTGAACAAGGACATCAAAACGCTGAGCAAGGCGGTCGAGGGTTAAAACTCCTGCTTCCCCTCCCTATTAGGGAGGGGATTGAGGGGTGGGTGCGAGCGACGAAGTCGCGAGCATCGCCGCTCGTCGCACAAAGCTACGCCGGAGGCTTCGAGCCTCCGGCTTCGCCACCCACCCCCTTCCCCTCCCTTGCAGGGAGGGGTGCAAAGGTTGGACGCAATGAAGCTCAAGGACACCTACCCGCTCTACCTCGCGAACGAGGCGCAGCAGCCGAACACCGATCTGGCGGTGACCGACAAGTTCACCGGCGAGGTCGCGACCCGCGTCGCGCTGGCGGACGCCAAGACGATCGCGGCAGGCATCGCAGCGGCGCATGCGGCCGAGGAGCCGATGCGCAAGATGGCGTCCTATGAGCGGCAGGCCGTGCTCCAGCATTGCGTCGATCGCTTCACCGAGCGCAAGGACGAACTGGCCTACGCGCTGTGCATCGAGGCCGGCAAACCGATCAACGACTCGCGCGGCGAAGTCGGCCGCCTGATCGACACCTTCCGCATCGCCGCCGAGGAATCGGTGCGGATGCTGGGTGAGGTGCAGCCGCTCGACATCTCGCCGCGCGCCAAGGGCTATCAGGGCATCTGGAAGCGCGTGCCGATCGGCGCCTGCTCGTTCATCTCGCCGTTCAACTTCCCGCTCAATCTCGCCGCGCACAAGGTCGCGCCCGCCATCGCGGTCGGCTGCCCCTTCGTGATGAAGCCGGCGAGCCGCACCCCGCTGGGCGCGATCATCATGGGCGAAGTGCTGGCAGAGACGAACCTGCCCAAGGGCGCTTTCTCGATCCTGCCCGCCGCGCGCGACGGCGCGGACCTCTTCACAACCGACGATCGCCTCAAGCTCCTCTCCTTCACCGGATCGCCCGACGTGGGCTGGGATCTGAAGGCGCGCGCGGGCAAGAAGAAGGTCGTGCTCGAACTGGGCGGCAATGCAGCCGTCATCATCGATGCCGACGCCGATCTGGACGATGCGGTCGATCGCACCGTCTTCGGCGCCTTCTACCAATCGGGCCAGTCGTGCATCGGCGTGCAGCGCATCCTCGTCCACGACGCGGTCTATGACGCGTTTAAGGCGAAGCTGGTTGCGAAGACCAAGACGCTGATCGCCGGCAATCCGCACGACGAGAAAACCTTCGTCGGCCCGATGATCGACGTGAAGGAGGCGACTCGCCTCGACACCTGGATTCAGGAAGCCACCGCCAAGGGCGCGACCCTGCTGTGCGGTGGCAAGCGCGAGGGCGCGATGCTCGAGGCGACTCTGCTCGAAAGCGTCGATCCTGCGACCAAGATCAATCGCGAGGAAGCTTTCGGCCCCGTCGCCTTCCTGATTCGCTTCCGCGAGTGGAAAGAAGCGCTCGATATCGTGAACGACTCGAAGTTCGGGCTTCAGGCGGGCGTGTTCACACGCGACATCTTCAAAGTGCTCGATGCGTGGGACGAACTCGACGTCGGTGGTGTCGTGGTGAACGATGTTCCCAGCTACCGTGTCGACAACATGCCATATGGCGGCGTCAAGGATTCCGGGCTTGGACGCGAAGGCGTACGCTTCGCGATGGAGGACATGACCGAAATCCGCAACCTCGTGATACGACGCAAGCAAGTATAAGACGTTGATCAATTGCGTTTCCGGCAATAAGAACGTCAGGAAATAGCGTAACGATAACCAGGGGTGGTCAATCGTTACGCGCCGGCACGGGGCTTTACAGGGAGCGCCGAATTGGGGGGCAGAGTGTCAGGCAAGCTGTCACTGGTCTATGCGGGGCTGTGTGCGCTGCTCGCGACCGCGTTGATTTCGCTCGCAGCGATTGGCGGCTGGACCGATCGTGCGCAGGCTTCGGCCTCCTCCCCCGCTTCGCGCGCGCTGCACGTTGGTGTCGCATCCTGCGCGGGTTCCACCTGTCACGGCCGCAGCGAACCGACCGGAAAGGTCGTGCGCCAGGACGAACTTCTCCGCTGGCAGGAACCGTCGAGCCCGGCGGGCAGCCATAGCCGCGCCTTCGCCGTCCTCGCCGAACCGCGTGGCCAGGCGATCGCCGCGAAGCTGGGCATCGGCCCCGCCACCAGCGCGCCCGAATGTCTCGGCTGCCACGCCGATCCGGCTTATGCGGGCAAGGCTGCCAGCTTCCAGGTGTCCGACGGCGTAGGTTGCGAAGCCTGTCATGGCGGCGCCGGCCAGTGGCTCTCCACGCATTATGCGGTGAACGGCACGCATGCGGCGAATGTCTCGCGCGGCCTCTATCCGCTCGATCAGCCGCGCGCCCGCGCCGAACGCTGCCTCGACTGCCACTTCGGCAGCGACAAGCCCGGCCAGTTCGTGTCGCACCGGATCATGGCCGCCGGCCATCCGCGCGTCGCCTTCGAAGTCGATCTCTTTTCCGCGCTCCAGCAGCATTGGGATGAGGACGCCGATTATATCCGCCGCAAGGGCCGCGTCTCGAACGTCCAGATGTGGGCGATCGGTCAGGCGACCGCGGTGAACCGCGCGGTGACTCTGTTCGCCAACCCGAAGCTCGGCACCCAGGGCGTCTTCCCCGAAATCTACTTCTTCGACTGCCAGACCTGCCACCGCCAGTTCCAGGACGGGCCGAAGGGCGGCAAGGTCAGCTGGGTCGCCAATCCGGGTCGCCCGATCCCGGCCGGCATGCCCGCCTTCAACGACGAGAACATGATCATGCTCTCGGCGGCGGCGAAGGTCGCAGCACCGGGCCTCGCGGCGAAGTTCGATGCGGACAGCAAGGCGTTCCACGCCGCGCTCGCCAAGGATCGCTCCTCGGCGGTGCAGGCGGGCCTGAAGCTGGGCGCGACCGCGCAGTCGCTGGCCGACGCCTTCAGCCGCACCAGCTTCGGTCGCAACGACATTATCCAGATCGTCGATACGATCGCCGGCCCCGCCACCGCGCCGCGCTTCACCGACTATGAAGGTTCGGTGCAGGCCGTGATGGCGCTCGACACGCTGCTCAACGCGATGGTCCACAATGGCTATGCCACGGCGGGCCAGGCCAAGGGCGTGCGCGGGTCGATCGATCGCGCCTATCGCGCCGTCAACGACTCGAATGATTATCGGCCTGCGGAATTCCGCACGGCCCTCTCCCAGGCTGCTGCCTCGATCAGGGCGCTTCGATGAAAGTATCCCGGCTTACCGCGTTCGTAACGTCGCTTTCCTTCGCACTCGCGTCCTGCGGCGGCGGGGGGAGCTCGTCCAATTCGAACGGCGGCCTCCCGCCGTCGACGGCGACGCCTGACATCACGATCACCAGCAGCGTGTTCACCGCGCCTTCCGCGCAGAACCTGACCAGCGCCGACGTCGGCAAGATCATCGCGCAATCCGCCGAAGAAGCCGCCGCGCGCGGCAAGCCCGCCGTGATCGCGGTTACGGACCGCGTCGGCAACGTGCTGGGCGTCTTCACGATGAACGGCGCGCCCAAGATCCTGACCGTCGGCACGCAGGCAAGCGAACGCACCGTCACGCGCGGCGATCTCGAAGGTCTGGTCCAGGGTCCGCCCGCCGCCGCCCCGGATGCGAGCGTCCTCGTCGCCGGCGCGATAGCCAAGGCCGTGACCGGCGCCTATCTCTCCTCGTCGGGCAACGCCTTCTCGACCCGGACGGCGAGCTTCATCGTCCAGGAACATTTCCCGAAGGCCCCGAACACGATCGGCCTCGAAAGCGGTCCGCTGTTCGGCGTGCAGTTCAGCTCGACGCCCTGTTCGGACCTCAACACCCATTACACGCCGGGCGGCAGCTTCCTGATGGACGCCGTCACCCAGTTGCAGCGCATGGTCGCCGCGCAGATCGGCCCGAAGCGTTCGCCGCTGGGCCTCTCGGCCGATCCGGGCGGCATCCCGCTCTACAAGAATGGCGTCGTCGTCGGCGGCCTCGGCGTGATGTCCGACGGTCTCTACAGCTATGACGGCAATTCGGTCGCGCCCGACAATGATCCGGACGAGTTCATCGCCCTTGCCGGCTCGATCGGTTACGAGGCGCCCGACGCGATCCGCGCGAACCGCATCTCGATCGACGGCACCCTGCTCGCCTATAGCGAAGCGACCACCGACGGGCTGCGCAGCAACCCGGCCAATGCCCGCGCTTTCACCGCGATCAACGGCACGCTGGGCAGCCTGACCCCGGTGCGCGGCTATTATGCGCAGACGGGCGCGGCCGCTCTGCTCGATGGCACGACCTACGGCACCGAAGCCTCGGGCGTCCGCCTTGCGACCGCCGCCGAACATAGCGCCGGCACGGTCATCACCAACCCGGATGCCTTCATCCTGACCGACGGATCGGGCAATAACCGCTTCCCGATCCGCGCCGGCACCGACGCCGCCGAAGTCGCGCAGCCGCTGACCGCCGCCGAAGTCCGCGCGATCCAGGAAGAAGCCTTCCTGGTGATGTCGAAGGCGCGCGCCGCGATCCGCAAGCCCGATGACAGCCGTGCGCAGGTCTCGCTCTCGATCGTCGACACGCGCGGCTCGATCCTCGCGGTCGTCCGTTCGCCCGACGCCCCGATCTTCGGCATCGACGTGTCGCTCGAAAAGGCGCGCACCGCCGCCTTCTTCTCGAACCCGCGCGCCGCGGCCGACCTTACCGGCAATCCCAATCCGGGCGTCGAGGGCAGCCCCTCGGTCGCGAGCTATGTCGCCGCGATGCAGAGCTTCACCGCGCAGAACAACATCCTGAGCGGCGGCTACGGCGTCTCTGATCGCTGGCTGGGTCTTGTCGCCCGCCCCTATTTCCCGGACGGCGAAGTCGGCAAGCCCAACGGCCCGCTCTCGCGCCCCTTCTCGGCATGGAGCCCCTTCTCGGTCGGCTTGCAGAGCACGCTCGTCACCCCGAACATCCTCCAGCATGTCGGCTTCATCCTGGGCGGGGCGACCGATACGCCGCAGCGTTGCACGACGACGCCGGCCATTTCGGGCACCGCGCAGAACCGCCTGCAGAACGGCATCCAGATCTTCCCCGGCGGCACGCCCATTTACCGCGGCAATGTGCTGGTCGGCGCGATCGGCATTTCGGGCGACGGTATCGACCAGGACGACATGATCTCGTTCCTCGGCACCTTCAACGGCAGCCAGCGTCCGCTAAGCGTCGGTCTTTCGCCGCTGGCGATGCGCGCGAGCCAGATTTCCTTCTCGCAGGCCAATGGCGCGAAGCTGCCTTATGTGCAGTGTCCGGTGCAGGAGTTTGTCGGCACCTCCGCCACCCTGGACATCTGTTCGGGCAAGTAGATGGCGAGCATGCTCCCCTCCCTGATGCAGGCGGTGGCGCTGATCGCCGCCGCGCCCGACGAGGCCGTCGCCGCCGCGCAAGCGCCCGCACCGGAGGCGGCGCCCGCTGTCGAGCCGGTCGAACTACCGGCGCAGGATCAGTCGATCGACGGCCGTCGTCGTCCGGGCGCGCAGGCCGAATTGCCCGCGCCGATCATCCAGAACAATGTCGGCGCGGTGGCCCCGCCCCCGCCCGAAGCGTTCACCGGTGAGGAATTTCCGGTTCCCGACCGCTGGCGTCTGGCCAAGGCTTTGTGCCCGGACAAAGGCTTCATCGGCATCCAGAATGTCTGCCATTCGCGCTGGGATCCTTATCACCAGAATTTCCTGAAGGGCGATCGTCCGATCGCCAAGGACAAGATCCCGTCCTGGCTGCCGATCCACGGCGACGACTGGTTCTTCGTGCTGTCGGGCATTTCCGACACGATCGTCGAACCGCGCAACTTCCCGACGCCTGCGAGCCGTCAGGTGGTCGAGCGGCCCCAGCAGAACGGCGTCTTCGGGCGCGGCGAAAGCCTGGTCGCGGCGCAGACCTTCATCGGCTCGGTCGCGCTCATCAAGGGTTCGACCGCGTATAAGCCGCCGGATATCGAATATCGGCTGACCCTCGCGTTCAACGTCAATTACGTGAACGTGCAGGAACGCCGCGTCCTGAACGTCGAGCCTTCGAAGAAGACGCACCGCACCGACCAGTTCGTTGGTGTGCAGGAACTCTTCATCGACAAGCATCTCGGCAACAAGTCGGATCATTACGATTTCGATTCGCTGCGCATCGGGATCCAGCCCTTCCAGGCGGATTTCCGTGGCTTTCTGTTCAACGACAACCAGCTCGGCATTCGCCTGTTCGGCAACCGCGACAACAACCGCTTCCAGTATAATCTGGCGGCGATCTGGCGGCTGGAAAAGGACACGAACAGCGGCCTGAACGATGTCACGACGATGCCGCGCGACGATTTCATCCTGTTCGGCAACATGTTCCTGCAGGATTTCCCGATCGCGGGCATGACCTCGCTCGTCTCCGCGACCGCGAACATCAATCGCGAGAACGACATCAAGGTCGACGATAACGGCTTCCCAATCGTCCCCGTGCTGTTGGGCGATCTGAAGCCGCGCAAGTATGAGGCCTATTATCTCGGCTATTCGGTCGATGGCCGCCTGAACCGGTTCAATCTGTCGGCCAGCGTCTATGGCCTGCTTGGCCGCGACAGCCACAATCTGTTCACGGCGCGCGAGGCGAAGGTCCGCGGCTTCTTCGGCGCGGCCGAACTGAGCTACGACGTCGATTGGATGCGCTTCAAGCTGTCGGGCCTCTACGCCAGCGGCGACAAGAAGCCGTACGACAACACCGAAACCGGCTTCGACGCGATCTTCGAAAACCCGGTCTTCGCCGGCGCCGACACCAGCTACTGGATCCGCCAGTCGATCCCGTTCGCGGGCGGCGGGCGCGTGGTGAACGTCAGCCAGCGTAACGGCCTGCTCAACGATCTGCGCTCGTCGAAGGATCAGGGGCAGTCGAACTTCAACAATCCGGGCACCATTCTGGCCGGCGTCGGCGCCGATCTGGACGTCCTGCCACAGCTGCGCATTTCGCCGCAGCTCAACCGGCTGTGGTTCGCGACGACCGAGACGCTGAAGGCGCTGCGCGTCGAAGACAGCATTCCCAAGTCGATCGGCTGGGATCTGTCGACCGCGATCGTTTACCGGCCGGCGATGGTCCAGAATGCGGTGTTCCGCCTGTCGGGCGCGGTGCTCGATCCGGGTAAGGGCTTCAAGGATCTCTTCACCAACTCGAAGGGCCAGAAGCGTTATTATTCCGTACTTTTCAATGCGATCCTGACGTTTTGAGGGATTAGATGCGAACTTTGGGGCGACAGGGACTGGTGGCTTGGGCGGCGCGATGCGTGGTCGCGCTCTCGGCGTGCCTGACGTTGTTCGCCACTTCTCCGCTGACCGCGAACGAGGGCGAGAAGCCCGTCGCACGCGATTACAGCCTCGTCCGCGTCGGCCCCGCCCCGCGCACCCAGTTCTGGGAAGATCATGACGGCGTCCAGGGCGCCGACAGCAAGAATGCCGGCTGCATGTCGTGTCACACGCAGAGCGATCGCAAGACGATGCACGACAGCCAGGCGGTGGTGCTCAGCTGCACCGACTGCCACGGCGGCAACAACAAGATTTCGGGCGATCCTTCGCGCGGGCCGAACGACCCGGCCTATGTCGCCGCGCGCGACAAGGCGCACGTTTTGCCCCGCTATCCGATCGCCTGGCGTTGGCCCTCCTCGGCCAATCCGAAGCGCAGCTACACGCTGCTGAACAAGGAATCGCCCGAATATATCCGCTTCGTGAACCCGTCCGACTATCGCGTCGCGCGCGATGCCTGCGGCGCGTGCCACATGGAGATCATCACCGCCGCCGAACGATCGCTGATGTCGACCGGCGCGATGCTGTGGGGCGGTGCGGCCTATAATAACGGCATCCTGCCCTACAAGAATTACAGCTTCGGCGAGGCTTATACCGCGCATGGCGAACCCGCGATCCTGAAGTCGCCCGGCGCTGGCACCGCGGTCGGATCGGTCACGCCCGAACAGAAGGCGCGCGGCGCCCTCCCCATCTTCTATCCGCTGCCGACCTGGCACGTGATTCCGCCGGCCGACATCTTCCGCGTGTTCGAACGCGGCGGCCGCGTGATCAGCAGCCAATTCTCCGAAATCGGCCTGCCCAATCCGTCGGGCAGCATCCAGCGCCTTGAGGAACCGGGCCGCCCCGACCTGAAGCAGTCGAACCGCGGCCCCGGCACCGGCCTGCGCACCGCCATTCCGGTCCTGAACATCCACAAGACCCGCCTCAACGATCCGTTCATGTGGTTCATGGGCACCAATGATCAGCCGGGCGACTATCGCCATTCGGGCTGCGCGGGCTGCCACGTCGTCTATGCCAATGATCGTGAGCCGACCCACAGCCTGATCTACGCCAAATATGGCCGCGACGGGCAGACCGCGACGGTCGATCCGACGATCCGCGACCTCATCGAGCGCCCCGAACTCGACCACCACGAGGGCGGCGGTCATGGCGGTGGCGCAGAGCACGGCGCCAAGGGCGGCCATGATACGGCCACCGAACATGGCAGCGATTCGCATTCGTCGGCCAAGGGGCATGAACCCGCCGAAAAGGGCCATGCCAGCCCCGCGGCGCATGGCGATCATGCGACCCCGGCCCACCCGGTCGGCGCGATGAAGGAAAAGGGTCACCCGATCCAGCACGCCTTCACCCGCGCCATCCCGACCGCGCAGTGCATGAACTGCCACATGCACCAGCCCAACATCTTCCTGAACAGCTACCTCGGCTACACGATGTGGGATTATGAATCCGACGCGCCGTTGATGTGGCCGGCCAAGCAGAAATATCCGACCGCGGCCGAGCGTTTCGCGGTGATCGACCGCAATCCCGAAGCCGCCGCCGCCATCGGCAAATGGTCCGACGTCGATTTCCTGCGCCGCGTCTATGACGATGTGAACCCGAAGGCGAAGGACACCCAGTTCGCCGACTATCACGGCCACGGCTGGAACTTCCGTGCGATCTACAAGCGCGATCGCGACGGCAATCTGCTCGACGCCTGGGGCAAGATGGCGACCAACGGGACCGAAACGTCGCACATCATCGACCCCAACGATCCCGAGAAATTCCGCAAGCACGGCATGGGCGAGTTTGCCCCCGTCGGCGAGCAGAAGGGCAAGGCGGTCCACATGATGGACATCCACGCCGAAAAGGGCATGCAGTGCGCCGATTGCCACTTCGCGCAGGACAGCCACGGCAGCGGCTTCCTCTATGGCGAAGTCGCCAATGCGATCGAGATCGGGTGTAAGGACTGCCACGGCACCGCCGATGCGCTCCCCACCCTGCTCACCTCGGGTCCGGCGGCGCGTCCGGGCGGCACCAACCTCGCCCTGCTGCGCAACCCCGACGGCAAGCGCCGCTTCGAGTGGGTGACCGAGGCGAATGGCGAACGCACGCTGATCCAGCGCTCGCTGGTCGATCCGAAGATCGAGTGGAAGGTTTCGCTGGTTGCCCAGTCGGTCGATCGCGGCAGCAGCCACTTCAATCCGCTGGCCGCCCGCGCCAAGCTGATGTCGAAGAACGGCTCGGAAACCGGCAAATTCGATTGGGGTCCGGGCGTTCCGAAGTCGGAGCGCGCGCACACCGAAGACAATATGGCGTGCTTCACCTGCCACCTGTCGTGGACCACGTCGTGCGGCGGCTGCCACCTGCCGATCGAGGCGAACTGGAAGACGACCGGCCACAAATATGACGGCATCGAGAGCCGCAACTTCGCGACCTACAACCCGCAGGTCGCGCGCGACGAGATGTTCCAGATCGGCCGGCACCAGACCACGAAGGGCAATATCGTCGCCCCGATCCGCTCGACCTCGGCGCTGGTCCTCTCGTCGACCAACATCAACCGCGAGCGCATCTATATCCAGCAGCCGCCAATCTCGTCGGCGGGCTATTCGAGCCAGGCCTTCGCCCCGCACTTCCCGCACACGGTGCGCAAGACCGAGACGAAGACCTGCACCGACTGCCATCTCAGCGCGAATGACGACAACAACGCCGTCATGGCGCAGCTGATGGTGCTGGGCACCAACTTCGTGAACTTCGTCGGCATGAACGCCTGGACCGGGCTGGAACATGGCATCGAGGCGGTGCGCGTGACCGAGTGGAGCGAGCCGCAGGCCGTTATCGGTAGCTACCTGCATAAGTACGCCTATCCCGACTGGTACAAGGCGCATCAGGACCACAATCGCGAGCTGATCGAGTGGAAGCGCGGCACCCGCTTCGGCAACAAATTCTCGGGTGAGGATGACTCGATCGAGGAGTTCGCCAACACGACCCACCCGACGCCCGATGCGGCGCGCTGCCTGCAGCTGCGCGGCGAATATATGTTCACCGCGCAGGGCCGTGGCGGGTTCGAGGTCTATGACGTCGCGTCGATCGCCAACAAGGGCACGTCGCAGCGTATCCTGACCGCGCCCTTCTCCCCGCTTGGCCACAACACCACGGTCAAGTCGAAGAATGCGACCTGCATGGCGCTGCCCACCGGCCAGGCGATCAGCACCCAGCGCAACGATCAGATCACCAAGTTCTACCCCGAGAACCAGGAACAGAAGATGGCGGAGCTGTATCGCTACGCCTTCGTCACGGACTCGGAAGAAGGGCTGATCGTCGTCAATGTCGAAACGCTGGCCGATGGTGATCCGCGCAACAACTTCCTGAAGCGCTCGGCGACCTGGAATGATGGCAACGTGCTCAAGGGTGCCCGCCACATCACGATCGGCGGCAATTACGCTTATATCGCGGCCGATGCGGGCATGGTCGTGGTCGACATCAGCGATCCGATCCGTCCGAAGCTGGCCGCGACGGTGCCGCTGCGCGATGCGCGCGCCTCGGCGCTCCAGTTCCGCTATCTGTGGGTGACGACGGCGGATGGCCTCCAGCTGATCGACGTCACGCATCTCGACAAGCCGGTGCTGACGCCCGCCATCTTCCCGCTGGCCGATGCGCGCCGCGTCTATCTGGCGCGCACCTATGCCTATGTCGCGGCGAAAAATGACGGCCTCGTCATCGTCGACATCCGCAAGCCGCTGGCGCCGCAGCTCTACATGAAGGTCGGTTTCGACGGTAAGCTGAACGATGCCGAGGACGTGATCGTCGGCACCACCAACGCCTCGCTCTTCGCTTATGTCGCGGACGGGCGGAACGGCCTGAAGGTGATCCAGCTGACCAGCCCGGACAGCCAGCCCAACTTCTACGGCTTCTCGCCCGCGCCCAAGCCCGAACTGATCGCCTGGGTGAAGACCACCTCCCCCGCGCTCGCGCTGTCCAAGGGCCTCGATCGCGATCGCGGCGTCGACGAAAGCGGCAACCAGATCGCAATCTTCGGCCGCCTTGGCTCGCGCCCCTTCCACCGCAGCGAGATGGAAAAGCTGTTCCTCGACAGCCGCGGCAACCCGTGGAAGGTCAGCGACACGCCTACGTTTGCGGACTGGCTGCCGGCGAAGGCAAGCGGATCGGCGACCGCGCGCAGGCGCTAATTATCGTCGTCATCCCGGCGGAGGCCGGGATCTCAGCGAGAATCTGGAATTGAGTTGGTCGCAAGAACCTCCTGAAACCCCGGCCTCCGCCGGGGTGACGGCCTGCTACGCTTCCCATGCCTTCAGCGCGGCCCGGATCCGGCGCGCCATGAGCGGCAGGCGACCGATCTCGTCGGCAGGTATATCGAACGAATAGACGAGGTCGCCGACCCGGACGACCGGTTGGCACTTGCCCGCCTGATCCGGCCATTGCGAGCAGGCGCTCAGGAACGTGCGCGGCCGTCCGCCTGCGGGCTTGAGCCAAAGCGAATATTGGTTCGCGCTCTCCTCCGCCGCGATCTTCTCGATATCCTCGGCGCGATAGGCGTCCACCAACATGTCGACGCCGTCGCCGCCTCCGCACACCGCCCTGATCGTGTCGGTGGTGGCAGGATGGCGGCGGCAGAAATCGGCAGCATCCTCAACCAGCACGATCGTCGGTCGCCCGCCCGCCGCCTCGGGCTCCAGCGCGAAGATCAGCCCCGCGCCCGGATTGTCGCGCACGGCCTCGCTCGGCACGGCAAAGCTGTGCGCACCAACCTTCACGGTCGTCTTCGCCTCGCCGCACCCGCTGATCGTCATCGCTATCGCCACCGTCGCCAGGAACCGGCCCGCATGTCGCGTGATCAGGGGCAGCTTCTCCATACCCATGAATAAGCGTTCGCCTCGCCAACGGTTCCCGTCAACATTGTTCCGCCAAAGGTGCGCGGATCGAGGCCGTGATCGGCGAACACCTGATGATGGTAACGCGCGACATCCTCGGCCGTGGGGTTGCCGAAGCGGGTGACCGCATCGGCATGGGCGCGCATCAATTCGACGCCGATCTGCTGGATCTCGGCGTTGATCTTCGCGCCATCCGGCCAATTGCCGCTGAACACCGTCCGCTCCGCAATCGCATTGTACAGGCGGCCATTGGCGACCTGTCCGTTGAAACTGTCGTTACGCACGATCTGCAGCGCGGTCGCGCCCAGCGGATCGCCACGTTCGGCGCGCGACGCCCAGAAGGCTTCGCGATCGCCGCGTGCCGCCGCCGCCTGTTCGGCCGGGGTCATGCCGGGTGACGGGCATGCGACATCTCCCTGCACCGGCGATGCCGCCAGCAGGACGGGCGCCTGCATCTCGCCCGACACGCGCAGCAGCGCCCCCGCCTCGACCGGCGAAAGGCGCGCCGCCAGTTCGCCGCGCAATTGCCCTGCCAACGCCGGATCCTGCGCCTGAATCGAATCGAGCGACGACGCCAACTTGCCGGTATCGAGCCCGCCCAGCCCCTGCGATTGCGAAATCAGCGCGTCGCTCAGCGCGCCGATCGACGATCCATAGCCCGATCCGCTGGACGCGGTGGTTGTCGTCGATGCGTTGCCGGCGGCTTCGATCATGGGCTTTGTTCCTTGTCGTGCGGAGCAGTGGCTATCATGCCGCCGGTGCCGGCGCGCTAATCGATCGGACTAAGCCCGCGGATGCGCGTTGCGATACACGTCCATCAGATGCGCCGCATCCACGCCCGTATAGACCTGCGTCGACGACAGACTCGCATGGCCAAGCAGTTCCTGCAGCGAGCGTAGATCCGCTCCCCGCCCCAGCAGATGCGTCGCGAAGCTGTGGCGCAGCGCATGGGGCGTGGTGCGGCCGTCCAAGCCCAAACGCACACGCGCGGCGCGGACGGCGCGGCGGATCAGGTCGGGGGCGAGCGGACCGCCCTTGGCACCGCGGAACAGGATTTCCTTGTCGGCATAGCCATAGGGGCAGAGCGCGGCGTAACGCTCGACCGCCTCGCGCACCGGCGGGAGCAGCGGCACGATCCGCGTCTTGCCGCGCTTGCCCGTCACCGACAGCCGATCGCCCAGCGGTAGCGCGTCGCCGGTCAGGCCCACCGCCTCGCCAATGCGCAGACCCGCGCCGTAGAGCAGCAGCAGCACCGCCTCGTCGCGCGCCGCGATCCAGGGTTCGGCGGCGCTTTCGACCGCATCCTCGGCGATCGCGGCGATGTCGGCGGGGGTGACGGGGCGCGGCACGCCCTTCTTGATCCGCGGCCCCTTCACGCGCGCCTTGCCCCCGGCAAAATCGAGGAAGGCGCGCACGGCGGACAACTCGCGCGCGGCGGAGACATTGGACAGCCCCTCCCCGCGCCGTTCGGCCAGGAAGGCGCGCAGGTCGCCTTTGTCGAGACCGGCCAGAAGATCGCCATCGATGATCTGCCCGCGATGCCGCCCGAGGAACGCGATCAGACGATGCGCGGTCGCCGCATAAGCACGGACAGTATGATCGGATCGCCGCCGGTCGCGGCGCAGATGATCGGCCCATTCCGCCGCCACGAGGCGCGCGGGATGATCATCAAGATTTAGGGGAGCAGCCACCGCCCGATCATGCGCGAAAGCATCGCGCCGAGGAAGCCCAGCAATTCGGAACCCGCACGCGTATCGAAACCCTGCGGGCGACGCTGGCCGAGCGCGAGGACGCCGCCGGGCAGCGGTGCTTCGGCGGTCAGGCGGATCAGCGCTTCGGCGCGGATAAGTTCGGAAGCCGGGCCGAACAACGGATGGCCGCGCTCGACCCCGCGCATCACCACGCCCTCGATATCGGCCACCGACTTTTCGACGATGCGGCGCTCGACGAACTGCATCCCCGATGCATCTGCGCGCAGCCCCTTGTCACCCGCGAACAGGGCCACCGACACGGCATCGAGGCCGAGAATATCGGGCCAAAGCTGCGTGACGATATGGATGAGATGATCGAGGCCATTGGCATCGGTCGCGGCGATCACCGCCTGATGGATCGACGAGACCGCACCCGAATGGCCGCGCGCGAAGGCGATCAGATCCTGATTCGCCTCCTCGACCTCCGCGACCCTACGCCGCATCGAGGCCACCGCCCCACCTTCGAAATCGATCACGCTTCCCATGATCGGGAATCTACCCGACAATGGTTAACAGGCAATGGCTTAACGGTGACGTCGATTGATAGGGCGACGACGTGGCGCAAGCGCAACGCCTCTCCATTATCCTCCCCCGCCAGGGGGAGGTGGCGCCGAAGGCGACGGAGGGGGAGGACAGTGACTCAAATGAGTTTGCTGTCGCCCTCCCCCTCCGTCAGCAAGCTGACACCTCCCCCTGGCGGGGGAGGATTAATTACAAAATGCTCTGCCCCGTCTTGGCCCAGTCGGCCATGAAGCCGGCAATGCCCTTCTCGGTCAGCGGATGGTTGAACAGCGCGCGGATCACGGCGGGCGGCGCGGTCATCACGTCGGCGCCGATCTTGGCGGCCTGCAGGATGTGGACCGGGTGACGCACGCTCGCGACCAGGATTTCGGTGCCGAAATCGTAATTGTCATAGATCTGGCGGATGTCGGCGATCAGATCCATGCCGTCGAAACCGATATCGTCGTGGCGGCCGACGAAGGGCGAGATGAAGGCTGCGCCCGCCTTGCCCGCCAGCAGCGCCTGGTTCGCCGAGAAGCAGAGCGTGACGTTCACCATCGTGCCGTCATCCGACAGAGCCTTGCAGGTCTTCAGCCCGTCGATCGTCAGCGGCACCTTGATGCAGACATTGTCGGCGATCTTCCGCAGAACTTCGGCTTCCTTCATCATCGTCGCATGATCAAGCGCGACGACTTCGGCCGAAACCGGGCCGGTGGTCAGCTTGCAGATGTCCGCGATCACCTCGACGAACTTGCGGCCCGATTTGGCGATCAGCGACGGGTTGGTCGTCACGCCGTCGAGCAGGCCGGTGGCCGCCATTTCAGCGATGTCGGTGGTATCGGCCGTGTCGACGAAGAACTTCATGGAAAACCTCCCGGATGCGAATCTGCGCGCGCTATAGGGCAGCGCGGCCTCACGGCAAAGCGGGGTAGCCGCCGCCGATGATGATCGTCTCGCCGGTGATGAAACTCGCCTGATCGGAACAGAAGAACAGGAAGGCGTTGACGATATCCTCGCGCCGCCCCTGCCGCTTGATCAGCTGCATCTGATTGATCAGCGCGTCGCGATGATGCTGGGGCAGTTCGGCCATCACCGATTCCGAATCCACCATCCCCGGCGCGATGCCGACGACGCGGATATTGTCGGGCGCCAGCTCCCCCGCCATTGCCGATGTCAGGCCGCGCACCGCCAGTTTCGACACGCCATAGGCGCTCAAGCCGATATAGGCGTTGATGCTGGCGAGGTTGACGACCACGCCCCCGCCCCGCCGCTGCATCGAAGGTTGCGCCGCCGCGACCGCATTGACGATGCCGACGACGTTGACGTCGAGCATGTCGCGCCACTTCGCGATGTCGAGCTTCAGCGTCGGCTGCCCATAGGTGAAATTGTGGAGCGCCGCGCAGTTGATGAGGATATCGACCCCGCCGAAGGCCGCATCCGCCGCCGCGACACACGCATCGATCGCGTCGCGATCGCGCACGTCGACCTCCACCGCGATCGCACGCCCCAGATCGGCGGCCAGCGCCGTCGCCCGGTCGATATCGAGATCGGCGATCACCGCCGCCGCGCCTTCCTGAACGAAGCCGCGCGCCGCCGCCTCGCCAATGCCCTGCGCACCACCCGTGATCATCACGGTCTTGCCCGAATATCGCATCACCCCTCCTCGGTTTGCTATAACCGAAGCATCGTCGCTTTCCTGCCGAACGGCAAGATCAGGAGGTGGTGCGCGTCGCGCTTTCGATCGGGCGGGCGTTGCGCGGCGCCTTGAGCCACGCCTCGACCGCGCCGGTCCACACGGCATAGCCGCGCGCATTCATGTGCAGGCCGTCCAGCCCGAACAGACTGGCGTCGGGCTTGCCTTCCTTGGTCAGCATCGCGCTGGCGACGTCGAGATAGTCGAAACCCGAGGCCGCCCCCGCGCGGGCGGCCATCGCGTGATTGACCTCGGTCATGTCGTCCCACAGTGCCCAGCGGCTGGGGCTGGGCTTCATCGAGATATAGACGATCCGCGCATTGGGCTCGTCCGCGCGGATGCGGGCGAGCAACTTGCTCACGTCGCGCACCACTTGCTCGGGTTCGGCGCCTGCGGCGATGTCGTTTTCGCCGACATAGACCACCACGGTCGCCGGCTCATGATCGCCCACCACCTGCTCATAATAGTGCAGGACGTCGGGCGTCGTCGCGCCGCCGAAACCGCGGTTGAGCGCGGTGCGGCTGGGGAAGCTGTGCGATGTGTCCCACAGGCGGATGCTGGAGCTGCCGACGAACATCGTCTCGCCGGGGGGCGCATCCAGTTGCTCGTCGGCGCGCTCAAAGGCTTCGATCTCGGCGGCGAAGCGCGCGAAGGGATCGGGCAAGGCCAAGGGCGCGGCGGCCTGCACCGTCGCGCTCATCGCTCCCACAATCGCCAGCCCTGCAAAAAGCCGCCCGATCATCGCCTCACCCTGTTGGATGTGGGGCTTATAGCGGGTTTCGAAGGCGGAAACAGTATCGTCGTGAACACTTTCGTCATCCCGGCGGAGGCCGGGATCTCAGGAGGCTCTTGCCTCAACCTGCTCGCGACTCTGCTGAGATCCCGGCCTCCGCCGGGATGACGGCTGTGGCGTCACTCCGCCGCCAGCAGCTGCTCCGCTCCGCCCAGATCGACCGAGACGAGCCGGCTGACCCCGCGTTCGACCATCGTGACGCCGAACAGGCGGTGCATCCGGCTCATCGTCACCGCATTGTGGGTGACGATCAGGTAGCGTGTCTCGGTCTCCTGCGTCATCGCGATCAGCAGGTCGCAGAAACGCTCGATATTCGCGTCGTCCAGCGGCGCGTCGACCTCGTCCAGCACGCAGATCGGCGCCGGATTGGTCAGAAACAAAGCGAAGATCAGCGCCACCGCCGTCAGCGCCTGCTCGCCGCCCGACAGCAAAGTCAGCGATCCCAGTTTCTTGCCCGGCGGCTGCGCCATGATCTCAAGACCCGCCTCCAGCGGATCCTCGCTATCGATCAGCGCCAGATGCGCCTCGCCGCCCGCGAACAGCGTGGTGAACAGGCGGCGGAAATGCTTGTCGACCGCTTCGAACGCAGCGAGCAGGCGGGTGCGGCCTTCGCGGTTCAGGCTGCCGATCGATCCGCGCAAGCGGTGGATCGCCTCCTGCAATTCGTCGCGCTCGACCGCGCTGGTCGCCTGGCTGGCCTCCAGTTCGGCCAGTTCGGTTTCGGCGACCAGATTGACCGGCCCGATCCGCTCGCGATCGAGCGTCAGCCGATCGAGCCGCGCCGATTCCGCCGCCCCGTCACCCACGTCCGCGCTCGCAAAGCCCAACTTCTCGGGCAGCACCGGCGCAGGACATTCGAAGCGTTCGCCCGAAATGCGGCCCATCTCCACGCGCCGCAATTCCTGGTTCTCGGCGCGCACCTGCGCCCCCGCCCGCTGCTCGCGCGCTTCCGAAAGCCGCTCCCCCGCCTGCGCCGCCGCGGCTTCGGCCGTGCGCAATTGCGCATCCGCAGTGCGCTCAGCTTCGGCTGCATTTTTATAGGCTTGCTCGGCATTGCTTGCATCGGATCGCAAATTGTCGATCAGAGCGCCAAGTTCCTCAGGGCGGCCTTCCAGGCTCTTGCTCTCGGTCTCGATCGCCGCAGCGCGCGCATCCATTTCGGCGATCCGGCCGGCAGCGTCGCCCGCGCGCGCCTTCCAGCTTTTGGCCTCGGCGCGCGCCGCCTGCTGGCGCTGCGCATCGGCGGAGGCCGCTTGCGCGATCGTCATCGATTGCCCGCGCGCTTCGAACAGGGTCGATCGCGCCGCCTCGGCACCCGCGCGCAGCCGCTCCGCCTCGGCGCGTGACTTTTCGCCGTCGGGCAAGGCCATCATCGCTGCCATCGCGGCCTCCACCGCCTGCCCTGCCTCGCCGGCTTCCGCCTTGGCGCGGCCTTCGCGATCGCCCAACGCCGCACGCTGCGCCGCAAGCCGCTCGATCGCGGCGACGGCCTGATCCTCGTCGCGGATCGCCCCGCGCTGCGCATTTTCGGCGCGCGACAATTCGGCGCGGCCCGCATCGATCGCCGCCTTGGCGCTCGCAATCTTCCCGCCCGCCGCCGCCAAAGCCGCCTGCGCGACTTCCAGCGCCTGTCGAGCAGGCGGCAGCATCGCGTTGAGTTCGTCGAGGCGATTGACCCGCAACAGCCGCTCGGCCGCCGCAGCTCCGGCCTCCAGCGCGACAAACCCATCCCAGCGTCGCATCTTGCCGTCGCGCGTAACGATCCGCTGCCCGGCCGCCAGCGCGATCGATCCGTCATCGGCATCGACCACGCCGATCTGCGCAAGCCGACGCGCCAGTTCGGCCGGTGCCGCGACATGCGCCGCCAGCGGCTCGGCGCCCGCCGGCAGCGCGGGATCCTTCGCGGCCTCCGCCCCGGTCCAGCGCAACGCCCCGTCCCCGCCGATCGGCGCTTCGAGATCGTCGCCCAGCGCGGCCGCCAGCGCATGTTCGTAACCCGGATCGACGCGCAGCTTATCAAGCACGCGATCGCCGCCCCCGCCCGCGCCCAGCGCCTTCTCTAGCGCCCGCGCCTCGGACTCCAACGTCGCCAGCGCAGCCCGCGCGGCGCCGCCCGCCTCCTCAGCCGCATCACGCTCGGCCGCAGCGACGGTGCGCGCCTCCTCGCCCTGCGCGACGGCCGCCAGCGCCGCCGCAATCGCGCGCTCGGCCGACTGGCGCGCCTCGATCGCGGCATCGCGGCGCGCGACCAATGGCGCTTCGCCGCCCAGCGCCTCGATCTCGCGCAGCACCCGGTTGAGTTCGGCCTGCGCGCGATCATGCCGCGCGCGCATCGCGGCGACATTGGCTTGCGCGACGCGCAGATCCGCCTGTTCGGCGGCGTGCGCGGCCTGCGCCTTGGCGACCGCCAGTTCGGCCTCGCGCGCCATCGCCTCGGCATCGCGCACCTGCGCGTCCACCGTCGCCTGCCGCGCCTGCGCCTCGGCAAGCCGCTGGGTCAGCGCCTTGTCCTCCTCCGCCAGCGCCGAAAGCGCCGCCGCCGCATCGATCGCAAGCCTGTCCTCGCGCGCCCGATCGCGTGCCAGCGTCTCGCGCTGCTGCCCGATCTCGGCGATCCGTCGCACCACGCCGTCGCGCTCGCCGGAAAGCGACGCGAGCCGGTGCGCCAGTTCGGTCGATCGATCGCGCGCCGCCTGCGCCGCAGCCCGCGCATCGGCCACCGCAGTCACAGCCAGCGCCTGCTTCGCCGCCGTATCGCGCTGCGCCTCGGCCGCCTCGGCCACCTTCGCCTCGGCCGCCTGCGCCTCCTTTTTCGCCGCTTCGGCCGCCGCCGCCGCATCGCGCCAACGCGAAAAGATCAGCCGCCCTTCGGCCAACCGTATCTGCTCGCTCAGCGCGCGATACCGCTCCGCCTGCCGCGCCTGCCGCCGCAGGGTCGCGGTCCGCGCCTCCATGTCGGACAGGATTTCGTCGAGCCGCGCGAGGTTCGTCTCGGTCGCGCGCAATTTCTGCTCGGCGTCCTTGCGGCGGACATGGAGGCCGGCAATCCCCGCCGCCTCTTCGAGCATCTGGCGGCGTTCATGCGGCTTGGCGGCGATGACGGCGGCGATGCGCCCCTGGCTGACCAATGCGGGCGAATGCGCGCCGGTCGCGGCGTCGGCGAACATCAGGCCGACATCCTTGGCGCGCACATCGCGCCCGTTCATGCGGTAGGCGGAACCCGCGCCCCGCTCGATCCGGCGCGTGACTTCGACCTCGCGATCCTCATCGGCCGTCGCGTCGGGCCGTTCGGTGAAGATCGTCACTTCGGCGAAATCGCGGGCCGGCCGTGTCGCCGTGCCCGCGAAAATCACGTCCTCCATCCCCCCGCCGCGCAGCGATTTAGGCGATCCCTCGCCCATCACCCAGCGTATGGCTTCCAACAGGTTGGATTTGCCGCAACCATTGGGGCCGACGATACCCGTCAGCCCGCGTTCGATGATCAGCTCGGCCGGCTCGACGAAGCTCTTGAAACCCGAAAGGCGAAGCTTCCTGATCCTCATCGCGGCCGGTCTGGCGTCTCCTTAGCGGGCCGCAGCGCGCAGCTTGGGCTCAAGGCCCGGCCAGTCATAGACCTGGTCCTGCTTCACGCCGTTGATGAAGAAGCTGGGCGTGCCATCCACCTTGTCGGTGTTCACGCCATAATCGCGGATCTTCAGCAGCTCATCGAGCGCCTTCTTGTCGGTCAGGCAGCCGTTGATCTTGTCGCCCGGCACGCCATGCGTCTTGAAGAATTCGTCGAGGCCGGTGAGCGTCACGAGCTGTTCAAACTGCTGCCCCTGGGGCAGCGTGCCGAGCTGGCGCAGCTTGGCCTCGTCGACCGAGTTGAACTTGCCGATCCACTGGGTCTGGCTCGCATAAAGCTGATCGACCATCGCGAAGAACGGCTCCGGCCCCTGGCAGCGCGCGACGAGGGTCGCGGCGACGTCGAGCGGGTTCATCACGAAGTTGCGATATTCCCAGCTGACCTTGCCGGTCTTCACGAATTCGTTGCGCAGCGGCTCGCCCGCCGCCTTGGTGAAGTCGCGGCAGTGCGGGCAGGTGATCGACGCATATTCGACCAGCTTCACCGGCGCGTCCGGATTGCCCATGCGGAAACCGCCCTCGGGCGTCTTGGCGGTGGTGAGCGTCCAGTCCTGCCCGCTATAGGGCGCGGTGCCGGCGGCGGCGGTCGCAGCGGGTGCGCCCTCGGCCGTGTTCGCCGTCGCGGTCTCGTCGGCCTTCTTCTGGCAAGCCGCCGTCACCAGCGCCAGAGTGATCGCCGTCGCGGCCAGATATGTCTTCATCGCTACTTCAACTCCAGGGGAACGCATATGTCGTTGGGACAGGTGTAAACGGCCAATCGCGGCGTGCAAGTGCCTGTTACTTCCGTCATCCCGGCGGAGGCCGGGATCTCAGGAGGCTCCTGCCTCTGCCTTGTCGCGACTCTGCCGAGATCCCGGCCTCCGCCGGGATGACGACTAGCCCAACGCCGCCTTGATCTTCGCCTCCAGCGCGGCCCAGCTGGCGATCGAACCCAACATCTCGCCGTTCAGCCGGAAGCCGGGCGTGCCGGAGATCGCATCCTTGTTCCACGCGCGATCGGCCATGTCCTCCAGCGCCTTCTGCCCCTTGGGATCGGCCAGACATGCGTTGAAGCGCGCGGGCGCCATGCCGCGCTTGGCGAAATAGCTGTCAAAGCCCGCCGCCTTGGCGACGAACTGCATCTTCGCCGCCGGGGCGAGATTTTCGAAGGCGGGATCGTTCGATGCGGCCATCGCCTTTTCGAACCAGACCTGCTGGGTCGCGAACAGCCCCTCGATCGACGGCAGATAGGCGTTACGCGGCTGGCAGCGGACCAGCATCGATCCCGCAAAGTCGTAACCGTCGCGCACCGCGTGCCGGATTTCCAGGCTGACCAGCCCCTTGGCGATATAGTCGCGCTTCAGCGGCGTCATCGCCTCCCCCGCCATGTGCGCGCAATGCGGGCAGGTGAGCGACAGATATTCGACCAGCTTCACCTTCGCCGCCGGATTGCCGATCACATAGGCGCCCTCGGGCGTGATGTTGACCGTATCGACCCAGTTCGCGGCCTTGGCCGGCGCGGCCTTCTTCGCCACCGTCGCGGCCGAAGATGCCGCCGGCAGCAGCGCCAGCATGAGGATGCCCGCGATCAGCCGCTTCTTCACTTGGTCTCGTCCCCATTATCGATGATCGGCGCGCCCGTCGTGGCCGAGAGCGCCCCCGCCAGTGAGGCGAGGCACGCGCGCAATTCGGGATCGCCCACGGTGCGCAGGCTTTTGCCCAGATCGATCGCGGGCAGCTGAGCATTGGGCATGCGCAGCGACGGCTGCGGCTTGCGGATCGCGGCGGGCGGCACGCCCTGCCGGATCGCGACGCGCGCGACGGCGGCATAGCCGAAGAAGCGGTTCACGCGCTCCATGATCTCGGGCAGCACATGCTGCATCATCGGCCCATGCGCGCCCTGCACCTCCAGCGTCAGCAGCCCGCTGTCGCGCTTGCCCTGCGGAAAGCGGATCGATTCGGGGGTGGAGACGGCGGCATAGCGCGGGCCGACGATCTCGGCCCAGCGGCTGACGACCGAACTCTGCACGAATCCGAAGCGCCGAAACGCCGCCCGGCCAACGTCGGGCAGCATGTCCGCCACCGAACGCGCAGCCCCGCCGCGCGGGCGTTCATACGCCTTGGCCGCCGGTTTAGCCGCCTTGGTTTTCGCCTTCGCAGGCTTTTGCACGCCGTCCGTTTCGCTCATGGGGCGTCCATGCCATAGGCGGGCCATGTTCGTCGATGCCCCGGCACAGGTCGCCGCCAAATTGCTGGACTGGTACGACGTCCACGCGCGCGCCTTGCCGTGGCGCGCGCCGCCCGGCGCTGCCCGCACCGAGCCTTATCGCGTCTGGCTGTCCGAAATCATGCTCCAGCAGACAACCGTCGCGGCGGTGCGCGGCTATTTTGCCAAGTTCACCGAACGTTGGCCGACGGTCAATGCGCTGGCCAATGCCGACGATGCCGATGTGATGGCCGCCTGGGCGGGCCTTGGCTATTATGCTCGCGCCCGCAACCTGATCGCCTGCGCCCGCGCCGTCGCCCGCGATCATGGCGGCCACTTTCCCGATAGCGAGGCGGGCCTGCGCACCTTGCCCGGCATCGGCGACTATAGCGCCGCCGCCATCGCCGCGATCGCCTTCGGCCGGCGCGCGGTGGTGATCGACGCCAATGTCGAGCGCGTGGCGAGCCGCCTCTTCGCCTTCGCCGATCCCCTGCCTGCCGCGCGGCCGAAGCTGCGTATTTTGGTCGACAGCATCACGCCCGATGAGCGCGCGGGCGATTTCGCGCAGGCTATGATGGATCTGGGGTCGGGCATCTGCACGCCCCGCAACCCGCAATGCCTGATCTGCCCGCTGCGCGATCCCTGCGCAGCACGCGCGGCGGGCAATCCCGAAACCTATCCGGTCAAGGCCGCGAAGAAGGCCAAGCCCCAGCGCAAGGGCACCGCCTTCTGGATCGAGCATGATGGCGCGGTGCTGCTCGTCCGCCGCCCCGACAAGGGCATGCTGGGCGGAATGCGCGCTTTGCCGACCGGGCCGTGGAGCGACGAAGACCCCGCCCTCGCCGACGCGCCGATCGACGCCGATTGGCACGACGCCGGCAGCGTCACCCACGTCTTCACCCATTTCGCGCTCGACCTGCGCGTTGTCGTCACACGGCTGTCCGCCCGTCCTGACATATCGGGCGAATGGTGGCCGGTCGCTTCCGTCGATACGGCAGGTCTGCCGACCCTCTTCGCACGGGCCGCCGCCCGCGCTATCGCCGGTTCGAAATAGGTAGAGGAACATAGATGGCCCGCTTCGCGCCCCCCGGCTTCACCGGCTCCCCCCTGGTCCGCATCGACAATGAGCGCGACAATCAGGCGTACCATGACGAACAGCTGGCCCGCGCCGACGCGAAGCTGCTCCGCCTGACCGGATTGGCGCCCGATGTTCTGGATGGCGGTCTGCTCGGCTGGGGCCCGGCGTCGGAAGCAGCGCCCGATGCGACGCTGGCGCTGCTGGGCCTGATCGACGGCGCGCCGCATTTCGTGCCGATCGATCCGGTGCAGGAAAATGGCGCGCAGCGCAGCGCGGCGATGTCCGCCGCACTCGGCCAGCTGAAGGGCGACGAGGCCGCCACCTATGCGGTCGCCCGCTGCCTGATCGATTGGCATTCGCGCCACCAGTTCTGCCCGCGCTGCGGCAAGCATACCCGCCCGATGCGCTCGGGCTGGGCGCGGCTGTGCGACAAGGCTGCCGAAGGCTGCGGCTCCGAACATTTCCCGCGCACCGATCCGGTTGTGATCATGCTCGCGGAGTATGAAGGCAAGATCCTGGTCGGCCGACAGAAGCCGTGGCCGCAGCGCAATTATTCGGCGCTCGCGGGCTTCGTCGAGGTCGGTGAGTCGATCGAGGAAGCCGTCGCCCGCGAACTGTTCGAGGAAGCGGGCGTGAAGGCCACCAAGGTCCGCTACATCGCCAGCCAGCCCTGGCCCTTCCCCTCGCAGCTGATGATCGCGTGCATCGCCGAAGTCGAAAGCGCCGACCTCAACCTCGACACGCGCGAGATTGAGGCCGCGATCTGGGTCGACAAGGACGGCGTCGAAGCCGCCCTCCGCCGCGACGAAAGCGGCCCCTTCATGCCGCCCCCGCCCTTCGCGATCGCGAACACGTTGCTGAATGCGTGGGTGGCGGGGGCTTAGTTCCAAGATCCTCCCCCGGCGGGGGAGGTGGCAGTCCGCAGGACTGACGGAGGGGTATTGGCCGGCAGCGAACCGCCAAGCCTCGAATACCCCTCCACCGGCTACGCCGGTCCCCCTCCCCCTCCGGGGGAGGATTTAGCTCACCAAATATGCACCCGTTGCTCGGGCGGCAGGTACATCTTGTCGCCGGGCTTCACGTCGAACGCCTTGTACCAGGCGTCGACATTCCGGACGATGCCGTTGACCCGATAATAAGCCGGGCTGTGCGGATCGGTGAGCAGCTGTTCGCGCAGACGCCCCTCGCGCAGCTTGCTCCGCCAGCTCTGGCCATAAGCGAGGAAGAAACGCTGGTCGCCGGTCAGCCCGTCGATCACCGGCGGCTCGCCATGCTGCGCAACATAGCGGCGATAGGCGCTATACGCCATTTCCACCCCGCCCAGATCGCCGATATTCTCGCCCATCGTCAGCTCGCCCTTGATGTGGACGCCGGGCAGCGGCTCATAGGCATCGAACTGGCCGCCAAGGTTCTTGGTCCGCGCCGCAAAGCGTTCGGCGGCGACGGGGGTCCACCAGTCGCGGATGCGCCCCTTCTCGTCGAACTGGCGGCCCTGATCGTCGAAGCCGTGGCCGATCTCATGCCCGATGATCGCGCCGATCGATCCGTAATTCACCGCCGGATCGCTGTTCGGATCGAAGAAGGGCGGCTGCAGGATCGCCGCCGGGAAGGTGATCTGGTTCATCAGCGGATCGTAATAGGCGTTCACGGTCTGCGGGGTCATTTCCCACAATGTGCGATCGACCGGCTTGGGCAGGCGCGACAGCTGCAAATCCCATTCGAACTTCTCGGCCGCCAACGCATCGTCGAGCAGCGCGCCGCGCTTCACCGTCATCGAGCTATAATCGACATATTTGATCGGGTGGCCGACACGCGGATCGAAGGTCGACAGTTTGAGCAACGCGGCCGCCCGCGTCGGCTCATCCATCCACTCCAGCTTGTCGAGCCGTTCCTTGAGCGCCGCGCGCAGATTGACGATCAGTTCGTCCATCTTGGCCGAGCTGGCGGGCGGATAGTGCCGCTCGACATAAATCGCGCCGATCGCCTCGCCCAGATTGTCGTTGAGCAGCTGAATGCCGCGCTTCCACCGCGCCCTTTGTTCGGGCTGGCCGCGCAGGGTGCGCCCGAAAAAGTCGAAATTCGCGTCGTCGAACGCCTTGGGCAGATACATGGCGTGGGTGCGGATGAAGTGGAACTTCGAATAGTCCTTCCACGTGTCCAGTGGCGTGCTGTCGAGCAGCTTGCCCGTCGCCGCGATCGCGGTCGTCTCCCCCATGATCACGGTCTTGACGTCGCCCAGGCCCGACCAGACGAGCATCTTGTCCCAATCGAATTCGGGTGCGAGCTTTTCCATGCCCGCGCGGTCCATCGGGTTGTAGATCGCCTTGATATCGCGCTGCCGCTCGGGCGCCCACTGGACCTTCGCCAGCTCGGTCTCCAACGCGATGATCTTATCCGCGCGCGCATCGGCATCCGATATGCCCGCCAGCGTCAGCATCTTGGCGACGTAGAGGCGATACGCCTTGCGGATCGTGTCGTATTTCTCGCCCTGGTTCAGGTAGTAATCGCGGTTGGGAAGGCCCAGGCCCGCCTGCCCCGCCATCGCGACATAGCGGCTCGTATCCGCCGGATCGGGCAGGATGCCGACCCCGATCGGCGCGGTATAGCCGATCTCGGTGAACAGCTTCTGCAGCTCCACCTTGTCCTTCACGGCGTCGACGCGCGCGAGATAGGGGGCGAGCGGCTTGGTGCCCGCTGCCTCGATCCCCGCCTCGTCCATCCAGCTGGCATAGAAATCGCCGATCTGCTGCCCGCTCTTGCCCGCGCTCGCGGGGTTCTTGGCCAGATCCTCGACGATCGCCTTCACCTGCGCCTCGGCCTCGTCGACCAGCAGGACGCTGACGCCCGCGCTGGTACGATCGGCGGCGATCGGGGTGCGCTTGTCCCACGCGCCGTTCACATAGGTCCAGAAATCGTCGCCCGGCTTCACCGCCTTGTCGATCGCGGTCAGATCGACCCCGAACGTGCCGAAGCGCGGCTTGGCGGTGGTGAGCGCGTGGAGCGGCGAGGCGAGCAGCGCCATCGCGGAAGCTGCGAGCAGCAGGCGGTTGATTTTCATCGATTTACCCCTTTGGCGGCAGGCCCTGAACCCGCCCGGATGCGCGGAGGCTATCAGCGGTGTTGTGGCCCTGCAACACAGCCGCATCCAGTTTTCCTCAGGGGAACTATTATTGATTGACCGCACCACGCGGCGCTCATTACGCAGGTGCAGCATAAGGGGACGGGTCGACCAATATGATGGACAATTTTCCGGCGCCCACGCGGCGTCAGCTTCTGACGGCTATCGGCAAAACGGCGGGCGTCGCGGCGCTCTATCAGGCGATGACGGCGCTCGGCCACGCCGCCGAAAGCCAGTTCGATGGACCGCCCAATCTGCAGGGCGCGAAAAAGGGCGCGTCAGTCGTCGTGCTGGGCGCCGGCCTGGCCGGCATGCTCGCGGCCTATGAGCTGCGCAAGGCGGGCTACAAGGTCACGATCCTCGAATATCAGGCGCGCGCCGGCGGACGAAACTGGTCGCTGCGCGGCGGCGACAAATATACCGAACTGGGTGGCGCGACGCAGAATGTCGCCTTCGCACCGGGCAATTATCTCAACCCCGGCCCGTGGCGCATCCCGCACCACCACCGCACCCTGCTGCACTATTGCAAGGCGTTCGGTGTCGCGCTGGAGCCGTTCGTCCAGTTCAACCACAATGCCTATGTCCATTCGACCGACGCCTTCGGCGGCAAGCCGGTCCGGTACAAGGCGGCCGCTGCGGACTTCGAAGGCAATGTCGCCGAACTGCTCGCCAAATCGATCAACACCAAGGCGCTCGACGACCGGCTGACCCCGGCCGATCGCGATCGCATGCTCACCGCGCTCAAGGGCTGGGGCATGCTCGACGACGATCTGGTCTATAAGGTCGGCCTGCGCTCCTCCTCGCATCGCGGGTTCGAACGACCGCCGGGTGGCGGCGTCAACGGCGCGCCGATCCCGTCCAAGGATCTCCACGGCCTGCCCGATCTGCTCGATCCGCAGGTCTGGTCCAGCATGTCCTTCTTCATGGGGCATGAAATGGCGACCACGATGTTCCAGCCCGTCGGCGGCATGGACATGATCGGCAAGGGTTTCCAGAAGCAGGTCAAGGATCTGATCACCCACAATGCCAAGGTCACGAAAATCGCGCAGGACGCGAACGGCGTGACCGTCAGCTGGCAGGATGTGGTGAAGGGCACGGCCAGCGAGACCAAGGCCGATTATTGCGTCTGCACGATCCCGCTGGGTGTCCTCAACCAGATCGATACCCAGCTTTCCGCCCCGATGAAGTCGGCGATCGCCGCCGTCCCCTATTCGGGTCAGGTCAAGATCGGCCTCGAGATGAAGCGCCGCTTCTGGGAGGAGGATGAGGCCATTTATGGCGGCATCAGCTTCACCAATCAGGAAATCGGCCTCGTCTCCTACCCCAACAACGCCTTCTTCACCGACAAGCCGGCGGTGCTGCTCGGCGCCTTCGCGCGCGATGTCGGCGCCTATCACCTGGCCGGCATGACGCCCGAGGAGCGGATCGAAACCGCGCTGGCGCAAGGCAGCGTGATCCACCCGCAATATCGCAAGGAATATCTGTCCGGCGCGTCGGTCGCGTGGAGCCGCGTCCCTTGGACGCTCGGCTGCTGTGCGCGCTGGACCGAGGAAAGCCGCAAGCAGCATTATCAGACGCTCGTGGCGATGGACGGCCGCGTCGTGCTGGCGGGCGAACATGCTTCCTATATCGGCTGCTGGATGGAGGGCGCCCTGCTTTCCTCGATCGACGCGATCACCCGGCTTCACAAGCGCGCGCTGGAGGCCTGATCCATGACGACCAAGATATTCCGCCGCCTCGCTTTGGGTTTCGCGGTGCTCGCCGCCCTCACCGCCCCCGCCCAGGCCGACGAACCGGGCGGCGGCGGCACCAAGGCGCCCGTCCCCGTCACCGGCGAACAGGTGTACAAGATCGTCTGCGCCGCCTGCCACATGCAGGATGCCAAGGGCGGCAGCGGTGCGGCGACCATCCCCGCGCTGGCGGGCAATCCGAAGCTGGGCGTCGCCGCCTATCCGATCACGATCGTCGTGCGCGGCAAGGGCGCGATGCCGTCCTTCGCCGACACGCTGAAGCCCGCCCAGATCGCCGGCGTCGTCGCCTATGTCCGCACCCATTTCGGCAACGACTTCGCCAAGCCCGTCACCGAAGAAGAAGTCGCCCGGATGATGCCGAAAACAATCAGCACCCCGTCGCACTAATCCCTCCAACAATCCTCCCCCGCCAGGGGGAGGACAAGTTAGGGCCGACCGCAGCCTACCGCTTCACCTTCCCGAACGGCAGCAACTCCTTCGCCAGTTCCTGCGCCAGTTCGCCTCGCCCCGCCCTCAACTGGGCGAGGACGGCGGCGGCGCTGCGCTGGAACAATTTGTCGACCTTCTCCGGGGTCTGCGCGCGGGTCGTCATGTCGATCAGCGCGCGGCCCCGCGCATCGGCGGGGTCGATCGCGATGCGCAGCAGGCCCGCCAGACCGGGGAACATCGCCCGTCCGCCGCCCAGCGCCACCGCGCGATCCATCGCCGCCAGCCCGGTCGCCTTCTTCGCCCCCAGCGCCATGCCCGCGATCATCCCGCCCAGTTCGATCACCGAATCGAGATGCCAGCAGCCCACCGCTGCCGCCGCCTCGGGATCGCGCGGATCGGTGGCGGCCAGGCCGTCGAACAGCCTTTTGGCCGACATCGCCTCGCCCCGGCTGCGGGTCAGCTTCGCGCGATAGCCGACCGCCATCGCCATCGACAGCCGCGCATCGCGATCGGCGGGCGTGCGCGCCAGCTGGGCGGTCGCAGCTCCCTGCGCCTGATCGATGCGTTTCAGCGCATTGGCCTTGTCGTGGGTATCGAAAGCCGCATCGAGCAGCAGTTCGCGCGGCGTTTCCGCCCGCACGGGCGCCGCGATAACGAGGGAGAGCATCGCCGCCGCGATCGTCGTTCGTTTCATCATATCGTCTCTAACGCATTTCCCGCACAAACGAAGCCGCGATGTCGGCGGTTCATCGCTTGCTTTTCACGGCTCGATCGGTCATAGGCGCGGCGTTCCGGGGTGGAGAGCCTGTCTCTTCGCCCCTGTTCATTTTTTGACGACAGCCGGAGGGGCACCGCGATGGGCGCGGCGTCAGCGATCGGCAACATGAAGGAAGACGCGACATGGCTCTTTACGAGCATGTGTTTCTCGCGCGTCAGGACCTCGCTCAGGCGCAGGTCGACGCGCTGGCGGAAACCGCCACCAAGATCGTCGAGGAAGGTAATGGCAAGGTCGTGAAGACCGAGACCTGGGGCCTGCGCGGCCTCGCCTACCGTATCGCGAAGAACCGCAAGGCGCACTACGTCCTGCTCCAGATCGATGCCCCCGCGGGTGTCGTCGCCGAGCTCGAGCGCCAGACCGCGATCAACGAAGACGTGATCCGTTACATGACCATCCGTGTCGACGAGCTGGAAGCCGGCCCGTCCGCGATGATGCGTCGTGGCGAACGTGACGGCCGCCGTGGCGACCGTGATGGCCGCGGTGGTGATCGTGGCGGTGACCGGGGCGACCGTGGTGGTGATCGTGGCGAGCGCCGCGATCGCGATGCGGCCTAAGGAGATATAGAACATGGCACGCGCGTTTTTCCGCCGCCGCAAGAGCTGCCCCTTCTCCGCGAAGGATGCTCCCAAGATCGATTATAAGGACGTCCGTCTGCTCCAGGGCTTCGTGTCCGAGCGTGGCAAGATCGTCCCGAGCCGCATCACCGCGGTTTCCGCCAAGAAGCAGCGCGAACTCGCTCAGGCGATCAAGCGCGCCCGTCACATCGGGCTGCTTCCGTACATCGTTAAGTAAGAAGGGACCGCGAACATGGACGTGATCCTGCTCGAACGTGTCGAGAAGCTGGGCCAGATCGGTGACGTCGTCACCGTCAAGGCGGGCTTCGCGCGCAACTATCTGCTGCCGCGCAAGAAGGCGCTGCGCGCCAACGAAGCCAACAAGAAGGTCTTCGAGGCGAACCGCGCCCAGATCGAAGCCGACAATGCGAACCGTCGCACCAACGCTGAAGCCGAAGCCGGCGCCCTTGAGGGCAAGTCGGTCGTGCTGATCCGTCAGGCGTCGAACACCGGCCAGCTTTATGGTTCGGTTTCGGCCCGCGACATCGCAGAGGCTCTGGCCGAAGACGGCATCAAGGTCGCCAAGTCGGCGATCGTCCTCTCGCGTCCGATCAAGACGATCGGCACGCATGAGGTGAAGATCAGTCTCCACGCGGAAGTCGTCCGCGCCGTGACCGTCAACGTCGCCCGCTCGCCCGAAGAAGCCGAGCTGCAGGCGCAGGGCGTCGACGTCATGGCTCAGATGTTCGAGCGTGACGAAGCCGGCTTCACCGAGGATTTCGATCCGAATGCCGAGCCGGGCGAGATCCCCACGGATCTGCTCGACGAGTCGACCGAAGAAGCCTGATCTTCTTCGGCATCGCCGAAACAGGAAGGGCCGCCGGAGTGATCCGGCGGCCCTTTCCTTTTGCGCTTCAATCGGCCCAGGGATCGTAACTGCCGAAGTTCCAGACATTGCCTTCGGGATCGCGCGCATCATAAGCGCGCCCCGGATAGCCCTCATTGTCGCGCGGCTCGACGACGATCTCCGCTCCGCCCGCGCGGGCCTGCGCGCAATGCGCGTCGGGATCGGCGACATAGGCGCAGATCACCATCGTCACGCCCCCCGCCTCGGCCGGGGTCTTCCAGCCATAGAGGCGCTGCACCTCGCCCGGCCGCGCCGAACCCAGCATCACCATTCCCCCGTCGAGGATCAGCTGGGCGTGATGCACCAGCGTCGGATCGGCATCGTCGACATAGACGGCATGGCGCTCGAACCCGAACGCCGTGCACAGAAACTCGATCGCGGCCGGGGCATCGGCATAACGCAGGCAGGGGATCATGTTACGAACAGGCATTGGTCGTCTCCTTTCCCCGCCTTTCTATGGCGGCCCGCATCGGACGGATTGGATCAAACGCACCTCAGCCTTCGATCAGCCCGCCTCCGTCCGGCAGGCTGCGCGCCACAAAGGCGCCGGGCGTCATCCCGGCGAACTCGCGAAACTCGCGGATCATATGCGATTGATCGCAATAGCCTGCATCATGCGCGATACCGGCCCAGTCGGGCTCACCCGCGTCGGTGCGCACCATCGCCGTCAAAGCCTGAAAGCGCAGCAGCCGGCGGAAACAGCGTGGCCCGACGCCCACGGCATCGCGGACCCGATCGGCCAGATGCTTGCGGCTCCACCCGATATCGCGCGCGATCGCGGCGATATCGTCGACCGGGCGATGGCGAAGCGCCGCGATCGCATGATGCTGGCGCAGGTCGAGCGGCGCGGTCTCGGCTAACCGGCGGATCAAAGCCGCATCGAGCAGGGCTGCCCGCCCCTCCGCATCGCGCGCTTCCAGCAGACGCGCGCACAGATCCCGCGCCGCGCTCCCCAGCAGATCGTCGAGCCGGACGACCCGATCGATCAGCTCGCCCATCGGCACGCCCAGCAGGCGGCGCAACGTGACCAGCGGCAGGAAGATGTGGATGCCCGCCTGTGCGCCATCGGAATGCGACAGCGCCGGGCGCAGATGCACGCCCGCGATGAACGCCTCCCCCGCATGCAGCCGGATCACCGCGCCGTCGCCGCCGGTGATCGCGATCGGCGCGCCGAGGTTGACGATCATCACCCCCTCGGCATGCGGCAGTTCGCGGCGCGTCGCAAAGCCACCGGTTCGCTCCCAATAATCGCTATAGCCGAAGACATGCCCGGCAAGCCCCGCCGCCGGCGCAAGCGCAGTGCTGCGCCACGCATTGACGCCGTCGTCGTGAACATGGGTGCGGATGCTACGCCCGGTCGACATGACGCCAGGCTATCACGCCTGGCGCCACGCGCGAATTAGAACATTTAAAGAACATACTTGACAAAATGAACCATTTGGGTTAGCAACTCCACCATCCTCTCGCCCGATCAGCGTGAGGATGCAGGACCGGCCCGGAGCAGAGCTATCTCCGAACCGGGCCGTGACAGGTCGGCGCGAAGTCATCCGGTTCAAGAAGCGGATGCGCATCGCTTCTCGCCGGCATGTGCTGGACGAACCCGCCGGCAGGCGGAGGCGACGTGCGGTTTCGAAGGAAAGACAGGGCCGATCCACTGCGGGAAGTCAGAGTCCCGCATCCCGGGTAGCCCCGACCGGACAGACCGCGTCTCGCCCCCAATCGCCGGGGCCGCTCTATCGAGGAGCGGCAGCAGCCAATCGCAGGACCGCATCCCCTGGCCTGGTGAGAGCAGGCTAAGCATGTCGGTTCGGTCGGCCCCAGCCATGCCCGCACCACTGACCCAGTTACCTCGTCCGGGTGCCCTTTTGGCAGGACGCGCCGACCTTCACCTGTCCTGATTCTACGCCACGAATCCGTCCAACGCAGATCCTCCCCCGGAGGGGGAGGGGGACCATGCGCAGCATGGTGGAGGGGTATTGGCCGGCAGCGGCACCTACTCTCTCCTGTCCTTCCCTCGCGACGAACTACCCCTCCACCACCCTTCGGGCGGTCCCCCTCCCCCTCCGGGGGAGGATCGGTGTTCTACGTCAGCCCCTATTCATCGCACCGCCTCTAACCCTCTCCCCATAACAGGAGAGATGCCCATGTCCGAAGACCGCCCTGCCCTCGCCACCCGTCTCGTTCCCGCCGCTTTGATCGCGGTCGGCATTGCGGCCGGCGGTTTCCTGATGGGTGACGGCCTCGTCCGCGCGCGCCATGCCGATCGGGCGGTGACGATGCGCGGCCTTGCAGAGCGCGACGTGACCGCCGATCTCGCGACGTGGACGCTCGCTTATTCGGCCAACGGCCCCGATCTTGCCGGCAATCAGGCGAAGATCGATCAGGATACGAAGGCGATCCGCGCCCTGCTCAACGCCAATGGTTTCAAGGATGACGAGATTTCGGTCGTCGGCGTCAATGTCAGCCAATTCCGCAACAATGACGGCAGCCCCAACATCACGATCCGCCAGCGGCTCCAGTTGCGGACGCCCAAGGTGATGCAGGCCAAGAAGGCGTTCGCGCAGCAGGCCGATCTGGTGCGGCAGGGCGTCGCGCTGGAGGATGGATCGGGGATGACATACAGCTTCACCAAGCTGAACGACGTCAAACCCGCGATGATCGCCGCCGCCACCCGCGACGCACGCGCGGCCGCCGAACAGTTCGCCAAGGATTCGGGCACCAGCGTCGGCGCGATCCGGCAGGCGACGCAGGGCTATTTCTCGATCGGCGCGCGCGACGGCGAAGGATCGTCGGGCAGCGACACGCCCTTCCAGAAGGTGCGTGTCGTCACGACGATCGATTTCTATTTGGATTGAACCGCCCTCTCCTCGTCATTGCGAGGAGCCGAAGGCGACGCGGCAATCCAGGCCCGCACTTGAGATGGTCGCGACCATCTCAAGTGCGGGCCTGGATTGCTTCGCTACGCTCGCAATGACGAGTGGGGGTGTTGCCCCCGCCCTCATGCATTCTCGAGCAGCTTTTCCTTGGCGATCTTCTCACGCCACACCAAAGGCGCGGTGTGGTGCACGCTCTCGCCGGTCGCATCGACCGCCACCGTCACGGGCATATCCTTCACCGTGAACTCGTAGATCGCCTCCATGCCGAGATCGGCAAAGCCCACGACCTTCGATTCCTTGATCGCGCGCGCGACCAGATAGGCCGCGCCACCGACGGCCATCAGATAAGCGGCCTTGTGCTTCTTGATGCTCTCGATCGCCACCGGGCCGCGCTCGGCCTTGCCGACCATCGCGATCAGGCCGGTCTGCTCCAGCATCATGTCGGTGAACTTGTCCATGCGGGTCGCGGTCGTGGGGCCGGCCGGGCCGACCACCTCGTCGCGCACCGGATCGACCGGGCCGACATAATAGATCACGCGGCCCTTGAAATCGACGGGCAGTTCCTCGCCCTTCGACAGCATGTCCTGGATCCGCTTGTGCGCAGCGTCACGGCCGGTGAGCATCTTGCCGTTCAGGAGCAGGCGATCGCCCGGCTTCCACGATGCGACGATTTCGGGCGTCAGCGTGTCGAGATCGACGCGGATCGATTCCTTCGAGGGCGCCCATTCCACCTTCGGCCAGTCGTTCAGGTCGGGCGTTTCCAGATAGGCGGGGCCGGAGCCGTCGAGGTGGAAATGCGCGTGGCGGGTCGCGGCGCAGTTCGGGATCATCGCGATCGGCTTCGACGCGGCGTGCGTCGGATAGTCCATGATCTTGACGTCGAGGATCGTGGCGAGGCCACCCAGACCCTGCGCGCCGATGCCCAGCGCGTTGACCTTGTCGAAGATCTCGATGCGCAGCCGCTCGATATCGTTCTGCGGCCCGCGCGCCTTCAGATCGGCCATATCGATATCGCCCATCAGCGATTCCTTGGCCAGCGTCATCGCCTTCTCCGCGGTGCCGCCGATGCCGATGCCCAGCATGCCGGGCGGGCACCAGCCCGCGCCCATTTGCGGCACCATTTCCAGCACCCAGTCGACGATCGAGTCGCTGGGGTTCATCATCTTGAACTTGGACTTGTTCTCGCTGCCGCCGCCCTTGGCCGCCAGTTGCACCTCGACATGGTGACCGGGCACCATTTCGACGTTCAGCACGCAGGGGGTGTTGTCCTTGGTGTTGACGCGGCCGAACGCCGGATCCTTCAGGATCGACGCGCGCAGGCGGTTTTCGGGGTTCAGATAAGCGCGGCGCACGCCTTCATCGACGACGTCCTGCAGGCTCTTGTCGCTCTCCAGAACGCACTGCATGCCCCATTTGATGAAGACGGTGACGATGCCGGTATCCTGGCAGATCGGGCGATGCCCCTCCGCGCACATGCGGCTGTTGGTCAGGATCTGGGCGATCGCGTCCTTCGCGGCCGGCCCCTGCTCCTTCTCGTACGCATCACCCAGCGCGCGGATATAATCCATCGGGTGATAATAGCTGATGAACTGAAGCGCGTCGGCGACGCTCTCGAGCAGATCGGCTTCCTTGATGATTACGCTCATGCCCACGCTCCGCTGCCCCGGATGAATGTTGCGATGCCTTTGCGCCGCTTTGTCGGGAAATCCAAGACCCCTCACCTCGTCATTGCGAGGAGCCGAAGGCGACGCGGCAATCCAGGCCCGCACTGGAGATGGTCACGAACCTCGTTGGGTTCGGGCCTGGATTGCTTCGCTACGCTCGCAATGACGAATTAAAGGACGGCCAGCACCGCGTCGCCCATCTGCGCGGTCGTCATCGTACCGCCAAGATCGGGCGAACGCGCGCCGCCGGCCAGCGCCTTGGCGACCGCCGCCTCGATCCGGTCGGCCTCGTCCGGCAGGCCCAGCGAGTAACGCAGCATCATCGCCGCCGACAGGATCGTCGCCAGCGGATTGGCCTTGCCATGCCCCGCAATATCGGGCGCCGAACCGTGGATCGGCTCGTACAGCCCCTTCTGCTTGTCATCGAGCGACGCGGACGGCAGCATCCCGATCGATCCCGCGCACATGCTCGCCTGATCCGACAGAATGTCGCCAAACAGATTGCCGGTGACGATCACGTCGAACTGGCCCGGATTGCGCACCAGCTGCATCGCGCAATTGTCGACATACATGTGGCTCAACTCGACATCGGGGAAGTCGGCCGACATCTCGATCACCACGTCGCGCCACAGCTGCGATGTTTCGAGGACGTTGGCCTTGTCGACGGAGCACAGCTTGCCGTTCCGGGCCTGCGCAGTTTCGAAGCCGACCCGCGCGATGCGGCGCACCTCGCCCTCGTCATAGGACATGATGTCATAGCCTTCGCGCAGCCCCGCCGCGGTGGTGCGCATGCCCTTTTCGCCGAAATAGACGTCGCCGTTGAGTTCGCGGACGATCACCATGTCGATCTGGGTCGCGACCTCGGGCCGCAGCGCGGAGGCATCGGCCAGTTCGGGAAACAGCTTGGCCGGGCGCAGGTTCGCGAACAAAGCCAGCTCCTTGCGCAGCCCCAGGATCGCCTGTTCGGGGCGCAGGTGCCGCTCCAGCTTGTCGCAATCGGGATCGCCGACCGCACCGAACAGAATCGCATCGGCGCGCTTGGCAAGATCAAGCGTCGCGGCGGGCAGCGGATGCCCCTGCGCCTTATAAGCCGCGCCGCCGACGGGTGCGGTCTCGTAGGTCAGCTTGTCGGTAACGACATTCAACACGCGGACCGCCTGCTCGACGACTTCGGGACCGATCCCATCCCCCGGCAGCAGCGCGATCAACATATTGGAAGCCCTCCGATTGCAAACTCGGGGGGGCCTATGCGGCGTGTTGGCAGGCGAGGCAAGCCACTGGATCCTCCCCGGCACGGGGAGGGGGACCATGCGGAGCATGGTGGAGGGGGCTGGAGGCTGGACGTGTCGCCCGTGAAAATCCCCCTCCACCGCTTCGCGGTCCCCCTCCCCGTGCCGGGGAGGATTTTCAGGTCGCGATCCGCTTCACCCGCTCGATCAACCGTTCGCGCGCATCGAGCGCGGAAGCGCGGCGACCGGACAATATGTCGTCCGACAGCAATCGCCCGCTCTGCCGCCAGCCGTTCAGGATATCCGGCCAGTCGGCGCCTTCCGCCGGCGGCATAAGCCCCGCCCCATAGCCAAGCCCCGCGACCACCAGCATTTCGTAGCGCAGCGCCGCCAGCGCCCAACCGCGCGCAGACGGCGCATATTCGACCGCCGCCAGCGCCGCTTCGAGCGCCTGATAGAGATCGGGAAACGGCTCGCGTTCGGGCAAGGCCACCGCAGTCAGCGCGCACAGCCAGTCGATCGCCGCCGCCGGCAGCGGCTCGGCCAGCAGCCCCGCGCGGCTGTGCGAGAGTTCGACGGTCAGCGCCGGGAGTTGATCCTCGGTCCGCGCGCGATATTCGGCCGCGACCAGATTGCCCGGCGACAGGATCGGCCGGATGCGCCGCGATCGTCCGCCGCGCACATAGCCCGCGACCAGCCCGTCCTCCGGCGTCAGCGCCCGCACCACCGCGCCATGTTCGCCATGCAGCAGGACGGAACAGACGATCGCGGGGCAGCGGATGAGCATGGAGGAGTGCTTAGCAATCCTCCCCCGCCAGGGGGAGGTGGCATGCGCAGCATGACGGAGGGGGAGGACAGCGAAGCATATCGAGTTGGTCGCCACCCTCCCCCTCCGTCGCCTTCGGCGCCACCTCCCCCTGGCGGGGGAGGATCAGGAAGTTAAGCCCCCCGCTCCGCGACCTGGTTCGACCAGATCTGTTCGACCATCCGGCCGAAGCGGCGCAGCGCGCTGTTGGGGAGCATGTCCGATCGGACGTCGAGTTCGACTTCGTCGAGATCGGAAAAGAACACTGTCGGGAATCGATCACGACAGGTCGACAGGAAATCGCACAGAGCCTCGAACCGGCGGACATGGACGCGGTTCGGCGCGGTGCCGGTGCGGTTGGCCAGTTCGAAGCTGTGGCTGACGATGTTGACCACCGGCAGGCCCGCCGCCCCCGCATGGCGGATCGCCGCCTCCAGTTCGCCCAGCGACACCGCGCACACCTGCAAATGGCGGGTCTGCGGGCCATCGCCGATCAACGTCACCGGCACCTCAGTCACACCCAGATATTCCACTGGCGTGATCTGTTCGCGCGGCAGATCGATCGAGCTGGGCCACGGATGTTCGGAGCCGTTATGGCTGCTGTCGAAGCGGAAGCCGAGTTCGGCCAGCACGCGCAGCGTATCGTCATTGGCGGCATAGCTGCCCGCGCGGAACGCGCACGGCTCGGGCACGCCCGCTTCCATCAGCAGCTCGCGCGCCTTCGTGATCATGTCGCGCTGCTTGTTCAGATCGTAGCTGTTGAGTTCATACTCGCCGACAAGGATGCCGTCGCGCGGCCCGTACCAGCGCGGGTGGAGATGCAGCTGCACCTCCTGCCCCGCCGACAGGATCGGATCGACCATCCGCTTGATCGGCTCGATCCCGTAGAGGCAGGCCGGCATCGGATCGACGAAGAAGCACGCCTTCAGCGCATACTGCGCCAGCACCCGCAACTGATAGGGAACGCCGACCCCGGCCGCCTCATAGGAGCGCGCATAGCCATCGATCCAGTCGCCCGGCTGCTCCTCGGTACGGATCGTCAATTCCGTATCGATGGTGAGGAGGACGCGCGTCCTGGCGTTGTCGTCCGGGGTAATTGCGGGCGGCATGACCGTCATATTGCACGCTTACCCTGCCGGATGAAAGAAATCGTGAATCGATTGCGCCATAGCCGTTGAAACGCCCGGCGCGGCTTCAAGGTCCGCCAGCGACGCGCTGCGCACGGCCTTGGCGGTGCCGAAATGCATCAGCAGCGCCTTCTTGCGCGCGGGGCCGATGCCCGGAATGTCATCGAGCGGGCTTTTGGTCAGGTTTGCCGCGCGCTTGGTGCGGTGCGCGCCGATCGCGAAGCGGTGCGCCTCGTCGCGCAGCCGCTGCAGGTGGAACAGCAAGGGCGAGTTCATCGGCAGCATCGCCTCGCGCCCGCCGGGCAGGTGGAAATGCTCGCGCCCCGCATTGCGATCCGGCCCCTTCGAGATGCCGACGACCGCGACGTCCTGCACGCCCATCTCCTCCAGCACCTCGCACACCGATGAAAGCTGTCCCTTGCCGCCGTCGATCAGCAGCAGATCGGGCCAGTCGCCCGATCGCCGTTCGGGATCCTCGCGCTCCAGCCGGGCGAAGCGGCGGCCGAGCACCTCGCGCATCATCGCGAAGTCGTCGCCGGGCTTGGTGTCCGGATTCTTGATGTTGAACTTGCGATAGGCGTTCTTGCGGAAGCCCTCCGGCCCCGCGACGATCATCGCGCCGACCGCATTGGTGCCCATGATATGGCTGTTGTCGTACACCTCGATCCGGTCGGGCGGCCCTTCCAGTTCGAACAGGTCGGCCATCTCCTGAAAGATCTTGCCCTGCGTGGTCGATTCCGCGAGCCGCCGGTCCAGCGCCTCGACCGCGTTGCGCTGCGCCTGCGCCATCAGCTTGCGCTGCTCGCCGCGCTGGGGAACCTTGATCACGACCTTGCGGCCTGCTCGTTCCTTCAGCGCCTCGGCCAGCAATTCGCTCTCCGCCGGATCGCGATCGACCAGGATCAGGCCGGGCGGCGGCACCTCCTCGTAAAATTGCATCAGGAAGCTTTCCATCACCTCCTCTTCCGGCACATCGGCGGTGTGCGCGGGGAAGAAGGCGCGGTGCCCCCAATTCTGCCCGCCGCGAATAAAAAACGCCTGGATACCCACCGTGCCCGCCTTGGCGTGCATCGCGAAAACGTCGGCGTCGCCCACGCCCTCGGCATTGATCGCCTGATTGCCCTGAATGAAGGTCAGCGCGCGCAGCCGGTCGCGGTAGATCGCGGCGAGTTCGTAATCCATCGCCTCGGCCGCGGCGCTCATCGCCTCGCCCAGCTTCTTTTGCACCTGGGTCGATTTGCCGGCGAGGAACGCCTTGGAGTCCGCGACCAACTCACCATAGGCATCCGCGCTGATCCGATCGACGCACGGCCCCGAGCAACGCTTGATCTGATAGAGCAAACACGGCCGGTCGCGATTGGCGAAGAAGCTGTCGGTGCAGCTTCTGAGCAGGAACAGCTTCTGCAACGCGTTGAGCGTGCGCGTCACCGATCCGGCGCTGGCGAACGGCCCGTAATATTGCCCCTTCGCCCGCCGCGCGCCGCGATGCTTCTGGATGCGCGGGAAGGCATGATCCTCGCGCAGCAGGATGAAGGGGAAGCTTTTGTCGTCGCGCAGCAGGACGTTATAGGCAGGGCGATAGCGCTTGATCAGCTGCGCTTCGAGCAGCAGCGCCTCGGCCTCGCTGCCCGTCGTCACGACCGTCATCGATCGCGTCTGCGCGACCATGCGTTGCAGGCGTTTCGAAAGGCGCGCGACCTGGGTGTAATTGGTCACGCGGTTGCGCAGCGCGCGCGCCTTACCGACGTAAAGCACCTCGCCGCGCGCATCCTGCATCCGATAGACACCGGGGCGGACGGGCAAGGTGTTCAGCACATTGCGGATCGCGGCGACACCCGCATCGAGATCGGGCGCGTCGCTGCCGCGCACGGTATAGACGTTGCTCTCTTCGTTGAATCGGTCGGTCGGCGGGGTCTTGGTCACGCCGACGATCTAGGACGTTCCGCCCGGCGTTTGAAGGGCTAGGCGATCAGCCCCATCGCCGCCTGCGGATAGGCCATGCCGCCCGCGAGCAGGATAGTGATCGAAAGCCCCGCGCGGACGATGCCCGACGGCGCCCAATCGCCGAAGATGCCATCCTTCTTGCTCCACAGGATCGGCAGCGCGACGATGCCCGAGGCCGCTATCGCCCAGACAAGCGTCTGCGGCAGCGAATGCGCGATATGCGCCCGCACTGCGGCCAACAACATGGCCCACGCCCAGATCCAGCCGATCGCGCCCATCGGACCGGCCTTAGCGGAAGGGTGTGAGGAAAGAGTGAATCACGTCCCAACTCGTCATTGCGACCCCGGACTTGATCCGGGGGAAGCAATCCAGGCCCGAACTGGCGAGGTTCGCGACCATCTCCGGTGCGGGCCTGGATTGCTTCGTCGCCTACGGCTTCTCGCAATGACGAGGAAAGATCAGCGCGCCGCGATCCGGTCGATCGCTTCTTCGAACATGCCCAGGCTGCACGGCTTGCGCAGCAGGATCGACTTCTCATCCTCCGGAATCTGGTCGGTGCCGCTGAAGTAGATGACGCGCAGATCGGGCATGTTTGCCCGCGCCATCGCCACCAGCGACAAACCGCCCAGATCGCCGGGCATATGGATGTCGGTGACGAGCAAATCATAGGCCGCACCACGCTCGCGAAGGCGCATCAACGCCTCCTCGCCGCCCGACGCCGGAAAGACGTCATGGCCCAGCGCGGCCAGAAGATCGACCGTCACCTCCCGCACGAGCGGATCATCTTCAACGCACAAAATCTTCATATTCGACGCCATTCCCCAATCACGCCGATACGCATGAAAGCTGACAATAGTTTAGAACTTATAGAAAAAAATCCCGCAATATGTATGCAAACGATATCAATTGATGTCTCACTTCGGCAGCGTCACCTTGGGTGCTTCGGTGAAGGGCTTGATCCCGAATTTGGGGTACACTTCGGACGGGTAGTAGAAGGTGCCGTCCTTCACGACCATCGCTATCGTCTTGATCGCCTTGATGTCCTTGGTCGGATCGCCGGGGATCAGGAAGAAGTCCGCCAGCTTGCCCTTGGCGATCGATCCCAGCCGCTGATCCTGCCCGCTATATTTGGCCATGTCGAAGGTCGCGCGCTTCAGGACTTCGGCCGGGGTGAAGCCCGCAAATTGCGTGTAGAGTTCGAGCTCGCGGTGATAGGTCAGCGCCCCGCCCGTATCGGTTCCCGGTACGATGAAGACGCCGCGATCGTGGAGCATCTTCACCGTGGCGGTGATCTTTTCCCACGCACTCTGATAGGCGGCGACGTCGCCCGGCGCCGACAGATCGACCATCGCCTTCTTCAGCCCGCGCTGCACGCCGATCGGCATATGATCGAAATAGTCGGTCGCGCCCGGCGCGATCTTCCCGTCACGATTCTGGGTCAGCATTTCATGGATGCCCAGCGTCGGATCGATCGCCTTGTGCCCGTCGACCATCGACTGGATCGTCTTCTGCACCGGCGCAGAGTTGAGATCGAGCGCCGGCAGTCGCTTGAGCGCGGTCAGGCGGAACAGGGTGCGGGTGTCCTCACCCGGCTTGATGACCCAGCCGAGCATGAACTGGTTGATATGGGTCATCTCGTCATAGCCCGCCGCGATCATCGCATCGGCGGTGGAGAAGGCCGGAACATGGCCCGCGACGCGCAGGCCCAGCGCATGCGCCTCCTTGACGACGGCCGGCACCCATTCGGGGTTCATGCTGTTATAGACCTTGACCTGCCAATAGCCGCGCGCGGCGTACCAGCGGACGGCGTCGACGGCCTCTTTCTCGCTGTTCACGACGATGCCGTTATTGGCGTTGAAGGGCGATTTGCCCTCCAGAAAACCGCTGCGGATCACATGCGGGCCGCCGATGATCCCGTCGTCCATGCGGTGGATCAGTTCGTCTAGCACCGCATTGTCGTTGCCCATATCGCGAACGGTGGTGATGCCCGCGACCAGATTGAGCAGCGCATCGTCCTGCCCCAGATGGCCGTGCGCTTCGTACATGCCGGCGACCAGCGTGCCGCCGGCGCCGTCGATCGCCACTTCGCCCGGCGTCGCGGGGCTGTCGACCGGCTCGACCGCCGCAATCTCCTTGCCGTTGACCAGCACTGACACCGGATCGGTCAGCGCCGAGGTCGCGGGATCGAACAGGCGCACATTCCGGATCCGCACCGGCTTGCCATAATCATGCGCGACCGCCTTCTGGATCGCGACATAGCGATCGGTCGACCATTTGGCGGCCAGGTTGCGTAGCCGCTCCTCCTCGCCCTCATAACCTTCGCGGATGATGATGAAGTCGGGCGTGACATAGGCCGCCATCGCGCCGCTGGCGTCGAGCAGCACCGTATCGGGCGTCGTGTTGACGCCACCGATTTCATAGGCGGTCGCCGCGATCGGCCCCGCTTTGCCCGCGATCGTCAGCGCCGCGCCCTTTTCGATCCGCAGCGTGCCGCCGGGCAGTGCCGGGATCGCGCCGTCCGCATCCTTCAGCAGCGCGCGGGCATAGAGGCCGACGCTCCACGGGCTGCCGCTCTGCGGCACATAGATGCTGGGTTCCTTGACCGTCGCCTTGCCGGGGCCGGTCGAATCCACCCAGGTCGCGCGCTTGCCCTTCAGGGTGAAACGCTCGTCCACCTTGCTGCCGAAGGTGGTGGCGCCGGTCACCGTCCAGGCGGTCGGGAAACCGTTCGCGTCGACGTCGAGCGATTCCTTCATCGTCGGGCCGCGGCCGTTATTCTTGAAGTCGAAGTCGATATCGCTGTGGGTGCCGTTGGTATCGACGTTGAGATGGCCGACATTGCGGCCGCCGAAGATCACGGAAAAGCGTTCGGCCCCGGCCATCGCGGGCGTGGAGACGAAGGCGGCGGAGGCGCAGAGCGCGGCGAAGATCGCTTGTTTCATGACAAGGAAGTAAGCACGCCGCGAAACGATTGAAAAGACGGCGTTTCAGCGATCCTCGAAACGCGGCGCGCGGCGCTCCAGAAAGGCGTCCACCGCCTCCTCATAATCATGGGTGTGGTGCGCCAGCGCCTGATAGGCGGCGGACAGTTCGAGCACCGCCTTCAGGCTCAGATCCTGCGCCTCACGCATCAGCTTTTTACTGAGCCGCGTCGCATGGCCGGGATTGGCGGCGATCCGCCCCGCAATGGAGCGGGCGCGGGTCAGAAGATCCTCCGGATCGGTCAACTCACTGACCAACCCATAATCCAGCGCGGTCGTGGCATCGATCATGTCGCCGGTCAGCGTCATCATCGACGCCCGCGACTGCCCGATAACGCGGGGCAACAGCCACGCGCCACCATCGCCGGGAACCAGCCCCAGCTTGACGAAGCTGTGCGCGAAGCTGGCCGTGCGCGATGCGATGCGGAGGTCGCACATGCAGGCGAGATCCAGCCCCGCCCCCACCGCCGGGCCATTGATGGCCGCGATCACCGGCACTTCCAGCTCCCACAAGGCCAGCGGGATCTGCTGGATGCCGGTGCGATAGCGATCGCGCAGTTCATAAGGATCGCCCTTGAACAGCCCCTCGCGCGCCTTCATGTCCTTGACGTTGCCGCCCGCGCAGAAGGCCGACCCCGCGCCCGTCAGCACCACGGCGCGGATCGAGCGATCGGTGCTCACCTCGCCGCAGAAATCGACGATCGCGCGGAAATCGGCGTCGCTGGTCAGCGCGTTACGCTGATCGGGCCGGTTGAGCGTGGCGGTGACGACCGGGCCTTCGCGTTCGACGATCAGAAAGGGGGACAAGGCGATCTCCTGCGGCTTTATCGTAGTTAGGAACTTGTCAAAGCTTCGGCGCTAAACGCAACCGTTGGCGGACCCGCGTCGGGCCTGCAGGACATGATGGTGCCTATGAGTGCGTTCGGCAAACGGGGTTCGATGACCAATGGCGCGCGGCCGGCTTTCGGCGTTGCGCGGCCCATGCAGGGCGGCAGCCCCGCGCCGCTTGCGGGCGGAGCGCAATTCCCGCCGCTGTCGAGCGATCCGTTCAATGCGGGCGCCCTGAGCGGCGGCGATCCCTTCGCTGCGGCCGAACAGGCGTTCAGTGCCGCCGATCCCTTCGCCGACCTGCCCAGCTTCAATGCCGAACCCACGCCCGTCATGGGCGATGCGGTCGTCGAGGACGCCGCCAAGCCGCGTTATCAGGACGCGATGACCCGCCTCGCCATCCGCGAGGCCGCGTCGGGCGAGGCCGGCAAGTCGAAGGTCGAGGGCTTCGAAGCATCGATCCACAAGATCAAGGAGCAGGTGCTTCCCCGCCTGCTCGAACGCGTCGACCCGGAAGCGGCCGCGACGCTGAGCAAGGATGAGCTGGCCGAGGAATTCCGCCCGATCATCGGCGAAGTGCTGGCCGAACTGCGCATCACGCTCAACCGGCGTGAACAGTTCGCGCTGGAAAAGGTGCTGGTCGACGAGCTGCTCGGCCTCGGGCCGCTCGAGGAATTGCTGGGCGATCCGCTGATCACCGACATCATGGTCAACGGCCCTGACCAGACCTATGTCGAGCGCAAGGGTAAGCTGGAGCTGGCCAATGTCCAGTTCCGCGACGAGGAGCATCTGTTCCAGATCGCGCAGCGCATCGTTTCCAAGGTCGGCCGCCGCGTCGACCAGACCACGCCGCTCGCCGACGCGCGCCTTGCCGACGGCAGCCGCGTCAACGTGATCGTCCCCCCGCTGTCGCTGCGCGGCACCGCGATCTCGATCCGCAAATTCTCGTCCAAGCCGATCACGCTCGACATCATGGCCAAAGGTGGGTCGATGAGCGAGCGTATGTCGACTTTCCTCAAGATCGCGGGCGCGAGCCGCTTCAACGTGGTCATTTCGGGTGGCACCGGCTCGGGCAAGACGACGATGCTCAACGCGCTGTCGAAGATGATCGACCCCGGCGAGCGCGTCGTCACGATCGAAGACGCCGCCGAACTCCGCCTGCAGCAGCCGCACTGGCTGCCGCTCGAAACGCGTCCGGCGAACCTTGAAGGCCAGGGCGCGATCACGATCCGCGACCTTGTCGTCAACGCGCTGCGTATGCGCCCGGATCGCATCATCCTGGGCGAAATCCGTGGCAGCGAATGTTTCGACATGCTCGCCGCGATGAACACCGGCCACGACGGATCGATGTGCACCCTCCACTCCAACAGCCCGCGCGAGGCGCTGGCGCGTATGGAGAACATGGTGATGATGTCGGACATCAAGGTGCCGAAGGAAGCGATCTCGCGCCAGATCGCCGACTCGGTCGACCTGATCGTCCAGGTGAAGCGCCTGCGCGATGGCTCGCGCCGCGTGACCAGCATCACCGAGGTGATCGGCATGGAAGGCCCGGTGATCATCACGCAGGAGCTGTTCAAGTTCGAATTCCACTCGGAAGACGCCGAGGGGAAGATCATCGGCCACTACAATACGTCGAACCTGCGCCCCTACACGCTGGAAAAGGCGCGGCAGTTCGGCTTCGACCAGCCTTTGCTTGAGGCGTGTTTGAACGATTGATTTTTAGATCCTCCCCCGGAGGGGGAGGTGGCATGCGCAGCATGACGGAGGGGTATTGGCCGGCAGCGGCTCGCTTGCGGCGAATACCCCTCCACCGCCTTCGGCGGTCCCCCTCCCCCTCCGGGGGAGGATTTTTTAGGGCCGCAACGAGAGCCGCCAGCCCACATTGAACCGCCACTGCTTGTCATAACCCGGATAGGGCCGATCGATCGCGCGCGCGGCCTCAAGGAACAGCGCCGCCTGCGTCGAATAGGCGATCCGCGCACCCGCGCCTGCCGAAGCGAGATCGTAGGTCGCGCTGGGGAAGATCACGTTGCGGACGATGCCGTCGGAGAACAGTTGCGGCAACGGGCCACGTTCGACGATCGTGATCCGCGAATAATCGCCGAAGCCGTAAATCTCGGTCCCCGCAAACTTGCCGCTCTTGATCGGGCGGAAGGCCAGTTCGGCCAGCCCCGCCCCGCCCCTGTCGCCGCTGAGCAACGCAATCTCGAACGCGCGCCCAAATTCGTCGCCGCCCACTGCGAAGCGTTCGGCCGCTGCCAGACGATCCTTGGTATATTGGCCCGACAGGCGCAGCCGCGCGATCACGCGCTTGCCGATCATCTGGTCGATCGTCGCGCGCGCATTGACCTTGGTGAAGTTCTTTTCCGCCAGCACGTCGATCGCACGCGCGCCGAGCATGTCGACGCCCTTGCTGACGGTGATACCGCCCGTGATCGTGCGCTTGGGCTTCGCATCGACATAGCCGGCGGCGAAGCGCAGCGCGCGGGTCCGCTCGCTCGATATCAGTTGGCCGAAGGCGGCATTGTCACTGTTGAGGCCGTCGACCGTGCCTGAGAGGGTCAGGTTGCGCGTATAGCTGCGGATCAGCGGATAGCTGTAGGTCAGCCCGGCAATCTGCGCCTCACCGCTGATCGCCGAATTGCGCGGCTTGGTCTTCAGATAGCCGAACGACGCCGATGCGCGCCCGCCGTCGCTGCCGATCGGGGTCGAATGCGCGATCGAGGCATATTTGAAATTCTTGAAGTTGATCGATGCCGCCGCCGTCACGTCGGTCTGATCGCCGCCGCGCAGCAGGCCGTAGAGTTTGGCATTCGCGGTAATCTGCCCGCCCTTATAGGTCGCCGAGGCGCGATTATCGAAGCTGCTGGAAAAATCGTGCTTCTTGTCGGTGATCGTCAGCACGATCCGCACCAACCCGCGCCGCGACCCCTGCACGATCTGGATGTCGGTCTTGGTGCCCGGCACGTCCTGGATCAGCGAGATGTAGCGTTGAAGCCGCGTCTTGCTCAGCACCGCCTCGCCCTTCAGGTGGCTCGCAATCTCGGTGATCAGCTTGCGCGCACGCGGGCCGGATTTGTCGGTGACGATGACCTGTTCGACCTGCCCCTCGATCAGCAGGACTTTAACCATACCGCTCGACAAATCCTGATCAGGGATCAGCACCGAAAAGAGCGCGACATCCGACTTGGCATAGCCATTCGATACTGCCGTCGCGATGTTGATCAGGTTCTGGCGCGTTGCCAGTTGCCCGATGAACGGTTCGGCCGCGCGGGCTGCAGAGGCCGGCGCCTTGGTGCCGATGAACTGGATGCCGCGGATGATCGTGTCGGTGCGTTCGGCGCCGCCCTCCACCTCGGCAGGGGCCGCCGACGGCGCGGCCTTGGTCTGCGGCGCGGTGGGCGTGACCGGCTGGATACGGTCGGGCCGATTGCGATCGAGGATGAGCGGCGACTGTATGGCTGGCGATTGCGCCTGTGCGGCACCGCCGAGCATGGTCGCGCCGGCGAGCAGGCTCGCGGCGGACGACCGGGTCCACCTGTTCATGCTGAAGTCCCCTTGGAAATGCCCCGGAAGAAGAAGGAGGCGACCGGCCCCTTAACCGGTCGCCTCGCTCCCTCATCGACCGCCGCGGCGGCCGAGAAGGCCCTGAACGAGCCCTTGGACAGGTACGGCCCCGACGCCGGCGGGCGATGCCGCATTGGTGACGGGCGCAGCCACGGCCGTAACCGTGCCCTGCACCGCGCCCAGCACGTTGCCGACGGTGCCGGTGACGAGATTGCCCGCCGAGGCGACACCCGCCGTCAGCGCCGATCCGGTCGCCTGCGTCGGCGACAGCACGCTCGCGCCGATCGCCGGGTTCGCACCACCGTCGAGCAAGGTCGCGTTGCCGACCTGCACGGTCGCCAGCCCGTTGGTCGGGATCGCGCCCGAAGGCAGCGCGCCCGTCACCGTCTGAACGACCTGCTGGACCGGGGCGACGATCGCGCCCGCGGGAACAGCGGCGCCGGCCGATGCTCCGGCGATCGGCCCGACCGCTGCGGTCACCACATTGCCGCCGGTGCCGACACCGACACTCGCGACGCTGCCCACCGTCTGCGTCGGCGACAGCACGCTCACGCCGACTGCGGGAGTCACGCCCGCTGTGCCGAGCACCTGCGTGGTGCCCGCCGACACGCCAGCGACCTGACCGAGGCCGTTGGTGACGGGTGCGAGCGTGCCGGGCAGCGCCCCGCCGACCGCACCATTACCCGCGCCGAGCGGGGTCACGACCGCATTGACCAGATTGCCGGCCGCATCGACGCCCACCGTCGCAAGCGTGCCCGCATTCTGCGTCGCCGAGGCGAGGCTGACGCCGACCAGCGGGTTCGCGCCCGCCGGCAGGATATCCTTGCCCAGTACGTTGAGCGACACCGCCTGCCCAACCGCGGCGGTCAGCCCGTCGACCAGATATTGCTGGCCATTGCCGGTATCGACGAGCGCCTGGCCGGTCGATTCCAGCACCTGCGCGACGGTACCCAGGATCGGCACCGATCCCGGCACCGCATTGTCGACCGCCTGAACCAGCGTCGGCGTCTGGCTTTCGACGCCCAGCACGGCATTGCCCGCCTGGACGAGGACCGGGCCGAGCGGCCCCGGATTGGAAGGACTGCCGACGTTCGGAAGCAGGCCGGTATCGGCCACGCCCCCCGGTCCGATCAGGCCGGGAACGGGCAGGTTCGCGAGCGACAGGCCGCCCTGGCCGCCGCCATCACCGGTTCCGCCGCCATTACCGCCGCCACCGGTGCCACCGCCGCCGGTTCCACCACCGCCGCTGCCGCCGCCTCCGGTGCCGCCACCGCCCGAGCCGTCTCCACCGGAGCCGCCGCCCGATCCGTTGCCGGAGCCATTGCCGCTGCCCGAGCCGCTGCCATCGTCGACGGGCGTCGAACCGCTGCCATCGCCTGTTCCCGCGCCGGCGCCTGCGCCGACCCCGGCCATTCGAAGGCCGCCGCTGCTCTCGCAGCCCGACAGGGCCATTATTGCAGCCGTCGCCATGAACAGAGATGTCAATTTACGCGCACCTTGAAACATCGCTACCTCCACCGATTGACCACCAAGTAATTTTCGGATGAAAGCGACGTTCCTTTAACTCCGATTTCGGACGCGATTGTCTGATAAGGGGTTTTGCGTAATGGTTTTTTGCCCGGAACGGCAAAGAATTACACGGGTTATCCGGCCAATCAGAGTCGGCGCCGCACGCAGGACGGCTCCAAATATATATTTCCAGTCCCGCAGGACGGGAGGCTAAGGTGCTGACCCATCGTGATCCAGTTCAAAATAAATCCATGTTAATTTCACATGGTCAGTTCGATCTTCATGATCTCGATGCCAAGTCTTTACTTGGATCACTTCCACAGGCGCGACGTGACAGCGAACTTGCCGAGCGGAACCTGCTGCGCGGCTTCACGCGGCATGCGTTGAAGCTGCATGCCGAGTTCACGCGCGAATTTCCGCGCCCGATCTTCGGCAATGCCAATTGGGTTATATTGCTCGCCTGCCTCGATGCGCTTCTGAACGGGCGCATCCAGTGCGTGAAGCAGATCCGTGCCATGCTCGACGAATCGAGCACCGCGGTGCTGCGCCGGATCGAGGCGCTGGAGAAATGCGGCATGATCGGCCGGCGGCGCGATCCCGACGACGGGCGGCGCACCCATGTGCTGCTGACCGTCGCCGGCTATCGCACGATGGCCGAGCATTTGCCGCGCCTGTTTTCCAACCCTGCGCCCGATCCGGAACCCGCGCGTCACTGATCGCGTCACTGGCGTCGCAACCAGCGCCCGGTTTCAAACGTTAAAGCCTTGTTCAGCCGGGAAAGTGCAACGATCGTTTCCGATGCGTGCCGATCCCGGCTATGACGCAACGAGACTCTATCGAAGGCGCTCCCCATGCCGTTCCCGACCCGCTTAATCGCCGCCGTGGCGCTCCCTCTGGCCCTCGCGACCCTTGGCGGCTGCGCGCAGCCGTTCAAGGCCAATGTGTCGCGTTTCCAGGCGCTGCCCGTTCCCGAAGGCCAGAGCTTCGCAATCGTTCCCGTCGATCCGCGCAACGAAGGCGGCCTCGAATTCCGCCAATATGCGCAGCAGGTGAGCCAGCGCCTCGCGGCCTATGGCTATCGCCCGGTCGAAGGCGGGGACAAGCCGCAGCTGGTCGTCCAGCTCGATTATGGCATCGATCATGGCGTGCAGAAGACTGTGTCGCGCGGTGGCGGCGGCTTCGGCCCCTATGGCGGCGGCTTCGGTCCGGGCTTCGGCCCCTATGGCCGCCGCTGGGGTTACGGATCGGCCTTCTACTACGGCTGGGATCCGCTGTGGTACGATCCCTTCTTCGACAACCGGATCGATACCTACACGGTCTATACGAGCTACGTGAACCTCACGATCGAACGCTCGGTCGACAAGCAGCATCTGTTCGAAGGCAAGGCCAAGGCCCGCTCGCTCGACGATGCGCTGACCAAGCTGGTGCCGAACCTGATCGAAGCTTTGTTCACCAACTTCCCCGGCCAGTCGGGCGAAGAGGTGCGCATCACGATCGCGCCGGACAAGAAGTAAGCGGCTCTCCCCCTCCTCGTCATTGCGAGCATAGCGAAGCAATCCAGGCCCGGACCGGAAGAGGTTCGAAACCATCTAGAGTGCGGGCCTGGATTGCCGCGTCGCCTTCGGCTCCTCGCAATGACGAAAATGGGGACGAGGATTGGGCAAATTGCCAGCGCCCTCACCCCACCCTAAGTAGCCCCCATGCCGCGCGCGCATGTGCTTCTCCTCAACCCGGCTCTCGGGCCGCTCGATTATCGTGCCGATCGCGAACATGCGGTCGAGCCGGGGAGCATCGTGCTCGCCCCGCTCGGCCCGCGGCAGATGGTGGGTGTGGTGTGGGAGGAGGAAAGCCTTCCGTCCGCCGATCAGGTCGGCGACAATCGCCTGCGCCCGCTGCTGAGCGTCTATGATGCGCCGCCGATCCAGGCGCCGCTGCGCCGCCTGATCGAGTGGACCTCCGATTATTACTTGGCGCCGCCGGCCGCCGTGCTGCGCATGGCCCTCCCCTCCTCCAGCGCGCTCGATGGGTCACGGACGATCACCGAATATCGCGTGAGCGGCATCGCGCCCGACCGGATGACCCCGCAGCGCGAACAGGCGCTGGAGCGGATCGGCCAGCGGCAGGGGCTGATCCGCGAACTCGCGACGATCGCCGATGTCTCCGAAGCCGTCATTCGCGGCCTCGTGAAGACCGGCGCGATCGAGGCGGTGACGGTGTCGATCGACACGCCCTGGACCTCGCCCGATCCCGATCATGCGCCGCCCGATTTGTCGGACGAGCAGCAGCTTGCGGCGGGCATGCTCGCCGACGCCGTGAAGGCGCGCGAATTCCACCCCTTCCTGCTCGACGGCGTCACCGGATCGGGCAAGACCGAAGTCTATTTCGAGGCGATCGCCGAGGCGCTGCGGCAGGACCAACAGGTGCTGGTCCTCCTCCCCGAAATCGCGCTGACCGAACCTTTCCTCAAACGGTTCGAGGCGCGCTTCGGCCATTTGCCGGTCGCGTGGCACAGCGAGTTGCGTCAGTCGCAACGCCGGCGCGCATGGCGTGGGCTGGCGATCGGCGATGCCAAGGTGGTGGTCGGCGCGCGATCGGCGCTGTTCCTGCCTTATGCGAATCTCGGCCTCATCATCGTCGACGAGGCGCATGAGACCAGCTTCAAGCAGGAGGATGGCGTCCTCTACCACGCCCGCGATGTCGCGGTGATGCGTGCGAAGCTGGAGGGGATACCGATCGTCCTCGCCTCCGCCACGCCCGCGATCGAAACGCGGCAGCAGGCGGCGATCGGGCGCTATACCGAATTGAAGCTCACCGCGCGCCACGGCGCGGCCGAGATGCCCGAGATCGTCGCAATCGATCTGCTGCAGGAGCCGCCGCCGCGCGGCCGCTGGATCGCGCCGTCGCTGGTCAAGGCGATGGAGGAACGGATCGAGCGCAAGGAACAGAGCCTGCTGTTCCTCAACCGGCGCGGCTATGCGCCGCTGACCCTGTGCCGGGCGTGCGGGCACCGCTTCCAATGCCCGAACTGCACCGCGTGGATGGTCGAGCATCGGCTGCTTCAGCGGCTCCAATGCCACCATTGCGGCCATTCGATGCCCCCGCCCCGCGCCTGCCCCGAGTGCAAGGAGGAGGATGCGCTGGTCGCCTGCGGACCCGGAGTCGAGCGGATCGCGGACGAGGTGGCCGCGATCTTCCCGGAGGCGCGCGTCGTGATCGCGACGTCGGACACGCTCAACACCCCCGCCCGCGCCGCCGAGTTCGTCGAGCGGATGGAGGCGGGCGATGTGGACGTCGTGGTCGGCACGCAGCTTGTGACCAAGGGCTATCATTTTCCCGAGCTGACTTTGGTCGGCGTGATCGACGCCGATCTGGGCCTGTCGGGCGGTGACCTGCGCGCGGCGGAACGCAGTTTCCAGCAGATCGCGCAGGTGGCTGGCCGCGCGGGGCGCGGTGAGAAGCCGGGCACCGTCTATATCCAGACCCATTCGCCGGGCGCTCCGGTGATCCAGGCATTGCTGTCGGGCGATGTCGCCAGCTTCTACGAGGCGGAGACCGAGGCGCGGCGCATGGCCGATGCCCCGCCCTTCGGCCGCTTCGCCGCGATCATCGTGTCGTCCGAGAAGCTGGACGACGCGACATCCACGGCGCGGCTGATCGGGCGCAGCGCGCCGCGCGTGGAGGGGATGCACGTCTTCGGTCCCGCCCCCGCCCCGCTCGCCATGCTGCGCGGGCGGCATCGACAACGGCTGCTCGTCCACGCGCGCCGCTCGCTCGATGTGCAGGATGTGATGCGCGAATGGCTCGGCGCGCTCGAATGGCCGAGGAGCGTGCGCGTCGCGGTCGATGTCGATCCCTATAGCTTCCTCTAGGCAGCACGCCTTGCGCTCACTAGATCGACGCTGATGGCCGACGATCGCCCGATATTGATGTTCGATTCCGGTGTGGGCGGCCTTTCGGTGCTTGGCCCCACGCGCGAACTGCTTCCGCAGGCATCCTATGTCTATGTCGCCGATAATGGCGGCTTCCCCTACGGGACCAAGACCGAGGCGGAGATTGCCGCGCGCGTGCCTGCGCTGCTCGGGCGGCTGGTCGAGCGTTATCGCCCGCGCCTGGTCGTCATCGCATGCAACACCGCGTCGACGATCGCGCTGGCGGCGGTGCGCGCGGCGCTGGACCTGCCGGTGGTGGGCACCGTGCCCGCGATCAAGCCGGCGGCCGAGCAATCGAAGAACCGCGTCATCGGCGTGCTGGGCACCGACGCGACCGTGCGACAGCCTTATGTCGATGACCTATCCGCGCGCTTCGCCGCCGATTGCACCGTGCTGCGCCACGGCTCCGCGCGGCTCGTCGAACTGGCCGAGGCCAAATTGCGCGGCGAAGCGACCGACCGTGAAGAATATCGCGCGGTCCTCGCGGGCCTGACCGATCAGGCGGGCGGCGAGCGGATGGACATCGCCGTCCTCGCCTGCACCCATTTCCCGCTGGTCGCCGACGAACTGGCCGCCGCCGCGCCGCATCCGATCGCCTTCGTCGACGGCGGCCCCGGCATTGCGCGGCGCGTCGCTTATCTGACGCAGGGGCAGGAATGGCCGGCCCATCCGATCGGGCAGGCAATATTTACGGCGCCGGTCGACCTTCCGGATGCATTCGTGGACGAATTGGCACGACGCGGGCTTCCGTCGGTCGCAACCTTATGAATCGCGAATCGTTCGCACTGGCATTCGGGCCTTCAAGGCACTAAAGAGCGGCCAAGATTCAGCCCGTTGGAGGGGAACGGGCCGGGGCGGGAGCACCGAGTTTGGACTACCAGCGCGTATTCACTCAGGCGATCGATCGGCTTCATGCCGAGGGCCGCTACCGGGTCTTCATCGACATCCTGCGCAACAAGGGCATGTTCCCCAATGCGCGCTGCTTCGCCGGCCATAACGGCCCGAAGCCCGTCACCGTCTGGTGTTCGAACGATTATCTGGCGATGGGCCAGCACCCCAAGGTGATCGCGGCGATGGAGGAAGCCCTCCACGACGTCGGCGCCGGTTCGGGCGGCACGCGCAACATCGGCGGCAACACGCACTACCATGTCGATCTGGAGGCCGAACTGGCCGACCTGCACGGCAAGGAAGGCGCGCTCCTCTTCACCTCGGGCTATGTCTCGAACGAAGCGACGCTCTCGACGCTCGCCAAGGTTCTGCCCGGCTGCATCATCTTCTCGGACGAGCTGAACCACGCATCGATGATTGCGGGCATCCGCAATTCGGGCTGCGAAAAGCGCGTGTGGCGCCACAACGACCTCGCCCATCTCGAGGAATTGCTGGCCGCCGAAGATCCCGAAGCGCCCAAGCTGATCGCGTTCGAAAGCGTCTATTCGATGGACGGCGACGTCGCCCCGCTTCACGCGATCTGCGACCTGGCCGACAAGTATAATGCGCTGACCTATCTGGACGAGGTTCACGCGGTCGGCATGTACGGCCCGCGCGGTGGCGGCATTTCGGATCGCGACGCGGCGGCCGATCGCATCACCGTGATCGAAGGGACGCTGGGCAAGGCGTTCGGCGTGATGGGCGGCTATATCGCCGCCGATCAGGTGATCATCGACGTGATCCGCAGCTATGCGCCCGGCTTCATCTTCACGACCTCGCTGTCGCCGGTGCTGGTCGCCGGCACGCTGGCGAGTGTGCGTCACCTCAAATCCTCCTCGGTCGAGCGCGAGGGCCAGCAGGCCGCCGCCGCGACGCTGAAGCGCATGTTCGCCGAAGCGGGCTTGCCGGTGATGGACACCGTGACCCATATCGTCCCGCTGATGGTGGGCGATCCGGTGAAGGCCAAGAAGGTGTCGGATATCCTGCTCGCCGAGTACGGCGTGTACGTTCAGCCGATCAACTTCCCGACCGTGCCGCGCGGCACCGAACGCCTGCGTTTCACCCCCGGCCCCGCACACAGCGAAGAGATGATGCGCGAACTGACCGACGCGCTCGTCGAGATCTGGGGCCGCATGGAGATGAAACTGGCGGCTTGATAGCCGTCAGCGCGCTAATCCTTCGCGTTGATAGAAGTTGTCTATCAGGCGTGACGACGTCAGCCTGATCTGCGGCAAATCCAGCCCATCGAGCATCGCGGCATAGCGCCTGCGGTTATCGCGCGTGCGCACCGCAATGTGGTGCAGCATCGCCCATTTGACGCTGTCCTGCCCGCCTTCGAGATTGCCGACACGGTTGGTTTCAAACAATGCCCGGCGAACATAGCGCCACAGGCTGATCCCCGTCGGCGCATCGAGCAGGATCACACCCGTCGCGCGGGCGAAGCGTTGCGGCATCAGGCGGGTATAATTGCCGTCGATCACCCAGCGATCGCCCAGGATCGCCGCATCATGGAGCGCGGTAAAATCCTCCGGCGCGCGCGGAACCCAATCGGTCCCCGGCAAATGATGCAATTGATCGAGATGGACGGCGTCCAGCCCGCGCCTGCGCGCGATCGCCACCGCGAGCGTCGATTTGCCACTGTTCGACGGGCCCAGGATGCAGATGCGATCGCCCAGATTTTCCAGTCGCATCCATCCGCCTCCCCGATAGCAACGTCGCGTTAACCATATTCCGGCACCAGCGATATGACCCATGTGGATGATCGCGCCATGACCGTTTCGCTTTCGGGACTTTCGACCAGCCTCGCCACCCTGCTCGGCCAATCTTCGGGCAGCAGCGCGACCGATGGCGTTTCGGCGCTGACCTATGGCGCGACCGGCAAAGCCACCAGCACGACCGCCGCGACGTCGTCGAACGGCGTCACCATCTCCGCCACCGCGAAAGCAAAGGCGGCTGACGTCGCCGACAATGCCAAGGATTTTGCGACCGTCGGCAAGGAAACCCGCGCCACGCTGGATGCCGCGAAGAAGGCGGGCAAGAGCGTGGACCTGTCCGAATTGTCGGGCCGGGCGCTGTCGGCGATGATTCTCGACAAGAGCGACCAGTTCAGCGCGGGCGAGCAGGCGGCTGCGAAAAAAGAACTCAATCAGCGCATGCGCGACGATGTGATGAGCACGATCGGCGGATCGGCATCGCTGACGAGTCTCGCCAACTACAACCAGCTGCTGATCAGCGACTATGATTCGATGAGCGTCGAAGAACGCGAAGCGCGCGGCTGGAATGCGCAGACGCGCAGCCAGGCGGCGGCCTTTGTCGCAACCGCGACGAACACGTCGACATCGTCTTTGTTCGATCTTTTAAACGACGACGCTTAGGCTCTTTCGGAAGCGTTCCGAAACAGCACTTCCAACCGGGTTGCATCGCGTGCCCCCCCCTGCTAACCGGCCGGCCAACATGCGGGGACGCCTACAGGGCGCCCCCTTTTCCGCATGGGACCGAAATCCAATCGGGGGATTGAACGCGCGTGGAGAATTCCGGCGGTATTCAGGCTAGCCTCAGCGGACGTTATGCGACCGCATTGTTCGAGCTGGCCCGCGACGAGAAGGCGATCGACGCCGTCTCCAAGAGCCTTGCTGGCCTGAAGGCCGCGCTCACCGAATCGGACGATTTTCGTCGCCTGACCACCAGCCCGCTGGTCGGTCGCGAGGAAGCCGTGAAGGCGGTGGCCGCAGTAGCCGCCAGCCTGAAGCTCGATTCCGTAACCACCAAGTTTCTCGGCGTGCTTGCGCAGAACCGTCGCCTGAGCCAGCTCGGCCCGGTGATCCGCGCCTTCGCACAGCTCGCGGCGCGCCATCGCGGCGAAACCACCGCCGAAGTCACCTCCGCCCACCCGCTTGAGGCCGATCAGGTCGAAGCGCTGAAGGCGAAGCTCAAGAGCCAGCTGGGCCGCGACGTGGCGGTCGACCTGACGGTCGATCCCGCGATCCTCGGCGGGCTGATCGTCAAGATCGGCTCCAAGCAGATCGACGGCTCGATCCGCACCAAATTGAACACCCTCGCGATTGCGATGAAAGGCTGAACATGGACATCCGCGCCGCAGAAATCTCCAAGGTCATCCGCGACCAGATCGCCAGCTTCGGTGCCGAAGCGCAGGTCTCCGAAGTCGGCCAGGTGCTGTCGGTCGGTGACGGCATCGCCCGCATCCACGGCCTCGACAACGTCCAGGCCGGCGAAATGGTCGAGTTCGCCAACGGCATCAAGGGCATGGCCCTGAACCTGGAAGCCGACAATGTCGGCGTCGTGATCTTCGGCACCGACGCCGAGATCAAGGAAGGCGACACCGTCAAGCGCACCGGCACCATCGTCGACGTTCCCGTCGGCAAGGGCCTGCTGGGCCGCGTCGTGGACGGCCTGGGCAACCCGATCGACGGCAAGGGCCCGATCGTCAGCGATCAGCGCAGCCGCGTCGAGGTGAAGGCCCCCGGCATCATCCCGCGCAAGTCGGTGCACGAGCCGGTGCAGACCGGCATCAAGGCGCTCGACGCGCTCGTCCCCGTTGGCCGCGGCCAGCGCGAGCTGATCATCGGCGACCGTCAGACCGGCAAGTCGGCCGTCGCGATCGATGCCTTCATCAACCAGAAGGGCGCCAACGCCGGCACCGACGAATCGAAGAAGCTGTACTGCATCTACGTCGCCGTCGGTCAGAAGCGTTCGACCGTCGCGCAGCTCGTTCGCACGCTGGAAGAAAATGGCGCGATGGAATATTCCATCGTCGTCGCCGCCACCGCGTCGGACCCCGCCCCGCTTCAGTTCCTCGCACCCTACACCGGCTGCGCGATGGGCGAATATTTCCGCGACAACGGCATGCACGGCCTGATCGTGTATGACGATCTGTCGAAGCAGGCGGTCGCCTATCGTCAGATGTCGCTGCTGCTGCGCCGTCCGCCGGGCCGCGAAGCCTATCCGGGCGACGTCTTCTATCTCCACAGCCGCCTGCTCGAGCGCGCCGCGAAGATGAACGACGCGAACGGCAACGGTTCGCTGACGGCGCTGCCGATCATCGAAACCCAGGCGGGCGACGTTTCGGCCTACATCCCGACCAACGTGATTTCGATCACCGACGGCCAGATCTTCCTTGAAACCGACCTGTTCAACGCCGGCATCCGCCCCGCGATCAACGTCGGTCTCTCGGTCAGCCGCGTCGGTTCGGCCGCGCAGACCAAGGCGATGAAGAAGGTCGCCGGCTCGATCAAGCTGGACCTCGCCCAGTATCGCGAAATGGCCGCCTTCGCGCAGTTCGGTTCGGACCTCGACGCGTCGACGCAGAAGCTGCTGAACCGCGGCGCGCGCCTGACCGAGCTGCTCAAGCAGCCGCAGTTCGCCCCCCTGCCCTTCGAGGAGCAGGTTGCATCGATCTTTGCGGGCGTGAACGGCTATATCGATGCCTTCCCGGTCGCTTCGGTCACGCGCTTCGAAGCCGCTTTCCTCGCGGAACTGCGCTCCAAGCATGCCGACATCCTGACCGCGATCCGCGACAGCAAGGATCTGTCGGCGGAGAGCACCGCGGGCCTGAAGTCGGCCCTCGAAGCCTTCGTCAAGACGTTCGCCTGAACATGATGCCGCCTCCGCGTCCGCGCGGGGGCGACCATAAGGGAAGCAGATGCCCAGTCTGAAGAGCCTCAAGGTCCGCATCACTTCGGTGAAGTCGACCCAGAAGATCACCAAGGCGATGAAGATGGTCGCCGCGGCCAAGCTGCGTCGCGCGCAGATGGCCGCCGAGGCCGGGCGTCCTTACGCCGAGCGGCTGAACGCGGTGATGGCCAGCCTTGCCTCCAAGGTGACGATCGGCCCGAACTCGCCCAAGCTGCTGGCCGGCACGGGCAACGATCAGTGCCACCTGCTGGTGGTCGCGACGTCGGAGCGCGGCCTTGCCGGTGCGTTCAACACCAACATCGTCCGCGCCGCCCGCAAGAAGGCCGACGAGCTGATCGCCCAGGGCAAGACGGTGAAGTTCTACCTGATCGGCAAGAAGGGCCGTCCGGTGATCGCGCGCCTCTATCCGGGCAAGATCGTCCACCAGGTCGACCAGAGCCACATCAAGAACGTCGCCTTCGGCGATGCGCACGAAGTGGCAGATGATCTGATCGCCCGCTACAATGGCGGCGAATATGACGTGGCGCACCTGTTCTTCGCCAAGTTCAAGTCGGCGCTGCTGCAGGAGCCGACCGAGCTGCAGATCATCCCGGTGCCGCTGGCCGCGAACGACACGGACAGCAATGCCGGCGTTTCGGCGGCGGTGGAATATGAGCCCGACGAGGACGAGATCCTGGCCGAACTCCTCCCCCGCAACGTCGCGGTGCAGCTGTTCCGTGCGATGCTGGAAAATGCAGCGTCCGAACAGGGCAGCCGCATGACCGCGATGGACAATGCGACGCGCAATGCGGGCGACATGATCAAGCGGCTCAGCATCCAGTATAACCGCGCCCGTCAGGCCGCGATCACCACCGAACTCGTTGAAATCATCTCGGGCGCCGAAGCGCTCTAAAGACACAGGCAGGCAAGGAAGAAACCTATGGCTACCACCACCAACAATGTCGGCCGCGTGTCGCAGGTCATCGGCGCCGTCGTCGACGTGACCTTCGAAACCAGCCTGCCCGCGATCCTTTCGGCGCTGGAAACGACCAACAACGGCAACCGCCTGGTCCTCGAGGTTGCGCAGCACCTCGGTGAGAACACGGTCCGCACGATCGCGATGGACTCGACCGAGGGCCTGACCCGCGGCCAGGAAGTCACCGACACCGGTTCGCAGATCCGCGTCCCCGTCGGCCCGAAGACGCTCGGCCGCATCCTGAACGTCGTCGGCGAGCCGATCGACGAGCGTGGCCCGGTCGACACCGACCTGACCGCCCCGATCCACGCCGAAGCCCCGCTGTTCATCGATCAGTCGACCGAGACCAGCATTCTGGCCACCGGCATCAAGGTCATCGACCTTCTCGCCCCTTACGCGAAGGGCGGCAAGATCGGCCTGTTCGGCGGCGCGGGCGTGGGCAAGACCGTGCTCATCCAGGAACTGATCAACAACATCGCCAAGGGCCACGGCGGCACCTCGGTGTTCGCGGGCGTCGGCGAGCGTACCCGTGAGGGCAACGATCTCTACCACGAGTTCCTCGACGCCGGCGTTATCGCCAAGGACGCCGACGGCAACGCGATCACCGACGGTTCGAAGGTGGCGCTGGTTTATGGCCAGATGAACGAGCCGCCGGGCGCCCGTGCGCGCGTCGCTCTCTCGGGCCTGACGATCGCCGAATATTTCCGCGACGTCGAAGGCCAGGACGTGCTGTTCTTCGTCGACAACATCTTCCGCTTCACCCAAGCGGGCGCCGAAGTGTCGGCGCTGCTGGGCCGCATCCCGTCGGCCGTGGGCTATCAGCCGACCCTGTCGACCGACATGGGCGCGCTGCAGGAACGCATCACCTCGACCAACAAGGGTTCGATCACCTCGGTTCAGGCCGTGTACGTTCCCGCGGACGATCTTACCGATCCGGCGCCGGCCACCTCGTTCGCTCACCTCGACGCGACGACCGTGTTGAACCGTGCGATTTCGGAACTGGGCATCTACCCGGCGGTCGACCCGCTCGACTCGACCTCGCGCGTGCTGGAGCCGCGCATCGTCGGCCAGGAGCATTACGACACTGCGCGCGCCGTCCAGGCGATCCTGCAGAAGTACAAGTCGCTGCAGGACATCATCGCGATCCTGGGCATGGACGAGCTTTCGGAAGAAGATAAGCTCACCGTCCAGCGCGCCCGCAAGATCCAGCGCTTCCTGTCGCAGCCGTTCCACGTCGCCGAAGTCTTCACCGGCATCAGCGGCAAGTTCGTCGCGATCGAGGACACGGTGAAGTCGTTCAAGGCCGTCGTCGACGGCGAATATGACCACCTGCCCGAAGCCGCCTTCTACATGGTCGGCGGCATCGACGAAGCCGTCGAGAAGGCCAAGAAGCTGGCCGCCGAAGCGGCGTAAACCGAACTACGCCCCTCCCTGCAAGGGAGGGGTTGGGGGTGGGTGCGAGCGACGAAGTCGCGAGCTTCCAACCTGCTCCCGCAAGGCTACGCCAGAGGCATCGAGCCTCTGGCTTCGCCACCCACCCCTGCCCCTCCCTTGAAGGGAGGGGGGAGATTTTGAATGGCAGACCTGCACTTCGAACTCGTCACCCCGGAAAAGCTCCTCCGTTCGGAGGAAGTCTATATGGTGGTGGTTCCCGGCACCGAGGGCGATTTCGGCGTGCTCGCGGGGCATGCCCCGTTCATGTCGGTGGTCCGCTCGGGCGAGCTTTCGATCTATTCGAACCCGACCACGGTCGTCTCGCGTATTCACGTCGAGGGTGGCTTCGCCGAGGTGAACGAGAAGGGCCTGACCGTTCTCGCCGAACAGGCGACCGAAGCGTAACGCGCTTCGGGGAGGCTGGGCCTTCCCGCTCCTTCGAGAGACAGATAACGGCGTCCCTAACGGGGCGCCGTTTTCGTATGGGGTCAGGCCGCCCTCTCCTCCTCACTCGTCATTGCGAGCGTAGCGAAGCAATCCAGACCCGCACTTAAGATGGTCGCGACCTGTCTCAAGTGCGGGCCTGGATTGCCGCGTCGCCTGCGGCTCCTCGCAATGACGAGTGGGGAGGTAGCGTCACCCATCATCCCGGCGGAGGCCGGGATCTCAGAAGATGGGGGGATGAGTTGGCGGCGAGAGCCCGCTGCGATCCCGGCCTCCGCCGGGATGACGGCGATAAGAAAAAGGGGAGGACGTCGCCGCCCTCCCCTCGTTCATAACGTCGCTGGAGCGATCAGGCGCCTTGCGGTGCCGCTTCGCCCCAGTTGCCGCCGCCGGGGCGCTTGCTCTTGGGGATCGAGGAGCCGCCGCCGCTCAGCGCGACCGGCTGGCGGTGGGCGCTGTCGTCGCGGCCGATATCCTCGCCCTTGATGACGCGCTTGGCTTCCTCGCCCGACAAAGTCTCATATTCGAGCAGCGCGCTGCCCAGACGGTGCAGTTCGTCGAGATGCTCGGTCAGCACCGTGCGGGCGACATGCTCGCCTTCCTCGACGAGGCGGCGGACCTCCTGGTCGATCAGGCGGGCGGTTTCTTCCGAAACGCTCTGGTTGCGCGCGACCGAGTGGCCGAGGAACACCTCGTCCTGATTGTCGCGATAGCGCAGCCAGCCCAGCTTTTCGGACATGCCATATTCCATCACCATCGAACGGGCCATGTCGGTGGCCTGCTGGATGTCGTTGGAAGCGCCGGTGTTCAGTTCGTCCGCGCCGTAGATGATCTGTTCGGCGATACGGCCGCCGAAGCAGAGCGCGAGGCGCGCCTTCATCTGCTTCATCGTCATCGAATAACGATCGCGCTCGGGCAGGTTCCAGGTGACGCCCAGCGCGCGGCCGCGCGGGATGATCGTGACCTTGTGGAGCGGATCGCAGCCCGGAACGTGGAGCGAGACGAGCGCGTGGCCGGCCTCGTGATAGGCGGTCGCCTTCTTCTCATCCTCGGTCATGACCATCGATTTGCGCTCGGCGCCCATCATGACCTTGTCCTTAGCTTCCTCGAACTCCTTCATCGCGACGAGGCGCTTGCCCTTGCGCGCGGCAAGGAGGGCGGCTTCGTTGGCGAGGTTGGCGAGGTCGGCGCCCGAGAATCCCGGCGTGCCGCGCGCGATCGTGCGCGCATTGACGTCGGGCGCCAACGGCAGCTTCTTCATGTGGACGGCGAGAATCTTCTCGCGGCCTTCGATATCCGGGCGCGGGACGACGACCTGGCGATCGAAGCGGCCCGGACGCAGCAGCGCGGGATCGAGCACGTCGGGGCGGTTGGTCGCCGCGACGATGATGATGCCCTCGTTCGCTTCGAAGCCGTCCATTTCGACCAGAAGCTGGTTCAGCGTCTGCTCGCGCTCGTCATTGCCGTTGCCGAGGCCGGCGCCACGATGGCGGCCGACCGCGTCGATTTCGTCGATGAAGACGATGCAGGGCGCATTCTTCTTCGCCTGTTCGAACATGTCGCGCACGCGGCTCGCGCCGACGCCGACGAACATTTCGACGAAGTCCGAACCCGAAATCGTGAAGAAGGGCACGTTCGCCTCACCCGCGATCGCGCGGGCGAGCAGGGTCTTGCCGGTGCCGGGCGAGCCGACGAGCAGAGCGCCCTTCGGGATCTTGCCGCCCAGACGCGCGAACTTGGTCGGATCCTTCAGGAAATCGACGATCTCCTGCAGCTCCTCACGCGCTTCATCGATGCCCGCCACGTCATCGAACGTGATGCGGCCATGCTTTTCGGTCAGCATCTTCGCGCGGCTCTTGCCGAATCCCATCGCGCCCGAACCCGCATTCTTCTGCATCTGGCGCATCACGAAGAAGGCGATGCCGAGGATCAGGAGGAAGGGCAGCGACTGATAGAGCATGATCATCCAGAAGCTCGTCTGCTCCTCCGGCTTGGCGCGGAAGGTGACGTTCTTTTCGGACAGACGCTGGATCAGCATCGGATCGCTCGGCGCATTGGCCGAGAAAGCGGTGCCGTTATTGTACTTACCGGTGACGACCCCGTCGCCGATATCGACTTCACGCACCGCGCCTTCGTTCACGCGAGCCAGGAATTCGGAATAGGCGATCGCATCGCCACCGGCCTGCCGCGACGAGCTTTCGAACATCGAGACGAAGAGGACGAGTGCGAGCAGGATACCGATCCAGATCGCAAGGCTCTTCATCCACGGATTCGGCTGCTGGGGCTCTTTCTGGTCGCTCATTCTTTGGGGTCCGCCTTTCGTGCCCGTAGAAGATAGGCATTCGAGGGTTAATGACAATGCACCCGGTCACAGGACGGACCGATTTCAGTGCCGTTCGGGCGCCTTTTGGATGATCATCCGGTCGCCGGGGTGAACGATCAGCCCGCCGACGCTGCTCGAGAGGCCGTTTTCGAGGCGATCGAGCAGATGATCGAGCGTCGGGCCGTCGGCGGGCGAATCGGCATGCGCGATCAATTTTGTGAGCACGCGGCGGATGATTTCGCGTGGCAGGCCAGCAAGATCGGCAGCGATCCTGCCATCGTCGATGATGCAGCGGGACCGGATGACCTCATCCGCGATCCAATCGAGCGCCGCCTCGCTTTCCGCCAGATGGCGCGCGGTCGCGGCGATCCGGGCGGGATCGATCCAGTCGGTATGGGCAAGCAGCGCGCGGGCGCGGGTGCGATCGTGGCGGGGATCGCGGTTGGAGGGATCGTCGACCGTCGGAACGGCCCCGACGATCGCCGCAAGCTCCGCCCTGCGCCAGCCCAACAGCGGGCGGATCAGCGTCAGCTCGCCGCCCAGATCGCGCGACGCACGGATGCCCGACAGCCCGCCCAGCCCGCTGCCGCGCGCGAGGCGCATCAGCACAGTCTCCGCCTGATCGTCGGCATGGTGCGCGGTGAGGAGCGCCGACGCCCCCTGCCCCCGCGCCCAATTGTTGAGCGCCGCATAGCGGGCCTCGCGCGCCTGTGCCTGAACGCTGGCGCCCGGTGCCACCGTGACGTTCAGGGTCGCATGGGGATTGCCAAGGCTTTCGCACGCCGTGGCAACGAGTTGCGCTTCGACCCTCGCCTCAGCCCTCAGGCCATGATCGACGGTCGCGGCGATCACGCGCCCGGGAAAGGCGGCGACCGCGAGGTGCAGCATCGCCATGCTGTCTGGGCCACCCGAGACGGCGAGAGCCAACAAACCCTCGCCGCACAGGGCTTCGACATCCGCCCGGAACCGGGCGATCAGCGTGTCGGGGATCAGGCCGCGTGCCTTACTGGCACTTGGCATCGGCCTTTCCCTTGGCGACGAGATCGGCGAGGCCGCCGGTCACCTTGTCCGGATATTTGGAGGCCAGCACCTCATAGGCCTGACACGCCTTGTCGGGCAGCGGCGGCTTACGCTTCATGAGCGCCTGCGCCATATAGACGTAGCTGTGCGGCGCGCGTTCGCCCGCTTCGTCCTTCGTATTCTCGAAGAACTCGCGGATCGCCTCATTATACTGGCCGTTGTCGAGGTACGAACGGCCGGCGAGGTTGCGCGCATAGCTCGCATATTTGTTCTTCGGATATTTGGCGGCCATCGCCTTCAGTGCGGTCGCGGCCTCCGGAAACTTCTTCGCGGTCCACAGATCATAGCCCGCCATATAGGCGTCCTTGCCCGGATCGCCGCTTGGCGCGGTCGCGGGAGGCGCTTCGGCCGCAGCGATGGGCGCAGGCGCGCCACCCGTCGCACCCTTGGCAGCCGGCGGGACGACATAAGGCAGGGTCGCACCGCCCGCCGCTGGCGCCGCAGCCACCGCCGGCGGGGCCATCTGCGCCTTCAGCTTGGCGACCTCGTCGGTCAGTTGGCGGATCTTGAAGCTGTTCTGCTCCATCTGACCGGTCATGTCCGAAAAGGACTTTTCGAGGGCGTCGACCCGGCGCGCCAGATCAGCGATCGGCGCATCGGAAGGGGCGCCGACCGGCGCGGGTGCGGTCGTGGGTGCCTTGATCTCGGGTTCGAAATATTGCTGCGCGCCGCCGGGGAAGACCTTGCGCTGCACCGCGCGCATTTCCTTTTCGAGCACGCCGACACGGGATTCGACGGTCGCGGGCGGCGGCGCGGCAAGTGCCGGCACGGCCGAGGAGAGGAGCAGAAGGGCGGCAAACGCCTTGGTCATCGCGGAAAACGTCCTTTTACGCGCGTGAAACGATCGTGCGCCTTGTCGCCCGGTTGGGCGAAGGGATCAAGGCTGGACCGGGGCTTCCGGAGCCACCGCCGCGTCGGACGGGGCATTATCGTCGGCGCGCGGCCGGCGGAAACGGCGCGGGCTGCGCGGCTGTTCGACCACCGGTTCCGCCGGAGCCGCCTCGGGCAGCGGCTTGCCGGTGGCGATCGCGGTCACGGCATCGCGCTTCAGGCTGTAGGCGCGGACGAGCCGGTCGGGTTCGCCGATCGCGGGCAATTCGCTGGTGCCGATCATCACCTTGACCGACTGGGGACGGCCAGTGCGCAGGATCGGATCGGTCGCGGTTTCGGGCAGGTCGAAACGTTCGCCGGCCTTCATCACGTCCATATAATAAGTTGGCCCGCCGGTGCGTTCGGACATCTTGAGCCAGACATCCTCGGTCGCGGTGACGCCGATCGGGCCGGTCGGCGACGCGGGTTCGGCCGGAACGGCGGGCGCGACGGCGGTCGGCACCGGCGAAAGCGGCGCGGGCACAGCAGGTGCGGGACGGCTGTTTTCGGGCGTGTCGGCGGCCAGCTGCGCCAGATCGCTGCTGTCGCCTTCGAAGCGGAGCAGCAGATAGCCCATGCCCAGCAGCACTGCGACGCCCAGCGCGATCATCGCCAGCAGCTTGGACGGCACGCGCGACGGATCGACCGGCTCATAGGCCTGCGGCATGAAGGCATCGCGCGAAACGTCGCCCACCTCGTCGCGGAACGAACGCGACATCGCGTTGCCGTCCAGCCCCAGCATGTTGGCATAGGTTTTCACGAAGCCGGCGGCATAGGGAATGGCGGGCAGTGCGGCGAAATCGCTGCGCTCGATCGCCTCCAGATGGCGTGCGGGGATACGGGTGCGCGTGGCGATCTCTTCGATCTCCAGCTTCTGGGCACGGCGCGCGGCGGCCAGCTCATCGCCCACCCGGCGCACGAACAATCCCGCTTCGTCCTTATCGTCGACCGCCATCGAAACTCCTTCACGTCGCCAATCGCGACGTCCCCCCGCCGACATTTGTCAAAGCGGTGTCCGGAAAAGTCAAACTTTCAGATGTTAACCCGCCAAATTCAGATGATTGCGACGCCTTCCTGCGCCGCCCACGCGGTCAGATCATCCCGCATCGACCGCAAGGGCCGCGTCAGCAGATCGGGCATCAGCGCGCGCAACGCGCCCGCGTCGAGCGAGCGGATCATCGCCTTGACCGGGCCGATCGCCGCCGGGGTGATCGACAGGCGATCGATGCCCAGCCCGATCAGCGCCATCGCCTCCAGCGCGCGGCCGCCCATTTCGCCGCACACGCCCACCGGCACGCGCTGGTCGAGCGATTGCCGCACCACGCGGTTGACGAAGCGCAGGATCGCGGGGCTGAGCCAGTCATAACGCTCGGCCAGCTTCGGATTGGCGCGATCCGCCGCGAACAGGAATTGCGTCAGATCGTTGGTGCCGATCGACAGGAAATCGAGCTGCGGCAGGATCATATCGAGGCTTTCGGCGAGCGCCGGCACCTCCAGCATCGTGCCGTAGCGGACATGGATCGGCGTCGGCCGGTTGCGGCCGTGGATCCACTTGCGCTGCGCCTCGAACAGGGTCCGCGCTTCCTCGAACTCCCAGGGTTCGGACACCATCGGGAACATGACGTTGAGTGTGCGCCCCGCCGCCGCCTCCAGCAGCGCGCGCGCCTGCACTTTCATCAGCCCGTCGCGTTCGAGGCCCAGGCGGATCGCGCGCCAGCCCAGCGCGGGATTCTCCTCATCCTCATCGGCCCGGCCGCCGTTGAGATAAGGCAGTGCCTTGTCCCCGCCGATATCGACCGTGCGGAAGATGACCGGGCGATCGCCCGCCGCATCGAGCACCTCGCGATACAGCCGCTGCTGGCGCTCGCGTGCCGGCAGGGTCGCCGAAACGAGGAACTGGAATTCGGTACGGAACAGCCCGACGCCGTCGGCACCGGTCACGTCGAGCGCCGCCATATCGTCGCGCAGGCCCGCATTGACCATCAGCTCGATCCGCACGCCATCCTTCGTGACGGCGGGCAGATCGCGCATCGCGGCGAATTCGGCGCGGCGACGCTGTGTGACGATCAGCTTGGCGTCGAACGCCTCATCCATCGTCGGCGTCGGCCGAACGATGACGTTGCCGGTCGATCCGTCGAGCAGCAGTGCGTCCCCATCACCGATCGTGCGGCGCACATCCTTGACGCGGCCCAGCACGGGCACGCCCATCGCCCGCGCCACGATGGTGACATGCGCGGTGAGCGACCCCTCCTCCAGCACCACGCCCTTGAGACGCCGGCGATCATATTCGAGCAGTTCGGCCGGCCCCAGATTGCGCGCGATCAGGATCGTATCCTGCCGCAGGCCCATCTGCGCCGCCGTGCCCAATTGGCCCGAGACGATGCGGAGCAGGCGGTTCGACAGATCCTCCAGATCGTGCATCCGATCGGCGAGCAAGGGATCGCCAATCTCGCGCATCCGCATGCGGGTGCGCTGCTGCACACGCTCGATCGCCGCTTCGGCAGTCAGGCCGCTGTCGATCGCCTCGTTGATGCGGCGGATCCAGCCCTCGTCGTAGGCGAACATCTTGTACATCGCGAGGACGTCCTGATGTTCGCCGGCCCCGCCGAAATCGGCCTCGCGCGTCATCCGCTCGATCTGGTCGCGCATCTTGGCGAAGGCCGAAATGACGCGATGCCGTTCGACCTCGATATCCTCGGCGACGGTATGTTCGATCTCGATACGCGGCTGATGATAAACCGCCTGGCCGCGTGCCATGCCCTCGACCAGCTTGAGTCCGGTCAGGCGCACGGGGCCGGTGTCACGCTGGCTCTTGCCGCCGCCCGGACCGCTCTCGTCGATCAGGCCCGCGCCCGCGATCAGTTCGGCAAGAACCATCGCAACTGTCTGTAAAGCTTCCACTTCGACATCATCGAACTTGCGGGTGTCGCTGTGCTGAACAGCCAGGACTCCCACCGCCTCCTGACGACGGACAATCGGAACTCCTGCGAAACTATGAAAGAGGTCTTCGCCCGTTTCCGGCTTGTAGGCGAAGTCGGGATGGCTGGTCGCTTCCTCGAGATTGAGCGTTTCGACATCCTCAGCGATCGTGCCGACCAGACCTTCGCCCAGCGCCAGTTTGGTGACGTGGACGGCCTCCTGCTTCAGTCCGCGGGTGGCGAACAGTTCGAGCACGCCGTCGCGCAGCAGGTAGATCGAGCAGACTTCGGTGTGCAGCGCCTCCCCGATGATCTGGACGACCTGGTTGAGTTTGGCCTGCGCGGCCGACCGCGACGCCATCACGTCGTGCAGGCGCGTCAGGATTTCGCGTGCGGCGGAGGTGGCGGTTGCGGGAGCCATGACGTGATGCGCTAACAGAAAGCGTGGGCGCTTTCCAAGGGTGCGCCGCTCATCACGAACGAAGTTTTCTTGTGGGTCGCCCTATGTTTCCCTCTCCCGTGCACGGGAGAGGGCCGGGTTTCTGCGATTAGCGCCGCTCCAGCGCGGCCGCCGCTTCGTCCATCAACGTGCCGATGATCTCGGCCAGCGGCTCTTCCTTCGTGACCATGCCGACCGACTGGCCGGCCATAAGGCTGCCATGTTCGACGTCGCCGTCGATCACCGCGCGGCGCAGCGCGCCCGCCCAATAATGTTCGATCTGGAGCTGGGCCTCCATCATCTCGACCTTGCCGTCGTCGAGCAGCTGCGCGACTTCGCGCTGCTTCGCGGTGAACAGTTCGGACGACGAATTCTTGAGCGCGCGGACCGGGATGACCGGAAGGCGCGGGTCGATCTGCACGCTGGCGATCGCATCGCGCGCCGACGCGCGGATGAACGCTTTCTTGAAGTTCGGGTGCGCGATCGATTCGGTTGCGCAGACGAAACGGGTACCTAGCTGCACGCCCGCAGCCCCCATTTCCAGATAGCCGGCGATCGCCTCTCCACGCCCGATCCCGCCGGCAACGAACACGGGAAGCTGTTCGGCGAGCAGCGGCAGCATTTCCTGCGCCAGAACCGAGGTCGAGACCGGGCCGATATGGCCGCCGGCCTCCATCCCCTCGATCACCAGCGCGTCGATGCCTGAACGGACCAGCTTCTTGGCGAGCGCGAGCGCGGGGGCGAAGCAGATCACCTTGGCGCCCGACGCCTTGATCTTTTCGATCGCGCCGCCCGGCGGCAGGCCGCCCGCGAGGACGACGTGGCCGACGCCGTGCTTCGCGCAGACCTCGATCAGTTCGTTGAGCTGCGGATGCATCGTGATCAGGTTCACGCCGAACGGTTTTTCGGTGAGCGCCTTCGTGCCCGCAATTTCGGCATCGAGCAGTTCGGGGCTCATCGCCCCGCACGCGATCACGCCGAAGCCGCCCGCATTCGACATGGCCGAGACGAGGTTACGCTCGCTGACCCAGCTCATCGCGCCGGCGAGGATCGCGACCTCGCTGTCGAGGAATTCGCATCCGCGCGCCATCAGCGCCTTCAGCCGGTCTTGTCCTTTGGTCATTCGTAAATCCTGTTGTTTCGGCCCGCTTAGTGCGCCGAAAGCCCTTCGTCCATCGTCCGCCAGATGATCGGCGCGAGCGTGGCGAAATCGGTGCGGTGGCCGACGCCGTCCAGCGGGACCAGCTTCACGCCCGCCGCCGCTGCGCCCTGCAGGCGGCCGGCATTGGCGAAAGGCACCGTCTTGTCGGCGGTGCCGTGCAGGATCAGCCAGGGCGAAGCGAGCCGCCCCGCCGTGCCCAGATTGTCGAACTCGTCGGGCAGGAAGGGCTTGGCGAAATCGGGTGACACCGATTTGAGCCTCGCAAAGGCACCGAGCGTGACGAGCAAGGCCGGCTTCTGCTTCACCGCCTGATCGACCGCGACCGCGCTGCCCAGCGAATAGCCGAAGATCGTCAGCCGCGCGTCGGGCGCCAGCTGCCGCGCGAGTGCGGAGAAGGCGTCGCCGTCGCGGAACAGCCCCTTCTCCTTGGGATTGCCCGGATTGTCACCGAAGCCGCGATAATCGGCGATCAGCAGCCCACGCCCTTCCTGGATCAGCGGCTCGGCCGTCTTCGCGGCGAGATCGGCATTGCCGCCGCGCCCGTGGAAGAACAGGATCAGGTCGTTCCTGCCCTGCGCAGGCCAATACCAGCCCCGCAAGGTCAGCCCGTCCGCAGTATGCGCCTCAACCCGCTGCGGCGCGCGGCCGGTCCAGACCGGATCGGCAACGACCCTGCGTGCCGATCCCTTGGTATCGAACACGGTTTCGCGGATCACCCCCGCGCAGCCGGCAAGCGCCAGCAGCGCGAGAAGCGCCAGCCCCCGCCCCCAGGTTATGCGATCAGGCCGCATCCTCGGCATCGAGGCCGTAGGCGGTGTGGAGCGCGCGGACCGCGAGTTCGGTATAATCCTCGTGGATCAGCACCGAGACCTTGATCTCTGACGTGGTGATCGCAAGCACGTTGATCTTGCGGTCGGCCAGGGTGGAGAACATCTTCGATGCGACACCCGCATGGCTGCGCATGCCGACGCCGACGACCGAAATCTTCGAAACCGCAGCGTCGTGAACCAGCTTTTCGTAACCGATATTGCCGCGCTCGCGCTCCAGCACGTCGAGGCTGCGGGCGAGTTCGGCGCTGGGCACGGTGAAGGTCACGTCGGTCGAACCGGTATCGTGCGCGACGTTCTGCACGATCATGTCGACATTGATGTTCGCATCGGCCAGCGGCGCGAAGATCGAGGCGACCGCGCCGGGGCGATCGGGCACCGCGGTAAGCGTCACCTTGGTCTCGTTCTTGTCATAGGCGATGCCGGTGATGAGCTGGCGTTCCATCGTGCTTCCTTCGAGTTCGTCTTCGCCCACGATCATCGTGCCGGGCGTGGGATTGTCGGTCGGCTGGTCGAAGGACGAGAGCACCTGCACCCGCACCTTCTCCTTCATGGCAAGGCCCACCGATCGGGTCTGCAGCACCTTGGCGCCGACCGAGGCGAGTTCCAGCATCTCTTCATACGTCACCTTGGCGAGCTTGCGCGCCTTGGGGACGATGCGGGGATCGGTGGTATAGACGCCGTCGACGTCGGTGTAGATGTCGCAGCGATCGGCCTTCATCGCGGCTGCAACCGCCACCGCCGACGTATCCGAACCGCCACGGCCCAAAGTGGTAATGCGGTCATCCTCGGTCATGCCCTGAAAGCCGGGGATGACGGCGACTTCGCCCGATGCCATTGCGGCGCCGATCGCGTCCGAATTGATTGTCTGGATCCGGGCGGAGGCATGCGCATCGCTGGTGCGGATCGGCAGCTGCCACCCCATCCAGCTGCGCGCCTTCACGCCCATCGCCTGCAGCGTGATCGCCAGCAGGCCGCTCGTCACCTGCTCGCCCGACGCGACCACCACGTCATATTCGCGCGGATCGTAAAGCGGCGAGGCTTCGCGGCAGAAATTGACGAGGCGATCGGTCTCCCCCGACATGGCCGAGACGACGACCGCGACCTCGTTGCCAAGCTCGACCTCATGCTTGACGCGATTGGCGACGTTACGAATTCGGTCGATCCCCGCCATCGAGGTTCCGCCGAATTTCATCACGATGCGCGCCATTGTCGTCCGTCTTCTTGCAGGTCGTGGGACCGGAAAAGCCCTTGGGTTCAAGAGCGCGGCCCTGATAGAGAGGGGGCATCATGAACGCAAGCACCCCTAAAATCGCAACGATCGATCCCAAAGAAGCCGCGCATTTTGCGAAACTTGCGGGCGAATGGTGGGATCCGAACGGCAGTTCGGCGATGCTCCACAAGCTCAATCCGCCCCGCCTCGCCTATCTGCGGAGCCAAGCAAACGCGCATTGGGGACTCGATCCGGCGGCGCTGAAGCCCCTCAAAGGGCTGCGCGCGCTCGACGTCGGCTGCGGCGCGGGGCTGCTGGCCGAACCGCTCGCACGGATGGGGGCGGCCGTGACCGCGATCGATGCGGCTCCCGAGAATATCGCGGTCGCCAAGGCCCATGCCGAAAAGCAGGGTTTCGCGATCGATTATCGCGCGTGCGGGGCTGAGGCGCTCGATGTCGAGCCGTTCGATCTGGTCACGTCGATGGAGGTGATCGAGCATGTCACCGATCCCGCAGCCTTCGTCGCGGCGCTGGCGCGGCTGCTCGCGCCCGGCGGGCTGATGGTGCTCTCCACGCCCAACCGCACCCCCGCCTCCAAACTCGCGCTCATCACGGTCGGCGAAGGGCTGGGCATGGTGCCGAAGGGCACGCATGACTGGCAGAAATTCCTGACGCCCGAGGAACTGGCGGCGCACGCCAATGCGGTGGGGCTGGAGGTGATCGATCGCCACGGCCTCAGCTTCTCGGTCACGAAGGGCTTCATGCTGAGCGACGACACCAGCCTCGATTATTTCCTGACGCTCAAGCACGCGACGCTCTGAATCCGTAAGGCGGGGTTCAGTCTATCCCCAGCACATCCGTCATCCCGGCGGAGGCCGGGATCTCAGGAGGCTCTTGCGGCGAGCTTGTCTCCCTATCTCCTGAGATCTCGGCCTCCGCCGGGATGACGATGAGGAGTGGCGATGAAGTCGAAGATTCTCTTAGGCATGACGCTGGCGGTCGTGGCGGCATCTCCCGCCTTTTCCGAAGGCCCGCTGCGCAAGGCGATGCGCGAGCGGATGGCGGCGCGGATGAAGTCCGATCCCGCGCCCGGCGCCACCGAATATGCCTATGGCGTCGATCCCCAACAAAAGCTCGACCTGTGGAAACCCAAGGGCGCTACCAAACCCACGCCGCTCGTCCTGTTCGTCCACGGTGGCGGATGGAAACGGGGGGACAAGAATGATGCGACCGGCGCCGACATGGTCGGACATCTGACCGGACAGGGCTATGCCGTCGCGTCGATCAACTATCGCCTCGTCCCCGCCGCGTCGGTGGAGAAACAGGCGCAGGACGTCGCCGCCGCGATCGCCTGGGCGCGTGACAATGCCGCGAAGATCGGGGTCGATCCGGGCAGGATCGTCATCATGGGCCACAGCGCGGGCGCGCATCTCGTCGCGCTGGTCGGCACCGACGAACGCTGGCTGGAGGCGCTGGGGCTGACCGAGGGCGCGGTGCGCGGCGTGATCGCGCTCGATGGCGCCGCCTATGACGTGCCGAGCCAGCTCGATCAGGCCGGTCCGATGATGCGCAACACCTATGAGCAGGCGTTCGGAACCGATATCGCCCGCCAGCGCGCTCTGTCGCCCACCGCGCACGCCGCCGGGCCGAACGCTCCCGCCTTCCTGATTCTCCACATCGACCGCGCCGACGGCAAGGCGCAGTCCGACGCGCTGGGCGCCGCGCTCGCCAAATCGGGCACGCCGGCGGAGGTGAAAGCGATCGACGGCAAGGGCTTGCGCGGCCATATGGAGATCAACCGCGAGCTTGGTCAGGCCAGCTATCCCGCAACCGCGATCGTCGATAATTGGCTGAAGGGCATATTCGCCGCGCCCTGAAATACTATGCAGATACTATCCCGGCGCGGCTTATCCCGGCTCGAAACACAATCTGCCCTCGTCCATATGGGAACGGTGCGGACGGCCCCGTCGTTCGCGTCGTTGAAGGACGAAACAGATGGTTGACCCTCTCATAGCCTATGCCGCCGCCTGTATGGTCTCGGTCGGCGGCATTGCCCTGGCGCTACGCATGGCGAAGCTGGAACGCCAGGCGCGCACCCTCTCTACCCTGCATCGCCCCCGCCGCGCCTCAGCGCGCCGGCACTAGGCCCAGCCTGCCGCGCATCGCCCAGCGCGCGACCATCAGGATCGCCACGGCGGCCAGCCCCGCCGCCAGCCCCAGCCACAGCCCGGTCCCGCGCAACGGCGTGCGGAAGGCCAGGAAGGCGCCCACGCCGATGCCGATCACCCAGTAACCGACCGCAGCGAACGCCATCGGCACGCGCGTATCGTGCAAGCCACGCAGCACGCCCGCGCCGATCGCCTGCGTGCAATCGACCAGCTGGAACAAGGCCGCGACCATCAGGAAGGATATGGCGAGGCGCACGACCTCCGCATTGGCAGGCGCGCTCACATCGATGAACAGGCCGACCAGTTCGCGCGGCAAGGCGACCAGAAGGATCGCGGTGACGATCGCAAAGCCAAGTCCCATCAGGATGGCGAGCCAGCCCGCGCGCGACACCGCGTCCTTGTCGCCCCGGCCATAGCCGATCCCCACGCGTACCGTCGCCGCCTGCCCCATGCCCAGCGGCACCATGAAGCAGAGCGCGGCCAGTTGGATCGCGATCGCATGCGCGGCGAGCGAGGCGCGATCGAGCAGCCCCATCAGGAAGGCCGATGCATTGAACACGGTGACTTCGAGCGCGAGCGTGATCGCGATCGGCAGGCCCAGTCGCCACAAATAGCGGAAGCGCGGCCAATCCGAGACCCAGAAGCGGCCAAGCAGGCTGTAACGGCGGAATTGCCGGTCGATCAGGATCACCGCCAGCATCGCCGCGAACATGAAGCCGGCGGTCAAACTGCTCGCCAGCCCCGCGCCGAACAGGCCCATCGCCGGTACGCCCAGCTTACCAAAGATCAGCACCCAGCCCGCCAGCGCGTTGACCGGGATCGCCGCGACCACGATCAGCACGCCCGACATCGGCCGTTCGAGCGCGCCGATATAATTGCGCAGCGCGTAGAACAGCAGATAGGGCAGGAACGCCCATTGCAGCCCGTGCATGACGTGCCCTGCCTCACGCGCCAGCGCCGGCTCCTGCCCCATCGCGATCAGCACGGCCTCGCTGTGCCACAGCAGCAGCCACACCGGCAGGCTGATCACCGCGATCGACCACATCGCCTGCCGCATCGTGCGCCGCACGTCGCGCACCGGATGCGCCCGCCGACCCCGCTCGCTCGCGATCATCGGCGACACCGCGGTCGACAGCCCCATGCCGAACACCATCAGCGCATTGTAGAGATTGAGCGCCAACGCCCCCGCCCCCACCGCATCGGGGCCAAGCTCCCCCAGCCAGATCAGATCGACCGCCGCAATCGCCGACCATGCGAGATTGCCGATAATCAGCGGCATCGCGAGCGCGAGCAACGCGCGGGCTTCGAGCGCCCAGGGATTTGGGGAGGTGGTCATAACGAGAGATTGGAAGCCATTATCGACCTCCTCTCAAATTTGCCACCTCAACATTTCCTCCCCTCGGCAGAAACAAACAATCATGCTCTGCTGTGGTCCACTTCCAAAACTATACCTGACAACAAAGGTTTATCGCGCTAGCGTCACCTAGCAGGAGAGAAATCACGATGTTGGAAGAAATCATCCAAGACGACATGACGCGTGTTCCAGCGTCCAATCAGCCTATTTTTTCGAATGACGCCGCCTACGATAATCTCGTAGCAAAAAAGGCAAAGGCCCTCCGGGATTGGTCAATCCTTGAGAAGGAAGATCAGAGAAAATACAAGGGCTTGCATGATTTTGAACAACAGAACGGCATTGGAAGCCTGAAAGATCCAGATCTCATACCTTCAAAAAACACTTCTCTACTTCTTAAGGAAATTAAAGGCAGAACAGACCGAGAAGATCCGCTAAACCTTCTCGGTATCGAACCGCTAGACTTTGACGACGCGATGCTCGAACTTGCCGAAAGCCTGGAAAATGTAAATGAGATCAAGAATTTATACAAAATTCGAAAAACAATGGTAGGAGAAAGTAAAAATTCTGGAATAAGCTCCGATGAAGCCTTGAAAATTAAAAACTGCTTTAGTCAAGGGCGGGAGTTATTTTTAGCGGGACGCAACGGCTCCCTAATGGTTAAGCCTTTGAACTTTTTCTACTCACTTACCGCCTACACCTATGGAATTATTATTCTTAATAATCCACTCAGGTACAGAAAAGACATGCTACCGGGCTCTCACGGCATGGCTTACCTTCCAGCATCCATACAAGCTCAGTTTGGCGGTGACTCCCCGCGGGGCACCTTTAGCGACTTAGTCGGCGCTTTTCCAACGCACTTGGTCAAAGTACCAAGCATTTCATTTAATATAGATTGCTCAGATTCTGTAATGAAATTCTATGAAGAGCGATTTGACGTTAGCCTAGGGATGCTCTTGAGCCTCATTCCAGAGATGTCAGAATATTATCAACTGACAACTGGCAAGCAAAGTAGGTGCTATCCACTTGAAATCACGAGTGCCAACGATCCGAGAAGTGTTACCTGGGAATTTCAAATCGGAAACGGCGAAACGCGGCCAAGCACCGCTTCGGTTCAGCAGTCTTTTGACGGCTTCTCGATTACCGAACGGCATGGAAAAACAATCGTGACGATCCAAGCCGCCAAGGCATCTCAGATCAATGCCATGATTTATACAGACCTAAGAGGGAAATTGTGGTTTATAGATAATCCATTTTTCCCGATAATTCTTCCAGAAATCGCAACACACTTTCTTATAACGAGCATGTTCTCCAACATCATGCGCTACCGCCCTGATGAATGGGGAAACGTTTTACTCAATGAAGTATCTTCCAACATATCCCTATTGACTAGGCATTACTTCTCTTCGTTTCAGAGAAAATTTATGCTTTTAGTAGTGAGATCGTCTTCGAGATACTTGCCCTACGCAATGTAGCGCCAGCGCAGCCAAACTTTCAAATCAACCCCGCCAACGGGCTGCTCGGGTCCGCATACATGCGCCGCCCCATCCGCCCCGCGCGATAGGCAAGCCGCCCGCTCTCCACCGCCGCCTTCATAGCGGCGGCCATCATGATCGGGTTCTTGGCTTCGGCGATCGCGGTGTTCATCAGGACGCCCGCGCAGCCGAGTTCCATCGCGGCGGACGCCTCCGATGCGGTGCCGACGCCGGCGTCGACGAGGACGGGGAGCTTGGTGCCCTCCACGATCAGGCGGATCGTGACGCGGTTCTGGATGCCGAGGCCGGATCCGATCGGGGCGCCCAGCGGCATGATCGCGACCGCACCGGCATCCTCAAGCCGCTTGGCGGCGATCGGATCGTCGACGCAATAGACCATCGGCAGGAAGCCTTCCTTGGCCAGAATTTCGGTCGCGCGCAAAGTTTCGACCATGTCGGGATAGAGGGTCCGCGCCTCGCCCAGCACCTCCAGCTTCACGAGATCCCAGCCCCCCGCCTCGCGCGCCAGGCGCAGGGTACGGATCGCACTTTCGGCGTCGAAGCAGCCGGCGGTGTTGGGCAGATAGGTGATCTTCTTGGGATCGATATAATCCATCAGCACCGGCGCATTCGGATCGGACACGTTGACGCGGCGCACGGCCACGGTGACGATCTCCGCCCCCGAAGCCTCGACCGCCGCGGCATTCTGCGCGAAATCCTTATACTTGCCGGTGCCGACGATCAGGCGCGATCGGAAGGTGCGGCCAGCGACCGTCCAGCTGTCGTCATCAACCGCAGGTGTCGCATGATCGCCACCGCCGACGAAATGGACGATCTCGAAATCGTCGCCATCCTCAACGATCACGTCCTTCAGCGTGGAACGCGGCACGACCTCCAGATTGCGTTCGACCGCGACCTTGGTGGGGTCCAGACCGAGTTCGAGCGCGAGATCGGCGATGGTGATGCCCGCCAGAATCCGGCGATGTTCCCCGTTGATCCGCACCTGGATCGTGCCGTCCGCGTTCATTGTCGCTCCCGATATTTGCCTTGTCTTGCGCGGCCATATAGGGACCGGCGCACGGCTATCGCAACGGAAAGGGGTCGCAACCTTGGCGGATCGTCCGGTCATCTACGTTCTCAACGGCCCGAACCTGAACCTGCTGGGCACGCGTGAGCCCGAAATCTATGGCGCCGACACGCTCGACGACATTGCCGGGCTGCTCGAAGATCGGGCGCAGGAACTGGGCGTCGAGATCGAGATGCGCCAGTCGAACCACGAAGGCCATCTGGTCGACTGGATCCAGGAAGCGAATGCCGAAGGCGCGAAGGCGGTTCTGCTGAACGCCGGCGCCTATACCCACACGTCGATCGCGATCCACGACGCCATAAAGGCCGTCGCGGTGCCCGTGATCGAAGTTCACCTGTCGAACCCACATAAGCGTGACGCCTTCCGCCACATCAGCTATGTGGGCCAGGCCGCGAAGGGAACGGTGGCCGGATTCGGCGCGCTTTCCTATCGGCTGGCGCTGGACGCAGCGGCAGGCTTCTGACAGTAGCGCGTCCCAAAATCGCAACAGTAAAAAAGAGACACCATGTCCGACAGTCCCCAGGCAAATGGCCCCAAGGAAAACGGCGCGATGCAGGTTGATACCGATCTGGTGCGCCAGCTGGCCGTCCTCCTCGACGATACGAACCTGACCGAGATCGAGGTTCGCGATGGCGAACGCAGCATCAAGGTTGCGCGCAAGATCGCGGTCGCGGGCGTCGCCCCCGTCGCGGTTGCGGCCGCCGCCCCCGTCGCGGCCCCGGCAGCCGCAGCGCCTGCCGCCCTCGCGGCTGCCCCCGCCGAGCATCCCGGTGCCGTGAAGTCGCCGATGGTCGGCACCGTCTATCTGGCGCCCGAACCCGGTGCGAAGCAGTTCTCCAGCGTTGGCGACCGCGTGTCGGCCGGCCAGACGCTGCTGATCGTCGAGGCGATGAAGGTGATGAACGCCATCCCCGCGCCCCGCGCCGGCACCATCGCGGCGATCCTGGTCGACAACGGCCAGCCGGTCGAATTCGATCAGCCGCTTGTGATTATCGAGTAATCGATCCGTGGCGATCCAGAAGGTCCTCATCGCCAATCGTGGCGAGATCGCGCTCCGCATCCACCGTGCCTGCCACGAAATGGGCATTCAGACGGTCGCGGTCCATTCGACCGCCGATGCCGATGCGATGCACGTCCGGCTGGCCGATCAATCGGTCTGCATCGGGCCGCCGCCCGCGGGCGAGAGCTATCTCAATATCCCGAACATCATCGCCGCGGCGGAGATTTCGGGCGCCGATGCGGTGCATCCGGGCTACGGTTTCCTGAGCGAAAATGCGCGCTTTGCGGAGATCGTGGAGAGCCACAACCTGATCTGGATCGGGCCGAAGCCCGAACATATCCGCACGATGGGCGACAAGATCGAGGCGAAGGCGACCGCCGCCAAGCTCGGCCTGCCGCTGGTCCCGGGTTCGGACGGGCCGCTCAACTCGGTCGAGGAAGCCAAGGAAGTCGCCGCGAAGATCGGCTATCCGGTGCTCATCAAGGCCGCTTCGGGCGGCGGCGGGCGCGGCATGAAGGTGGTGCCGAGCGAGGATCTGCTCGGCGAACTGATGCAGCAGGCGGGCAGCGAGGCGAAGTCGGCCTTCGGCGACGCGACCGTCTATATGGAAAAGTATCTCGGCGACCCGCGCCATATCGAGTTCCAGGTGTTCGGCGACGGCAATGGCAACGCCATCCATGTCGGCGAGCGCGACTGCTCGCTCCAGCGGCGTCACCAGAAGGTTCTGGAAGAAGCCCCCTCCCCCGTCATCAGCCACGCCCAGCGCAGCGAGATGGGCGCGATCGTGGCGCAGGCGATGGCCGACATGGGCTATCGCGGCGCCGGTACGATCGAGTTTCTGTACGAGAACGGCCAGTTCTACTTCATCGAGATGAACACCCGCCTGCAGGTGGAGCATCCGGTGACGGAGGCGATCACCGGCCTCGATCTCGTCCGCGAACAGATCCGCGTGGCGGAGGGCAAGCCGCTCTCCGTGAAGCAGGAAGACCTCGAGTTTCGCGGCCATGCGATCGAATGCCGCATCAATGCCGAGGATTGGAAGACCTTCGCCCCCTCGCCGGGCACGGTGAAGGGCTTTCACGCGCCGGGCGGCATGCATGTGCGCGTCGATAGCGGCATCTACGCCGGCTATCGCATCCCGCCTTATTACGATTCGATGATCGCCAAGCTGATCGTCTATGGCCGCGACCGCGACGGATGCCTGCGCCGCCTTCGCCGCGCGCTGGAGGAGTTCGTGATCGACGGCGTCAAGACGACGATCCCGCTCCACCGCGCCTTGCTCGACGATCCCGAATTCCAGAAGGGCGAGTACACGATCAAGTGGCTCGAACAGTGGCTGGAACGCCAGAACGAGGCGGCGGAGTGAAGGCCACCATCTGGCACAATCCGCGCTGCTCGAAATCGCGTGAGGCGCTGGCGATCCTCGAAGCGACGCCGGGCGTCGAGGTGGAGGTCTTCGAATATCTGAAGACCCCGCCGTCGCGCGCCCAGATCGCCGCGATCTACGCCAAGGCGGGGATGAGTGCGGCCGAAGGGCTGCGTAAGGCCGAGGACGGCGCGAAGGCGTTGAAAGGCGCGTCCGACGACGCGATCCTCGACGCGATGGCCGCCGATCCGATCCTGATCGAGCGGCCTTTGGTCGAGACCGACAAGGGCGCGCGGCTGGGCCGGCCGCCGGAGAAGATCAAAGAGATTCTCTAAAGATCCTCCCCGGTACGGGGAGGTGGCGCCGAAGGCGACGGAGGGGGCAGGCCACGGGCGCTGCGCCCAGTCTCTCGCCCCCTCCACCGCTTCGCGGTCCCCCTCCCCGTGCCGGGGAGGAGTTTAAGCCACCAGCGCCAGCTTCGGCCCGGTCACCGTCCCGATCTTCGCGGTGACGCCCGGTATCCGTTCGATCCGCGCGACGAGGTCCGCGTCCAGATTGAAGTCGCGCCCCAGAAGGACGTCGGCGGTCGCGCCGTCGGCCAGCAGCGCCTTCAGCCAGATTTCGCCGCGCCCGCCACGCTCGACCAATCCCGCCAGCGCGGGGATCGCCGCAACTTCGCTCGTCTCGATGTCGACGCGCAGCCGGATCGCCTGCATCGTCTCATAGCTCTGGAGCGAGCGGACGGTGACGCGCGGCGTCTCCTCCCCCGCGCGCCAGTCGAGTTCGACGCGGAGCAGAGCACAGTCGCCCGCCTTAGCCGCATTCTCCAGATCGGCCGAGGCATCGTCGTCGAAGCAGGTCGCGATGAACTGCCCGCTCGCATCCGAACAGGTCGCCATCATGTATCGCTTGCCGCGCGCCGATGTGCGCCAGCGCGCATCTTCGATCAGCGCCGACATCACCGAATTGACCCGCCCACCATCGACCGGCGCGGGCAGCGCGCACAAAGCCGCATAGCTGCGCGCACTGTTGGCGTCGGCAAGGTGACGAACGCGATCGGTCGGGTGCGACGAGAAGTAGAAGCCGAAGCTCTCCTTCTCCGCCCCCATCCGGTCCATCAGGCCCCAGTGAACGCTGCGATCGAGCCGGATCGGCGCGACCCCGCCGCCCATCGCCTCACCAAACAGACCGCCCTGCCCGCTGTTGCGCTGATCCGCGGCGGCGGCAGCGTGCGCGAGGATCGTCTCGGCCGCGGCGAACAGCACCGCACGGTCGCTCTCCAGCGCATCGAACGCGCCCCCGCCCGCAAGGCTTTCGAGCTGGCGGCGGTTGAGCAGGCGCGGATCGATCCGGTCGGCAAAGTCGTCGAGCGACGCAAAGGGCTTGGTCTTCCGTTCGGCGACCAGATCCTCCATCGCCTTCTCGCCCACGCCCTTGAGCGCGCCGAGCGCGTAGCGGACCGAGCCGTCTTCGACCGAGAATTCCGCCTCGCTATGGTTCACGCAGGGGCCGAGGCACGGCACGCCCATGCGGCGCATATCCTCGACGAAGATCGACAATTTGTCGGTCTGGTGCATGTCGTAGCACATCGATGCCGCGTAGAATTCGGGCTTGTGGTGCGCCTTCAGCCAGGCGGTGTGATAGGCGACGAGCGCATAGGCCGCCGCGTGGCTCTTGTTGAAGCCATAGCCTGCGAACTTGTCGATCAAGTCGAACAGCTCGTTGGCCTTCGCCGCGCTGATATCCTTGTCGGCGCAGCCGGTGACGAAGCGGGCGCGCTGCGCGTCCATCTCCGCCTTGATCTTCTTGCCCATCGCGCGGCGCAGAAGATCGGCCTCGCCCAGCGAGTAGCCGGCCAGCACCTGCGCGGCCTGCATCACCTGCTCTTGATAGACGAAGATCCCGTAGGTTTCTTTCAGGATGCCTTCGAGCAGCGGGTGCGGATATTCGATCTCCTCACGCCCGTTCTTGCGCGCGCCGAACATCGGGATGTTGTCCATCGGGCCGGGGCGATAGAGCGAGACCAGCGCGATAATGTCTTCGAAGCAGGTCGGCCGCACCGCCGCCAGCGTGCGCCGCATCCCTTCGGATTCCAGCTGGAACACGCCGACCGTGTCGCCCTTTTGCAGCAGCTGATAGACCGCCGGATCATCCCAGGCGAGCGTATCGAGATCGACATGCACGCCACGCGCGCTGAGGAATTGCAGCGCCTTCTGCAGCACCGACAGCGTCTTGAGGCCGAGAAAGTCGAACTTCACGAGGCCCGCGCCTTCGACATATTTCATGTCGAACTGGGTGACGGGCATGTCCGAACGCGGATCGCGATAGAGCGGGACGAGCGCGTCGAGCCGCCGATCGCCGATCACCACGCCCGCCGCGTGGGTCGAGCTGTGGCGCGGCAGCCCTTCCAGCTTCATCGCAAGATCGATCAGGCGACGGACCTGATCGTCATTGTCATATTCCGCCTTGAACTCGGACACCCCGTTGAGCGAGCGTTCCAAGGTCCACGGATCGGTCGGGTGGTTGGGCACCAGCTTGGCAAGGCGATCGACCTGACCATAGCTCATCTGCAGCACGCGGCCCGTATCCTTGAGCACCGCGCGCGCCTTCAGTTTACCGAAGGTGATGATCTGGGCGACCTGATCGCGGCCATATTTCGCCTGAACGTAGCGGATCACCTCGCCACGCCGGGTTTCGCAGAAGTCGATGTCGAAGTCGGGCATCGACACGCGTTCCGGGTTCAGGAAGCGTTCGAAGAGAAGCCCCAACGCCAGCGGATCGAGATCGGTGATCGTGAGCGCCCACGCGACCACGCTGCCCGCGCCCGAACCACGGCCCGGCCCCACCGGAATGTCGTTCGACTTCGCCCATTTGATGAAGTCGGCAACGATCAGGAAGTAGCCCGGAAAGCCCATCTTGATGATGATGTCGGTCTCGAACTCGAGCCGCTTGAAATAAGCGTCGCGATCGACCTCGCCGGTCATCTTGGCGAGGCGCGCTTCGAGCCCCGCCTTCGCATCGTTGCGCAGCGCCTCGGCCTCGCCCTCGCGGTCGCCGGCAAGGCTGGGCAGGATCGGCTTGCGATAGGGCGCGGCGAAGGCGCAGCGCTGCGCGACCACCAGCGTGTTCGCCAGCGCCTCGGGCACGTCCTCGAACAGGCGCGCCATTTCGTCCCCATCCTTCATCCACAGATGCGGCGAGGATTTGTTGCGATCGGCGCTTTCCACATAAGACGAACTGGCGATGCAGAGCATCGCGTCGTGCGCGGCGTGGAAATCGGGTTCGCTGAAACTCGTCGGATTGGTCGCAACCAGCGGAATGTCACGCGCATAGGCCATGTCGATCAGAGCGTTTTCGGCCTTCTCTTCAACTTCCTCCTCGCGGCGAACCAGTTCGATATAGAGCCGGTTCGGGAACAGCTTCTCCAGCGTCTCGACATAGGATGTTGCCGCATCGATCTGCTCATCGGCGAGCAGCTTGGCGAGCGCGCCCTCCCCGCCTGCGGTCAGCGCGATCAGCCCGTCGGTCAGCCCTTCGAGCTTCGACAGCGGGACGTGCGCGTCCTCATGCACCGGCCGTTCGAGATGCGCAGCGGAAACGAGCGCGCACAGATTGTCGTAACCCTGCGCATCCTGCGCATAGAGGGCGAGCCAGTCGACGATCAGCCGATCGATCCCCGGCCGCGCAACCGCCAGCATCGTGCCGACTATCGGCTGCACGCCATTGCCCTTCGCGCCGTCGCAAAAGGCCATCGATCCGTAGAGCCCGTTGCGATCGGTGATCGCGGCGGCGGGGAAGCCCAGCTTCTTCGCCTGCTTCGAAATCGCCTTCGGATCGATCGCGCCTTCCAGCATCGTGAAGGACGAAAAGACGCGCAGCGGAACGAAGGGTTTGAAGGCCATCGCGACAATGTAGGGATCGGCGGGCGATTCGGTAGCCGGAATGGGACGAGCCGATGACGCGGCTGTGGATAACCCGACGCTCCCCTCCCCTCCCTGCAAGGGAGGGGCCGGAGGTGGGTCGCGGAGCCAAGGGCTCGAAGCCCGAAGGCGTAGCTTTTCCGACGCGCGAAGATGCTCGCTACGCTCGCAACCCACCCCCTTACCCCTCCCTTGCAGGGAGGGGAGATATGCTTCGACGTCTTGTCATCACCCAAGGCTAAGCTGACAATTCGTCACCCCTCGTTCCGGAGTCGTCCTACGGCCACGCCATCCCCTCCCGGCTTCGATTTCACCTCGGCGGCGACGCGGCCTGGCCTGATCTGGGGGCTTGCCTATGCGGACGGCGCAATGCGGCAAGTCGACGATTGTTCGGCGGATGCGGGCGCGGGTTTCCGCTGGCTCCACCTCAATCTGGCGAGCCAACCGTCGAAGGACTGGATCGCGGCGCAGTTTGATCTGCCGGTCGAAGTCCGCGAACTCCTGCTGTCCCCCGATGCGCACCAGCGCGCCTTGGTTGACGGCGGGGTGGTCGGGTGCGTGCTGCACGATCTGGAACGCGATTTCGACGATGACGACAGCGTCAATGTCGGTGCGCTCCGCCTCGCCTTCACCGACCGGATGATGATCACCGCGCGGCTCCATCCGCTGCGGTCGGCCGATCTGGTCCGTTCGCGGCTGACGCGCGGGGCGGCCGTATCCGAACCCGCGCAGGCGCTCGACCTGCTGCTCGCCGCGATTGCCGACGTCGTGGGCGGCATGGCGCGCCAGTTGAGCGTCGAGATGCAGCGCGCCGAGGACAAGTTCCTCGCGGGGCACCTCCCCCCCTCTCCGCGTGACCTGATGCTCATCCGCCGCCGGCTCGCGGGGCTTCACCGCATGCTCGATGGGATGCATGCGGTGTTCCGCCGGCTGGAGGTCGACGACGAATTGCCCGAAACCGTGCTGCCGGTGGTCGAGAAGATATCGCAGCGGCTGCGCGGGCTCGATGGGGACGTCATGGCGATCCAGGGCCAGCTTCGCCTGCTGCGCGATGAATTGGAGGGTCAAGCGGCGCAGCGGACCAACCAGAACCTCTACATATTGTCGATCACGACCGCGCTGATGCTGCCGGCAACGCTCGTCACCGGCATCTTTGGGATGAACACCGGTGGCATGCCGTGGGCGCAGTCGGGCCACGGCACCCTTGTGGCGACCGCAATCGCGCTGGGCGCTGCCGCCGCCACCTTCCTGCTGCTGCGCTGGTCGGGCTTCACGCGCCGCTGATCGAAAGCTTCGATATCAGTTAGCACCCAAATCCATTTCGCGCGCGCATCGTCCGGGCATACCCATTCGTCGGGGGACAACGAACAGGAGGATGCGATGCCAGGGAAGACATTCACATTGATGCTGGGCGTGGCGTGTTGCGCGATTGCCGTGCCCGCGCTCTCCGCCGAGCAGGCGAAGCCGAACAAGGCCGCAACCGAGGCGAAGACGGTCGCCGAAAATCCGATCCCGCCGGTGCCCGAAAAGCCGGGCGGCATGACCAACAAGGATTGGTGGCCGACCCGCCTCGATCTGACCGCGCTGCGCCAGCATGAGACGCAGGCCAATCCCTATGGCGCCGATTTCGATTATGCCAAGGAGTTCGCCAGCCTCGATCTCGATGCGGTGAAGGCGGATATCAAGACGGTGCTGCACACGTCGCAGCCGTGGTGGCCTTCGGACTTCGGCAATTACGGCCCGTTCTTCATCCGTATGGCATGGCACAGCGCGGGTACCTATCGCACCGCCGACGGCCGTGGCGGGTCGGACGGCGGCGAGCAGCGGTTCGATCCACTCAACAGCTGGCCGGATAATGTCAGCCTCGACAAGGCCCGCCGCCTCGTCTGGCCGATCAAGCAGAAATATGGCCGCAAGCTCAGCTGGGGCGACCTGATGGTCCTGTCCGGCAATGTCGCGCTGGAGGATATGGGCTTCAAGACGGTCGGTTTTGCCGGCGGCCGCGTCGATGCGTGGCAGCCCGACGTCGTCTATTGGGGCCCGGAAACCAAGATGATGGGCACCGAGCGGTCCAATCCGGACGGCTCGCTCAAGCGCGGCCTCGCCGCCACCACGATGGGCCTGATCTACGTCAATCCCGAAGGCCCGAACGCGAACCACGATCCGATCGGCGCCGCCGCCGACATCCGCCGCGCCTTCGGCAATATGGCGATGAGCGATGAGGAGACGCTGGCGCTGATCGCGGGCGGCCACACCTTCGGCAAGGCGCATGGCGCGCACAAGCCCGACGATTGCGTCGGCAAGGAGCCTACCGCCGCGACGATCGAGCAGCAGGGCCTCGGCTGGGCAAACAAGTGCGGCAAGGGCAATGCCGAGGACACCGTGACGTCCGGCCTCGAAGGCGCATGGACCTCCGCCCCGACGCGCTTCACCTCGCAGTACATCGACAATCTGCTCAACATCGAATGGGTGAAGACCAAGAGCCCGGCAGGCGCGACCCAGTGGACCCCCAAGGATCCGAGCAAGGCGCCCAAGGTTCCCGACGCGCATATCAAGGGCAAGTTCAACGCCCCGATCATGTTCACGACCGACATCGCGTTGAAGGAGGATCCCGCCTTCCGCAAGGTGATGGAGAACTGGCAGAAGAACCCGCAACTGTTCGCGCAGGCCTTTGCACGGGCATGGTTCAAGCTGACGCACCGCGATCTTGGCCCGCAGGCCCGCTATCTGGGCAAGGATGTGCCGAGCGAGACCTATTCGTGGCAGGATCCGCTGCCCAAGGCGACGCTCGCGCCGCTCGACGATGCGGGTCAGGCCAAGGCGAAGGCTGCGGTCCTCGCATCGGGCATTCCGAATGCCGATCTGATCCGCGCCGCCTGGGCCTCGGCATCGACCTTCCGCGGCACTGACATGCGCGGCGGGGCGAACGGCGCGCGCCTGCGGCTCGATCCGCAGCGTAGCTGGGCGGTCAACGATCCGGCCGACCTCGCCAAGACCCTGAAGAAACTCGACGCCGTCCAGAAGGATCTGGCGAAGGGCGGGACGCAGGTGTCGATGGCCGACCTGATCGTGCTGGGCGGCAACGCCGCGATCGAACAGGCGGCCGAGCGTGGCGGCGTGAAGGCCAGTGTGCCGTTCACGCCGGGCCGCGTCGATGCGCTGCAGACGCAGACCGACGTCGCGTCCTTCGCCTTTCTCGAGCCCAAGGCCGACGGCTTCCGCAACTATTACAGCGCGAAAGCCGAACTAAGCCCGGCGGACGCTCTGGTCGATAAGGCCGACGCGCTCGACCTGACGGTGCCCGAAATGACCGTGCTGGTCGGCGGTCTGCGCGCGCTCGACGCGAACAGCGGCGGTTCGAAGAACGGTGTGCTGACCGCGCGTCCGGGCACGCTGACCAACGACTTCTTCGTCAACCTGCTGTCGATGGACAATGTTTGGTCGAAATCGGCGACCGCCGGCCTCTATGACGGCAAGGACCGCGCAAGCGGGGCGGCGAAGTGGAAGGCCACCCCGGTCGACCTGATCTTCGGTTCGAACTCCGAACTGCGCGCGGTGGCGGAGGTCTATGCCTCCGACGACAGCAAGCAGAAGTTCGTCGACGATTTCGTCGCGGCCTGGGCCAAGGTGATGAACGCCGATCGCTTCAAGGACTGACGAATACGGAAGGCGGCGCCGTCAGGGCGCCGCCTTTTCCGGCAACGGGAACAGGCCGACGAACCACTCGGCCACCTGCGCGCTGCCTTCGACCTGGATGATGTCGATCGGCGCGCCGCCATAGACGACCGCTGCGATCATCGCAGGCGACGCGGTAAACACCACATCGGCCGCCGCCAAATCGCCCCGCCGCGCAGCGAAACCGCCCAGCCCGACGCTCGCGATATAATCTTCGCCATTCAGCCGGAAGCCGATCGTCGCGGCGATCACGCCGACGCGCTTCATGTCGATCATCGTCCCGAACGACAGCAGCAGCGATGCCGCGCTCAGCGGCTTCGACGGATCGTGCCCCGGCGATCGCGCGGCCCAGCGGCCGAGGATTTCGAGGATCGGCTTCGCCTCATAACCCCAGTCGGTCAGTTCATAGACCTGCGCATTGATGGGTGGCGGCAGCTTGCGCTTCGTCACCACACCCGACGCCTCCAGCCCCTCCAGCCTTTGCGTCAGCACGTTCGCGCTGATGCCCGGCAAACCGCCGCGCAGATCGGAAAAGCGGCGCGGGCCGAACATCAGTTCGCGCACCACCAGCAAGGCCCAGCGATCGCCCACCAGATCGAGCCCGTGCGCGGCCCCGCAGGCATCGTCATAAGAGCGCTTCGTCGAGTCGGTTACTTTTTCTAACTTCATAGTTGCTAAATATAACTACGGTGCGCTACCCAATCAACCATCGAGTCGTAAGGAGACGGACAATGGCCCAGATGATCTTCGTGAACCTGCCCGTGACCGACCTCGCCCGGTCGATCGCCTTCTACGAGGCGGTCGGCTTTACGGCGGACCAGCAATTCCGCGACGATCGCGCGCAGATGATGACGCTGAGCGAGAACATCCACGTGATGATCATGACGTACGATCGCTTCGCCGATTTCACGCCCAAGGCGATCCCCGACGCGAAGACCAGCGCACAGGTGCTGATCTGCACCAGCGCCGACAGCCGCGATGATGTCGACGCGATCATCGGCCGCGCGGCGGCGGCGGGCGCGAAGCTCGATCCCACGCCGCAGCAGGACATGGGTGGCTTCATGTACGGCCGCAGCTACGAAGACCCCGATGGCCACATCTTCGAAGTGATGTGGATGGACGTCGCCGCCGCCACGGCCGCATTCGAGGCGCAGCCCGCCTGATCCAGCCCCAAGGAGACCGACGATGAGCAAGATGATCTTCGTCAACCTGCCGGTGGCCGATCTCGCCCGATCGATCGCCTTTTACGAAGCGGTCGGCTTCGTGCGCGACGATCGTTTCTGCGACGGCACCGCCCAGATGATGACGTGGAGCGAGAACATCCACGTCATGCTGCTGACCCACGAAAAGTTCGCCAGCTTTATCTCCAAGACGATCGTCGATGCTCAGGCGAGCGCACAGGCCTTCTTCGCGCTGAGCGTCGAGAGCCGCGCCGAGGTCGATGCGATCGTCGATCGCGCGGTGGCGGCGGGCGGCACCGCCGATCCGAGCCCTGTCGACGACATGGGGTTCATGTATGGCCGCGGTTACGAGGATCCCGACGGGCATATGACCGGGATCAACTGGATGGACGTCGCGGCGATGACGGCCGCGATGCAGCGCGAACCTGCCTGAGGCGTTCGCACACACGAACAAGGAGACGGACGATGATCTATGTCGATGGTTTCGTGGTCGCCGTGCCTGCGGCCAAGAAGGACGCCTATCGCGAGATGGCTGAGAAAGCCGTCGCGGTGTTCAAGGATCATGGCGCGACCCGCGTCGTCGAATGCTGGGGCGATGATGTGCCCGACGGCAAGGTCACCGACTTCCGGGGCGCTGTGAAGGCCGAGGAAGGCGAGATCGTCGTCTTCTCCTGGGTCGAATATCCTTCGAAGGAGGTCCGCGACGCCGCCCAGCCCAAGATCATGGCCGACGAACGAATGAAGACCCCGCCCGACGATGTGCCCTTCGACGGCAAGCGCATGATCTACGGCGGCTTCCAGACGATCGTGGACGCCTGAAAGGAGACGTCCGATGAAAGTCCTGATTCTCGTGAAGGCGACCACCGACAGCGAAGCGGGCGCGATGCCCGATCCCGGCATGTTCGAGGCGATGGGCAAATATAATCAGGAGCTGATCGACGCCGGCATCCTGAAGGATGGCGACGGGCTGAAGCCCACCTCGGCCGCCAAGCGCATCCGCTTCGACGGCGAAAGCCGCACCGTGATCGAAGGGCCATTCGACGTCCCCAACAATCAGGTCGCAGGCTATTGGATCTGGGACGTCAAGGACATGGACGAGGCGGTCGCGTGGGTGAAACGCTGCCCCAATCCGATGCCCGGCCCCAGCGAGATCGAGATCCGGCCGACCTACACCGAGGCGGACCTGATCGATTTCCTGCCGCCTGAGGTGGCGGCGCAGGAAGCCGAAATGCGGGCGAAGCTGGAGGGGTAAGGCCCCGCCCCACTCGTCATTGCGAGCGGAGCGAAGCAATCCAGGCCCGCACTGGAGAGGGTCGCGACCTAACTCAAGTGCGGGCCTGGATTGCTTCGTCACCTGCGGCTCCTCGCAATGACGAGGAGTTTAGGCGAGGCTTACTGCCCCTCGTGCATCACCAGACCGCCCACCTCCTCCCGCGCCGGGCCCGCAATGTGGCCGCCGTCGACGAGCAGTTCGGAGCCGGTGCAAAAACTGCTGTCGTCCGACGCGAAGAAGGCGGCCGCCGCCGCGACCTCCTCGGGCTTGCCCATCCGACGGATCGGCTGGTGCGCGAGCGACTTTTCGACGCGCGAGAGCGTCGCGGCCCCGCTCTGGAGGACGAGCGGCGTCCCGATCATCCCCGGATGGATCGAATTGACGCGAATGCCGAAGCGGCCGAGTTCGAGCGCCGCCGACTTGGTGAGGCCCGTCACCGCAAACTTGGCCGCGCAATAGCTGGCGACACCGGGGACGCCGACCAGCCCGTCCATCGACGAGATGTTGACGATCGATCCGCCCCCGCGCGCCCTCATCGCCGGGATGACGGCCTTGATCCCCGCCCATGTGCCGGTGAGGTTGAGATCGACGACGTGGCGGTGGAACTCCTCGGTCTCGTCGATCAGATTGCCGATCCCCGGCGCGCCGCCCGCATTGTTGACGAGAATGTCGACCCCGCCGAAGCGATCGACCACTGCCTTGACCAGCATCGCCCAGTCATCGGCGCTTTTCACGTCGGCGCGGATGAAGATCGCCGCCTCGCCCAGTTCCTTCGCCAGCGCCTCGCCATCGGCGACCAATATGTCGGAAATCGCGACCTGCGCGCCTTCGTCCACAAAGCGTTTCGCAATCGCCCCGCCAATCCCCCGCGCGCCACCGGTGACGATCGCCACCCGTCCCTTCAGTCGGTTCATTCGCCCTCTCCTCTTGTTTGACGAAAGGGCTAACTCAATCCGACCTAGCCACCAAGGTTCGTCATTGCGAGCGTAGCGAAGCAATCCATTCCGGACTGCGGAGTGGATTGCTTCGTCGCCTTCGGCTCCTCGCAATGACGAGGTGTGTGGGGCTAGGTCGTCGGCGCGGTCGGAAAGCAGCTTTCCGTGCGCAGGGTCGACAGCGAACTCGGCAGCAACTTTGTCGTCGCGCCCTGATAGCTCGTCACGATCGCCACCTTGGTCATGTTCGCCATCGACTGGCAGGTCGTTCCCGTCGTCAGCGTCACCGCCGACGCGGTGAGCGGCACGCCGAAGCCATTGGCCTTCGCCACCGCATAAGCCTTCACATTCGCGCTCGAATTGCAGTCGGTGGTGCCCAGCCCTGCACAGCGCGCGGAGGCCGTCGCGACCTGCTGGAGCGTCTGATAGGTCCACACCTCACGCGCGCCATCGATGATCATGAACATGAACATCAGGAAGACGGGCGCGACGAGCGCGAACTCAACCGCCGTGACGCCGCGCATGTCGCGGATCAGGCGCGTCATTGCAGCCTCACGATCGCGCGGCTGGTCTGCGTCATAGATCCGCCGAAGCGCGCGATCGGCACGACCACGCTGGACGACGATGCCACCGCCTTGATGACCATATAATAGCCCGGCAGGCTACCATCGAGGCAAAGCGAGGCGACCGGATTGGTGAAGGTCGGATCGCCGCTGGTGCCGCCAAGGCATTTGCTGGTCCGCCCGCTGTTCACGCAGGTGGCGCCGTTGCAGGTCACGGTGACGGTGGGCGCGGTCGACAGCTGCGATGCGGCGGCGACGAAGGTGCCGATCGCATTGGCATCGACGGCGCTGCGCTGGTTGAACGCGGCCACCCCGCCCTGCTCCACCGCGGAATCGAGCCGCAGGCGGTGCTGATACCAGATGCCGATATCGAGCGCGCCGGAGATGACCGCGAAGAACAGGACCGAGATCAGCCCGAACTCGATCGTGGCGACCCCGCGTTGGTCGCGGCGCAAGCGGGCGAGCAGCGCGATCATTTGTACAGCGCCACGCTGTCGGACGTGCCCGACGTGCCGCCAAGGCCGGTACAACTGCTCGCAACGGCAGCGCCCCCGTTCAGCGAGAGGGTGTTGACGATCATCATCAGGCAGCCGGCCGACGAACTCGTCATCGATGCGCCTCCATCCAGCAGGACCGAGGATTTGGGCGCGTAGAGCAGGCCGGCATATTTGTTCTGTGATCCGCCGCCGATCTTCGTCGCCTGCATGCTCTTGGTCGCGATCAGGATACCCGGCACGCCGTAGCTCGACGCGGATGAAGGTGCGGCAAGCTCCATCGATGTGCCGCCCGACAGATTGAACGTGCCGCCCAGCCCGAAGCTGACATCCGCTCCCGTCATCGTGCCGCCGGTATTGTTCGTGAAATTGCCCTTGATCACATAGGTGCCCGAACCGAAGGTCGAGCTACCGTTGAGGTTCAGATCGCCCGCGATCGTGTGGGTCAGCGCCTTGGGAAAGATGATCGTGCTGCCGCCCGAGGTGACGATGGTGCCGTTCGAGCTGAAATTGCCAGCAGCGGCGCTGGGCGCATCGCAATTGGCCGTGAAGCAGACGAAGCTGCCCCCGCCGACCGAGATTGCGGTGCCGCTATTGTGGCCGACCGTGACGCTATTTCCCGCCGCGATGTTCACCTTCAGATAGGATCCGCCGTCGAGGCTGATGCCGTTGGTGACGTTGAAATTGCCGGTGCCGACCTGGAGCGTGCGCCCGCCCGTGATCGAAAGCGTGCCGAAGCTGTGATTGCCGTTGCCGATCGTGATCAGCGATCCGCTGTTGAAGCCGAAGACACCGCCGACGATGAAATTGCCGTTGCCGACGGTCATGGCGCTGCCGCTCATGTCGATCGAATCCGCGCGGATGTTCGCGCCATCGACCACGGTCAATTCGCAGCCGCCGGGAATGGTCAGCTTGCCGACCGTATAATTGCCCGCCGGTATGATATATTTGCAGCTATAATCGGCGGTCTGAAACGCGTGAACGCCGCCGTCGCTGCGCGGACGATAGCCCAGAGTCACATCCGCCGCGCCGGTATTGGCATAGGTCGTCGGTGCAGTCAGCGTGGTCGAACAGACGGTGTTGCCGTCGGGATAGTCACCATCCGACACCCCGGTCAGCTTGTTGACCTTGCACAGCAACGCCTTGAGCGCGCTGTCATCCTTCATCCAGTCGACAGCCGAATTGGATTTGTTCTGATTGATGTTGTTCGGGGTCGGATCGGTGGTGACGCCGGTGCCGGGATCGTCGATCTTCTTGCCCGAATTGAACTGCTTCCCTTTCATGCGCGCTCCCCAGGGCACGCTCATCCCCGAATTGCTATTGATCGCGCAATTCGGCGCTTCCAGCGAGGGGCCGCCCGTAAGATCGATCCCATATTGGCCCGCGCCCGACAGCGCGGAGATGCAGGGCGGCGCGGTCGTCGTCGTGGCGCTCACCGTCGCCATGCCCACGCTGGTCACGTCATAGCTGAGCGCCGACGTCATCACGCGCGCGAGCGCCAGTGGGACCGGGGTGGTGACGGTGACGGAAACAAGCTGCTTCGACGTCGTCGGATCGGTGATGAGGTTGACGGTCGCGGCGCTCGCGGCGACGCCCTGCGCAGCGACGACGGCCTTCGCGGTCGCGCGCATCTCGATCTCGCTCTTGTTGACGTTGTAGGCGAGCGCGCCGGCGAGCGCGGCCATGTCCGACACGCGCTGATTGCGCACCTTCTGCGCATAGCCCTGGCTCGCCTCGACCGCGAAGGCGCCCATGCCGACGATGACCGACAGCGACAGCGCCCCCATCAACGCGACCGCGCCCCGGTTGCTGCGACGCAGCCGGGCCAGAAGCGCAATCGTGTGAGTCGCACAGGCGAGCATTCGATTGCGACTAAAGGCGAAGGGTTAAGGAAGCCCTTGGCCGGCGTGGTTAATCGATCAGCTCAACTGCCCATCGTGGAGGCGCACCACGCGGTCCATCTTCATCGCCAGACGCTCGTTATGCGTCGCTACCAGAGCCGCACTCCCCTCCCCGCGCACGAGGCGGAGGAACTCGGCGAGGACGATGTCGGCCGTGCCCTCGTCGAGATTACCGGTCGGCTCGTCCGCCAGCACCAAAGCGGGCCGATTGGCGAGCGCGCGGGCAACGGCGACACGCTGCTGCTCGCCGCCCGACAGCTGGCTCGGCCGATGCGTCAGGCGATGACCGAGGCCGAGCGCCGACAACAAAGCTTCCGCACGCTTCGTCGCCACATCGGTCTCCGCGCCGTGAATCAGTTGCGGCAGCACGACATTCTCCACCGCCGAGAAATCGGGGAGGAGATGGTGGAACTGATAGACGAAGCCCAGCGCATCACGGCGGATGCGGGTGCGGCCGGCATTGTCGGCACGCGCCGCTTCCTCGCCCGCAATCCGGATCGATCCTTCGAACCCGCCTTCGAGCAGGCCGACCGCCTGCAGCAGGGTGGACTTGCCCGATCCGCTGGGGCCGAGCAGCGCCACGATCTCGCCGGGGCCGACGTGGAGATCGACCCCGCGCAGCACGTCGATCGTCGCCCCGCCCTGCGAGAAGCTGCGCTTGAGACCGGAGACAGCGAGAACGTCACTCATAACGCAGCACCTGTACGGGATCGGTGCTCGCGGCCTTCCACGCGGGATAGAGCGTCGCGAGGAAGCTGAAGCCCAGCGACATGATCACGATCACCGTCACTTCGACCGGATCGGTCTTGGACGGCAATTCGGTCAGGAAGCGGATCGACGGATCCCAGAGATTCTGGCCGGTCACCAACTGAACGAAGTTCACCACCGCCTGCCGATAAAACAGGAACACCGCGCCCAGCGCGATGCCCGCGACGGTGCCGAGCGTCCCAATCGTCGTGCCCACCACCATGAACACCCGCATCAGTGCCCCGCGCGACGCGCCCATCGTGCGCAGGATCGCGATGTCGCGCGTCTTGGCGCGCACCAGCATGATCAGCGAGGAGAGGATGTTGAACACCGCGACGAGGATGATGAGCGAGAGCACCACGAACATCGCCACCCGCTCGACCGCCAGCGCCTCGAACAAGGAAGCGTTCATGTCGCGCCAGTCGCTGACCTGCCCGACCATCGCGATCTTGGGCTTGAGCGGGGCCAGGATCTCGCCGACCCGATCGGGATCGGTCGTCTGCACCTCGACCATGCCAACCGCGTCGCCCAGCATCAGCAGGGTCTGCGCCTCGGCCATCGGCATCACAACGAACGCCTTGTCATAATCATAGACGCCGACTTCGAAGATTGCGGCGACCTGATAGGAAACGATGCGCGGCACCGTGCCGAACGGGGTCGATTGGCCATCGGGGCTGATCAGGCTGATCTGGCTGCCGACCTGCGCGCCCAGCTGTTCGGCCAGGCGCGCGCCAATCGCGACCCGCCCCTCGCCCTGCGTCACCGCATCGAGCGAACCGGCGATCACCTTGCCGCGCAGCACCGGATTGGTGCGGATATCCTCGGTCGTCAGCCCGCGCACCAGCACGCCTTCGACGCGGCCGGCAAAGCTCGCCATCAGCGGCTGTTCGATCAGCGGAGTCGCGGAGGTGACGCCCGGCAGCGCCTTCGCCTCGGCCGCGACGCGACGCCAGTCGGGCAGCTTGTTGTCATAGCCCTGGATGACCGCATGGCCGTTCAGCCCCACGATCTTGTCGAACAGTTCGGCGCGGAAGCCGTTCATCACGCTCATCACGATGATGAGCGCGGCGACGCCCAGCGCGACCGCGACGAGGCTGATCGACGCGACGAGCGCGATGAACGCCTCCCCCTTCCCCGGAAGGAGATAACGCTTCGCGATCATCCGCTCGTAGCGGGAGAGGATCATGACGCTCCCCACAGGGCGTCACCCCCGCGAAGGCGGGGGCCTATCCAATGCCTTCCCTCGCGGAGAGACTGGATGGGTCCCCGCCTTCGCGGGGATGACAATGTGTGGTTCAACCGACGATCCTCGCGATCGCGTCTTCGACCGACAGCTCGATCTTCTCGCCCGTGGCGCGGCGCTTGAGTTCGACGACGCCCTTGTCGAGCCCCTTGGGGCCGACGACGAGCTGCCAGGGCAGGCCGATCACGTCCATCGTCGCGAACTTCGCGCCGCCGCGTTCGTCGCGATCGTCGTACAGAACCTCGACCCCCGCGGTCTGCAGCTTGGCGTAGATATCGTCGCTGGCGGCCGCACAGCGCGCATCGTCGGCGCGCATGTTGATCAGGCCAACGGCGTAAGGCGCGACCGCGTCGGGCCAGATGATGCCGGCATCGTCATGGCTCGCTTCGATGATCGCGCCCATCAGGCGCGACACGCCGATGCCATAGCTGCCCATGTGCGGGATCACTTCGGAGCCATCGGTGCCCTGCACCTTCAGCCCCATCGGCGCCGAATATTTGGTGCCGAAGTAGAAGATGTGGCCGACTTCGATGCCGCGCGACGTCTTGAGCGCATCGCCCGCCGCCGCCTCGCGCGCCTCGTCGCGCTTCTCGTCGGTCGCCGAATAATCGGTGGTCAGGCCCGAAACGAACGCCTGCAGCGCGACCGCATCGTCAGCATCGACCTCGAGCGCGCGGTCCTGCTCCCAATTCTGGTGGTAGAAGACCTCGCTCTCGCCGGTGGGGGCGAGGACGATGAACTCGTGCGAAAGATCGCCGCCGATCGGGCCGGTATCGGCCTGCATCGGGATCGCGCGCAGACCCATCCGCTTGTAGGTGCGCAGATAGGCGACGAACATGCGGTTATAGCTGTGACGCGCGCCCGCTTCATCCATGTCGAAGCTGTAGGCGTCCTTCATCAGGAATTCGCGCCCGCGCATCACGCCGAAGCGGGGGCGGACCTCGTCCCGGAACTTCCACTGGATATGATAGAGCGTGCGCGGAAGATCGCGATAGCTGCGCGCCGAATCGCGGAAGATCGCGGTGATCATCTCCTCATTGGTGGGGCCGTAGAGGATTTCGCGGTCGTGCCGGTCCTTGATGCGCAGCATTTCGGGGCCGTAGGCGTCGTAACGGCCCGACTGGCGCCACAGATCGGCCGACTGCAGCGTCGGCATCAGCAATTCCACCGCGCCGGCGCGATCCTGCTCCTCGCGCACGATCTGTTCGATCTTGCGCAGCACCCGATGGCCCAGCGGCAGCCAGGCGTAGATGCCGGCGGCGGTCTGGCGGATCATCCCTGCGCGCAGCATCAGCTTGTGGCTGACGATCTGGGCGTCGGCGGGCGATTCCTTGGTAACGGGCAGGAAGTGGCGGGACAGGCGCATGAGTGGTCGGATCTTTCGATAAGGATGGCGCTGTCTATGCCGCGCGAAGCGCCGGAGCAACAGCGCGCGGCGCCGAAACGGCTGTTGCGCAGAAAACACACCGCGCGGCTTTCGTATGTTGCTCCCTTGAAATCCGATGACAAGAACCAGCCATGCGGGTAGGCACCTTTTCACGGACAAAGGCACGGAAAACGGCCAGGTTCGGGGAGAAACGGCTCCGCGCGTCATTAGGGGCGACGCCGCGTAGAGCCCGCTCAAGGGGGCTGACGAGAAATCGTCACCGGCGCCGGGATCGAAAGGTCCCGGCGCTTTCCGTTTTGGGCCTTTGCGGCTGAACGCAAGCTATACGGGACGGACCTTCGAACCTCCCGCAGCCCCATGCGTTTCCTTCACCGAAGGAGATACGACATGGCCACCCAGCCCCCACCCGCCCGCGAAGTTCCGATCGATACGCCGGTCGACATCCCGGTCCCCTCGCCCGTCGACCCCGATCCGGGGGCGCCCACCGATCCGGTGGATATTCCGACGGTTCCCTGATTCTATCCCCCTCCCTGCAAGGGAGGGGTTAGGGGTGGGTGACGAAGCCAAGGGCTCGATGCCCTTGGCGAAGTTTAGCGCGACAAGCGAGGATGCTCGCGACTTCGTCGCTCGCACCCACCCCCTTGCCCCTCCCTAGAAGGGAGGGGAGTTTTGGGGTCAGGCCGCCACCGTCGCGGCATCATAAGCGAGCGGCAGCCGCAGCTGCGCCTTGAAACCTTCGGGCGAGCGCAGCAAGTGGACGTCGCCGCCATGCGCGCGGGCGATCGAGCGGCAGACGGCGAGGCCGAGGCCATTGCCGCGCTTGTCGCCCGCCCGCGCATTGGCCGCGCGGTAGAAGGGTTCGAAGGCGCGCTCCAGATCCTCCTCGGGCACGCCGGGGCCATCGTCGATAATCTCGGCAACGGCATCGCCCTGATCGATCGACAGGCGCAGCCGCGCGCGATCGCCATATTTGACGGCATTTTCGACAAGGTTGGCGAACAGCCGCCGCATACCGAGCACGTCGACCTCGACCGGCGCGGCCGTCAGCCGTTCGACCCGCACGTCACTGCCGACCAGCGCCGCATCCTCGGCGACATCCTCGACGATCGCGCCGAGATCGAGCCGTTCGCGCACGCCCGGCGCCGATGCGTCGCGGATGAAGGCGAGGACGGAGGTGATCATCATCTCCATCTCCTCGACCTCCTCGATCATGCCCGCGCGAACGGCGTCGTCGTCGACCTCCTCAATGCGGAAGCGCAGGCGGGTGAGCGGGGTGCGCAGATCGTGGCTGATCGCGCCGATCATCGCGGTGCGATCGCCCACGAAACTCTTCACCCGGCTCTGCATCACGTTGAAGGCATTGGCCGCGCGGCCGACTTCGGCCGGGCCGTCGAGCGGGATGACCGCCGCAGTCGGATCGCGACCCAGCGCCTCGGCCGCCTCGGCAAAGCCCCTTAGCGGTTTCACGATCCGCCGCGAAAAGAGCCAGGCGAGCGGCGCGACGGTCGCGAAGGCGATGATGAACCACAGAAGCACGCGCCGCTGCCAGCTGTTCGGGAAAGGTTCGGCCGCCGGCTGGACGACCGACCAGCGCCCGTCGGGCAGGCGCAGCGCCGCCACGAAATCGCCCTCCACGAAAGGCGCGGGCGCGAGGCCGAACAGCCCGCGTTCGCGCGGCAGGAGCGGAATGGCGGGCTCGAGAAAATCGCCTTCGGGCGTCGAAACGACAGTGGCGCCCTCCAGCGGATCGGCGGGCGGGGTCGCCGCGACGAACGGCATTTCCTGCGGCGCCACCGGCTGCGGCGCGGGCATGACGACGGGTGCGCGCCGTTCGATCGTGACGGCCTCGCGCGGCATTTCGAGCATCGGCGCGACCGGCACGCGCGACGCCTCGGTCTCGATCGTTGGCATCACCGAGCGAAGTTGCGATTGGGACGGCGCAAAGGGCGCCCCCATCAGCGGCCGCCGCTCAAAAAAGCCGCCCTCGCCGATCCGCTCGCGAAGCGCCGCGCCGATCTGCGGGATCGTGCCGCTACCGGGCTGGGTAATGATCGTGCCCCCGCCTGTGGCACCGTCTGTTCCACCGCGCAGGATGGGCGGGATCGTCTCGCCATGATCGCCGCCGATCCAGATGCCGTCGCGCCCCTGCAACGGGGTCGGATCGATCGTGATGAGCTGGCCCGCGCCGCGCCCGTCCAGTGGCCGCGTGACCGGGCCTGCGGTCGACGGATCGGAGCTGTTGCGCCGCTCCTCGATCCGGCGGCGGACGCCGGGGGGCAGCATTTCGCGATTGGGCGCGCCGATGCGCGGCCGGATCTGCCCGTCGGGCGTGCGTGGCAGCATCGGCCCAAGCCGGTCGACCGGTGGCATCGTCGCCTGCGCCAGCACGAGCAGCGAGCCGGAGTTGGCCTGCGGCGTCCAGCTTACGGGGGTCGCCCCGCCCACCGGCCCATCATTCGCCATCGCCAGCTTGCGGCCAGCAACGGTGCCCGCGAACGGCAACGGGGTGTAGAAGCTCAGCCGCACATCGTCCGCCCCGACCTTGAGCAAGGTCGCGAGTTCGGCGCGCGATCGTTCGGAGACCAGCCATCCGCGCCCGCCCAGATCGGGCGGCCCCGGCTGGATGATATGCTGCAGATTGCCGGTCCGGCTCTCCTCGCTCTCGCGCAGCGCGGCGGCGACGGTGCGCAGATCATATTGCGGTGTCGGCGCGGGCGGCAGCAGCAGGGTGAGCAGCAGGGTCACGAGCTGCGCGATCACCAGTCCGCCGACCAGCAGGATCAGGATCTGCACCATCAACGTGGGGCCGCGCAGGCGCTGAAGGAAGGACGGCGTCATGGGGCGCGAAGATGCCACGTCGGGGCGCACGCCGACAGACTGAGTCTGCGGCGGCTGATCAGCCTGCCCAATGGCCCCCGGAAATCCCATCGTCTTCATCCTCGCACGCGCGCGTAAAATGGGGCGGCCTGCAACGGCATGAGGAGGGTCGCAGGCTCCACGCACCGTTGCAGGCATTACGACAACCAGTGCCCGGATCCGTCACAGGGGCAGAACGAACGGGGCCTGTCGGTCGCCGACAGCCTGGGTTTCCGGCTCCTGTGTTGCACACAGATTTCATCTTTGTAGCGTGCGTGCGCCCTCGCCTGAAAAATGCCGGCGACAAGGGGCTGGCAAAGCAGGCGGATGAACGCCATTGCTACCTTCATGGATCTCGATACCCGCATCCTCATCGTCGACGACGATCCGGGCATCCGCACGCTCATGTCATCCTTTCTGGAAAAGCACGGATTTCGCGCCGACACTGCCGCCGATCCGATCGAGATGCGCGAACGGCTGGCTGCGCACCGATACGATCTGATCGTGCTCGACGTGATGATGCCGCGCGAGGATGGCTTGTCGGCGCTGCGCGGGTTGCAGCGTGATGAAGGGCCGCCGGTGATCATGCTGTCGGCGGTCGGCACCGATGTCGATCGGATCGTCGGCCTCGAAATGGGCGCCGAGGATTATCTGGCCAAGCCATGCAATCCGCGCGAGCTTTTGGCGCGCATTCGCACCGTGCTGCGCCGCGTGCGCGCCGAACCGGCGGCGGGCAAGGCAAAGGACGCGGCGAAGGAACCCGGATATCGCTTCTCGGGCTGGCGCATGGATGTCGAGGCGCACGCACTCTACGATCCGAACGATCGGCCGGTGATCCTGTCCGACGGCGAGTTCCGCCTGCTGCGCGCCTTCGTCGAGCATCCGCGCCGCGTGCTGACGCGCGATCAACTGCTCGATTATGCGCGCGGTTCGGACAGCGAACTCTATGACCGCGCGATCGACGTGCAGGTCAGCCGCCTGCGCCGCAAGCTGGGCAGCGAGGGCAGCACCGAACTAATCCGCACGGTGCGCAACGAAGGCTATATGTTCGCGCCGGTGGTGGAGAGGTAGCCTCTCCACAAACACTCGTCATTGCGAGCGCAGCGAAGCAATCCAGGCCCGAATGAGAGAGGCTCGCGACCTAACTCAAGTGCGGGCCTGGATTGCTTCGTCGCCTGCGGCTCCTCGCAATGACGAGGAAAGTGGGGACGTTACCCGATCGGCGTCAGCAGCGAGACCGACAGCCGCACCGGGTCCATCGCGTCCGAAATGTACATCGTGCCGGCGTCCATCGCCTTGCCGAGGCTTTCGAACGCCGTGATCGGATCCTCGGTCTCCATTTCATAGACCGCAGCATAGGTGCCGGCGGGCTTGTCGCCCATCAGCGCGGTGACGGTGTAGCGTTTGGCGGCAGTATAGCCGTCCATCGCGATCACATCGGCCAGATGCTGATTGTCGTACCAGTCATTATATTCGTCCTCGCGGCCTTCGACCGGATTTGTGACCACCA